>CAJODA010000018.1 GCA_905233745.1 uncultured Bacteroidales bacterium
TGAAATGCAAAAATACAAAAAATATCATATTAGGAATGATAATTCCAATAATCCAATATTGTATCACTGCAATAATTTTTTCAATTTTCCTCCCCCACGAGCGTACGCTACAACTACCTCCGTCAAACAAAAAATATCTTATTGTAATAACATATAAATCAATTACTTATACAAACAGGAAAACATCAAAAATTCGCATTTTTTTTGCAACGATTCGGGCTTTCTTTCGTTAGGAAATTAAAACGTGTTCATTTAAAAATCCGGATTATGAAGAAGAGACATTTACCCCTTTTCGTGGCCACCCTCGCCACCCTTCTTATCACCCTCACCGCCTCCGCCCAGGGCGAATGGAAGTGGGCGCATTGCTGGAGCAGTACACCACCCCCAAACAACTACGATGTTAACACTGTAAAAAACATCGATTTTGACGATGAGGGGAATATTTATGTGTTGGGGACTTTTGGTGGAAACCTAACGTTTGACGGTAACACGTTCCTTTTCCTCAATAATCCAACTGTTTATTACAATTCCAGCTGGAGCGCATTTATTATGAAATATGACACTATGGGCAATATGTTGTGGCATAAAGAGGTGAAAACCAGTCGGGATAGCAGGTGCATACCCCACTGGTTGGAAGTGCGAGACAATAAAGTTTATGTCATGGGGAATGCTGGCCTGACAGATGTGGATGCTTATTCCGACGATCAGGCTTGGCACTATTGGCTCGACACCTTGATAACCGGTTCTCAGGTGCGGCCTATTCCAAAGGATCAAAGGGTTCCTCCGCGTACGGTAGGCCGATGGTCCTATTTGGCCACTTTTGACTTGGACGGAAACCTGTTGGACAGCCATTTCGTTCAGCCTTTCGGTCGAAAAATATATGCTAATAATATCCGTGCAGAAGAATATCTTTGCAACGAGGCGAGTTTAAATATCTCACCTTTTCATGTTGATGCGCAGGGGAATACATACATTTTCACTAAATTAGTTTATGACGGCCCCAGCACCAATCCATATACCTTGGTGGTGGATGGCGATACCAACAGGAAATATGATATTTATTTTCCTGAAGGAAGCGATGTCCCAGGCCCTTGTTTCACAAATATAATGATGTATAAGTTTTCCCCAGATTGGGAATTGCTGTTCGCGAAACAATTGATAGATCATTCGGACGGTATTGGACTTTCGATAGGAGACTCTATTAATCCATATACACCGTCCCTGTCTGGTTTTTCTGTTGATGAGGAAGGGAACTTCTACTTGTCTGGCCATTTTATGATTCCTAGTGAAGATATCTACTTTAATGTACCTCCCCAATTCCCTGTTCACATATATTGGGATAGTATTCATTATGTAACGATTCAGGATTATAGCTCTGATATTACGCCTTTTATTATCAAATATAATGCGGACGGGGAACTTCTTTGGTGTAACCAGATATATACGCTCGGTTCTCATGATCCGAATCTTCCAGACCATGCAAACAGCAATGTGTCGGGTTGTTATTATAATAATGGACATGTATATATGATAGGAGTGGGAGCTTATGGGCCACAGGGCAGCGTTTATTTTGATGATCCGAGCCATCCGTTAAGCCAAATGGTGGAAAACCAACTCAACATCGGTTTTTTTGTCAGCTATGATGCCATGACGGGGCATTATGTCAGCCATGGCATTGTTCCGGCAAATAATTCAGGAACAGGGTTTCGACTGGCAGCTCTCCACAACAGAGTCTTTGCCTATGCAATAGCAAATCTTATAAACCAAGCTTTTTACCAATGGAGAGAAGACGGTTTGTTCATTCATGCGGATTCCATATATTCCTCAAGTTCGTTTGGCTACGGCAATACGTATGTCAATAATCAAGGATATATGGCGATTTCAGGCGAATGCCAATCTTCCGTCACATTTTCTGATAACGTCTCTGTTTGCAGCAGTCCAACAGTTTGCAAAAGTGCAGTCATCGCCCTCTATCATAACCCCGAATTCACCACGCCATACGTGGGCATCCCCGCGTATGACAGGCTGAAGCCGGGGGTGCGACTGTGGCCCAACCCCGCCACCGAGCGGATCACCATCGAGAGCGGGAAGGAGATCCCCATCGTCTCCGTCGCCGTGGCCGACATGCAGGGCACTATCCTCACCCTCCTCCCCGTCAACGACGTGCGCTGCACCCTCAACGTCCACAACCTCGCCCCCGGCACCTACGTCGCGCACGTGGAAACCAAAGCGGGGATCAGCGATGTGAAGTTTGTGGTGGGGAGGAATTAAGAATGCTGAATAACAATGAGGTTGTAATACCCAGTAGCTGTAAACATCTGTGACAAAGTGATTTTCACACACCTTGCCTGTTCTGATAGGCTTTCCACTTGTCTGGAATTGTCAAATCAAAATCAGCCGATTCAAGATGCACAACATCTGGCAAGATGCACTGGCGAAATCGTGACTCATAACGTTCGAGATTGATCACTCGCGATGTGCTGATGCTACTCAAACTGTTGGAGCGGTGAAAAGGCGGGAAATAGACGAACACTTTCGTCCCCGCCGCCATGGCTAACTCGATAGCGGGAACCATGTCGCTGTCGGCAGACACGACAATGGCCACATCGCAATAGTGATTATTGGCATCGTTGACGATTTGTGTCGCAATCCTGACATCGGATTCCTTCTCTTCGTACGTCTGAATGACGAAGCCACAATTGTAGCACTTGATGTTCTTGCGGAGATATTTGCCTAAGAACAATTGGAACTTCGGATTCTCTTTGTTGGCTTGAAAAAAGGCGTTTTGCCGCAATGCTTTATCAAGATTGTCGGGTTTGGCAGAAAAGTATTTCACACACACTAACTCCTGATTCGGTTTAATAAACATTTCAAAAAAACACACCACATCCAACCAGTAATAACGCCTCCACTTCAAGTTCTTTTTCAAACCATAATAGAGGTTAAACCCATCAACATAGACGATAACTTTCTGTTTATCCATTGTTTTCATTGTTTTTCAAAAAATAAGCCCACTTATTGGAAGTGGGCAAGCCTTAGTATATTCCACCTAAGGGGGATTCGACGGCAAAGGTACAAAATATTTTATTACCTCGCTACTTTCGGAAAATAATTTGACCGAAAGAGGCAAACGCCCGCCTTTCATTTCCAACGACACCGTGGGCATCCCCGCGTATGACAGGCTGAAGCCGGAGGTGCGGCTGTGGCCCAACCCCGTCAACGATGTGCGTTGCACCCTCAACGTCCGTAATCTCGCCCCCGGCACCTACATCGCGCACGTGGAGACCAAGGCGGGGATCAGTGATGTGAAGTTTGTGGTGGGGAGGAATTAGCAGTTAGCAGTTGGTGCGCTGGCGAGTGCCGGTTTTATCCTGCCAATATTAAAGGATTGATGCCACCTTGTTTAAAAGGGACGGCTCGCGTCGGGTGCGCTGCTGCTCTTCCACCTCTCGCTGGGCAATGACAAGGCAGTCGTGCTCGTAACCGTACTGCAGGCGCATCCAGAAATCGTAGGGTATGCCCAACTCCTTCTCGAGTGCCATCGCCACAGCAGTGGTGAAACTGCGCTTGCCCTTGATCAGTTCGTTCAGATGGCTTGGCTGGAGGCCTATAGCCTTGGCCAGCTCCTTTTGCTTGATGCCACGTTCTTTCAGTTCCTCGGCAAGAGTTTCCCCCGGATGCACCGCTCGGAAACCTGTGATTCTGCTATCGTTGTCCATAGTGTGTTTCATCTAATTCTATGATTGATATTCTTATTCCTTTGTCCAGTTCCTTAAACAAAAGCCGTTCCACCCTTCCATTCATCACCCTTACCGAACTCATACCTACTTTCTTGAGCTGCTCGTAATGCAGATAACTCAACTGTTTCAAGTCGCTGCATTTGGCTACACCATGTAAATCGTTAAATACACGGTCTAAAGCCCACAAGAATTTCTTGTCTCGAGTGTATTTTTTTGTACCTTTTGCTTTTGTGAGTAATTATAAGTTTTTCTAATTCAACATCTTCAAATGATACGTTCATCGTTCTTATGGTTTGCAAAAATAATAAAAATTCTGAATATTGGGAATTTTATCTGATTATCGTGTGGTTACAATTTTCATCACTTTGGTATTTAAAATCACTGCCAGTGTTACGAAATCATACTGTACAAAAAACATTTCAACGTCCGCAACCTCGGACTCCGCAGTACGGAGGCGAGCATCACTGCACCGTGCTCTGTGAAGGCATAAGGTGGACTGGTCTTTTTTCGTTTGCTGAGCAATGATATCACAATTTGTGATATCATACCAGATTGAACAAGAGCATCCCATTCTTCTTCGGTAAGTCTGAACATGAAATCCTGTGGAAAACGTTCCATATTTCGCTTCACCGCTTGGTTCAAAGATCGGGTCTCCACGCCGTAAATGGCTGCCAAATCGTAGTCTAACATGACTTTGACACCTCTGATTTGGTTTTTAGATGACATCACAATTTGTGATATCATATTTTGTCGCCTGTTTTCAACACCGCAAAAATACAAAAAAGCGCCAACGGAATTTCCCATTGGCGCCATATTGCATTAAATTCAACTCGTTTCCTTATTTGATGCCGAGTTTCTTCTTGATATCTTTCGGGATAGCATCTTTGTGCACCACAATGTTCATGGTTTTGTAGCGCACGAATGCCTTGGAAGCATAGAACATGCCATGGTAGTCGCCATAGTCGCCCCAGCTGTTTTTCACCAAGTAGTAGTCGTTACCGTCCTGATCTTTGGCTTTACCATAAATCAGCATACCATGATCGTCGGTGGTCTCCCAGTTGTCGAAAGCCACTTGGCGCTCCTCTTGGGTCACCCAGCGTTGCGGTGTCGGGTGCTTGGCTGCCTCATCCTGGATTTCCTTGGCGCTCATGCCTGTCCAGTGTGCCATATCGCTACCCTGCATAGCGGCAGGTTTGGTCTCCGGAAGCACGCAGAAACCTTTGCGCACGCCCATGCGGAAACCCTGTTCGCTCACGTCGGAACCCCAAGCCACCGTGTAACCATGGTCAACAGCATAATCAAAAATGTCCATCATTTCATCCAACGGAACGTTGTAGCACTGAGCCCAGCGCCAGTTGTCCTGGATTTCGAGAACAAATTTCTCATAGAACGGATGATGTGTGTAGGAAGTGATGGAAATATAGTCGTCCGGATTCAAACCTAAAGACTCATAAAAGGATTTCGGTGTGTATTCTTTGCCTTCGTAGGTGAATTTCTCGGGGCATTTGCCAAGGTAAACATCGTGAACGGCGGCCACGGCTTTTTGCCAGAGAACTTCGTTGTTTTCATTCTTCTGCAGGCTTTTTTGTTCGCCTTCGGCAATGGCTTTTACCATGGCGTCGGTGAGCAGAGAGAGTTCGCTATGATCGGAAAGCGTATCACCGTATGCAACACCCGGACGCATTTCACTCTCGGGAACCAAACCGAATTTCTTCATACCGTAAAGCACATCGTAGAAAGAACCGCCTTGGGAGAAGGAAACGTCACCATGTGTACGAACAGCTGCCATGGCGCGGTCATTGTAGGTGTTGGACACAATGTACATTTCAGAAAAGTCGTACTCACCTTTGCCCATACGAAGCAATTCAGCTTCAATGAAGCCCAAACCGGAATAGCACCAGCAGGTACCGGCTCTGTGCTGGTCTTTCACGGAAGTAACGGGAATCACTTTGAGATCAGTGAATTTGTAACCTTCTTCTTTTTTTGCCTCTACGTTTTCCTGAGCAAAAGCAAAACTTGCACAGAAAACACTTAACAATAAAAATAATCCTACTTTTTTCATCTTATTGAATTTTGTTAGTAAATCTTTTTCCCTTTTGAGGCGGCAAAGATAATGTTTTTTCTAGAAAAATAATGGTAAAATTTTGCTTTTTACAACAAGCCTTACCTTTGTTAAAATTTGGTTGTTATTGTTCGATTTTTAATGATTGTTTGCTATTAATTTCTAATTATTTGTGTTTTCGTCATTTTTTCTGTTTCTGTTTTGTTTATAATAGTACTTTTGCAAATAAACCCTTTTTATTCATCAAATGTTTTTATTATAATGGCAAAATCAATTATCAACTGTTCCGTTTTAGTAATGGAAAAACATCAACAAGATCTTTTAACTAATTTTTTATCAGAGTTTTACTCCTTACGTATTGATCGTATTTTAAGCTCTCGAAGCGAAGCTTTGGAATATCTGAATCAAAAGCGCCCTACCATTTTGTTCTTGGATTTAGCCTCTCATGACATCCTTCACAACATCCAAAAGCCACCATACGTCATAGGTGTCGGGACTCTAAACGGTTACCGAACGATAAAAAATTGTTTGTGCTGGGGCTTTTCGGATTTCATCTTCTCCCCCATAAAAAAAGAAAATGTGCAGAATGTCATGGGAAAATTCTTGAATCTTCATGAATATCTGTCTGGGACGAAAAATAATGATACCTTGGTTTCAGAAAACAGGATTCTTTACAATGAACCGGATTTGTCCTTTCAAACCAACAAGGATTTCATCTTTATTAACGACCGTAAAAATGGCTATTGCCGTGTGTTCTGTGATGAAATTCTATACGCCCAGAGCGTAGGCAACGAAATTCGTGTGGTAAAAGAAAACGGCACTTCAATATATGACAAGAAAAACCTGAAAAACTTCATCCGTCAACTGCCACCAAACAAATTTCTGAAGATTAACCGTTCGACTGTCATCAACACCAGGAAGGTGAATCGCATTGACCATAAAGATGTCACGATAAACAACGAGGTTTTCAAGGTGACAAGAACTTTCGCAAAGCATTTCTCCAAATACTTCTCGTGACAGCATGAAAATAGGGTTATTGAAAAAAAGTGTACTTTTGCGGCCCTGGTCTTGTAGTTCAATGGATAGAACGAAAGTTTCCTAAACTTTAAATTCGGGTTCGATTCCCGGCGGGACTACTTCCTATTCTTCTGTTGCAAATAAATCATCAGAGCGGTGATGTCGGCAGGATTTACTCCACTAATCCGGGAGGCCTGACCTAAATTGACGGGTCGAACCATCATCAATTTTTCTCTTGCTTCGCTTGCCAAGCCCGACAAACGTGAAAAATCGAAATCTGCATCCAATTTTATACTATCCAAATTCTCCATCCGCCTTACCATCTCTTCTTCTTTTTTGATGTAACTCTCATATTTAATGGATGTTTCCGCATTTTTTATATGTTCATCATTAGCGTGCAATCCACTTAGAAAATCGGCAAAGCGGGAATCGGTTTCGATAATATCTGAAATACTAATTTCCGGTCGGAGTAAAAGTTGCGAAAGCCTAATATTTTGGCCGATTGCAGAAGATTTTCTGCGCTCTAACAACTCGTTTATTTTTCCAAATTCGGTCAGATGGTCGCGCAGGTACCCGGATATTTGATTCTGGATGCGATATTTCTTCAGGAATGATCTGTATTGTGCTGAAGAGACTAATCCTATTCTGTGTCCGATAGGCGTAAGTCTTTGGTCTGCATTGTCTTGTCTCAGCAAAATACGATATTCCGCTCTTGACGTAAACATTCTGTACGGATCTCTCACACCTTTGGTAACCAGATCGTCAATTAACACCCCTATATAGGCTTGAGCACGCGTAAGGATCAGTGGTTCAGTATTTTGGATAGATATATGCGCATTTATTCCTGCTATTAGTCCTTGGCACGCCGCTTCCTCATAGCCTGTGGTTCCGTTCACCTGGCCGGCCAGATAGAGGTTGGGCACACATTTGGACTCAAGGGTATAGTGCAACTGCGTTGGATCGAAATAATCGTACTCTATAGCATAACCTGGTCTGAAAATTTCCGCTTGCTCCAAACCCGGAATCAGATGAAGTGCTTCCAACTGGATCTCTTCTGGCAAGGAGGACGAAAAACCATTAAGGTAATACTCTACCGTGTCCCTTCCTTCCGGCTCAAGAAAAAGCTGATGACGCTCGCGATCGGAAAAGCGGACAATCTTATCTTCAATAGAAGGACAGTAGCGCGGACCAACCCCTTGGATTCGGCCTTGAAACATGGGAGATTTGTCAAAACCCTTTTGAAGAACTTTGTGTACCGCTTCGTTGGTATAAACAATCCAGCAACTTTTTTGGTTTTTGAGTCTCGGAGTTTTGGTGAATGAAAAATTTTGAGGTTGGTCATCACCCGGTTGCTCTTCCATTTTGGAGAAGTCGACGGTACGACCATCTATTCTGACCGGTGTGCCCGTCTTCAACTTCTGGGTCCTTATCCCACGACTCTTCAACTGGTCGGACAAAAGAAAAGAGGCACCCTCACCCATTCTTCCACCAGAGAAATTAACTTCGCCAACGTGTATTCTTCCGTTAAGGAAAGTGCCGTTGGTCAGTATTACCCTTTGGGCGGTTATGGTTTTGCCAAGTTGCGTAATAACACCCTCGACCTTATCTCCTTTGAAAAGGAGTTGTTTAACAATATCCTGCCGTAATTTAAGGTTGGGTGTATTCTCCAAAACAGTTCTCCAAAACAGGGAAAATTTTGTTTTGTCGCATTGGGCACGTGGGCTCCACATTGCGGGACCTTTCGAAAGATTCAGCATTCTGAACTGGATCATGGTATTGTCGGTGACAATGGCAGACATTCCCCCTAACGCGTCGATTTCTCTTACAATTTGTCCTTTTGCAATTCCACCCATGGCGGGATTGCATGACATCTGGGCAACGAGTGCAAGGTTCATCGTAATTAGCAACGTACGACTTCCCAACTTGGCAGCAGCAACTGCTGCCTCGCAACCGGCATGTCCGGCTCCAACAACTATAATATCGAAATCAGTATCGGTTTTCACGTGAAAAGAAAATGCAAACTATTGATTATTACCACTGAACATTGTAGAATACAATTCTAATGTTTCGTTCTCTTTCTTTCTCATCAAAGCAGCCTCTTCTTCGGTTTTATCCTTATAGCCGCACAAATGAAGCACGCCATGGGCTACCACACGGAGTGTTTCTTCCTGAACACTCACGTTGAACTTCCTGGCGTTTTCCTCTACCCTATCATAGCTAATCAGAATATTCCCTTGAACCAAATCACCAATACAACTATCAAAAGTGATAATGTCGGTCAAGGTATCATGATTCAGAAAACGAACATTCTGGTCATAGATATATTCATCATCACAAAAGAAATAAGTGATATCTCCGGGCATTTTGCCTTCACGCCGGATAATTTCCTTTATCCATTGCTTGTGGTCTAAAGTCGGCTTAAAGTCGCACGCCTTCTGAAAATCAAACCGAATCATCTTGTGTTACCTGCTTTCCTAATTATTTTCCAGTTCATCATCAATGTTAAACTTTTGATAAACCTGTTCCTCTTGTGGCATGTTTCTCAATACTTTATGATGCGTTTTCACGTGGAAAGTCAGATTGACCGATTTATGGTCGGACGATATGTCTACTCTATCCGAAAGATCTTTTAATATATTCTCCTCATCATAATGATCCATGATGTCAGCAAACACTGCCGTATGACTGGTAAAGACAAACGACATTTCTGTGCTCTCGACGAAGACATCCATATCTACGGAAAACCCGGGATGGTACCCAAAAAGATGCTCCACTATCTCCTGACAGGCAGTAGAAATGAAACCAAACTCACGATTGAGTTGATACTGGTCACAGATATCCTCTATAGTCTGCAAAACTCTTGGATAAATGGTTTCTTGAGTCAAATTGGAAATGCTTATCTGTATCATGATAAAAAGAATTACTCTATGTTGTAAAAATAATTATTGGCCTTTTCTTTGTAATAATAGTTTAAATTGGCCGGAACCGAACGCAACATCTCATTTTGCTGGTTCTTGACTTCATCAAACTTCCAATCTTTCGGCGGATTGAGAAGTGGCGTCTGTTTGGCCTCCGTCGACTTGCGCTCATCGTCCTTTTCCTTCTCAATATCTGCACGCTCGCTCTTTAACAATCGGGTAGTAATGGATTCCTGGCGTTCAATGGTCTGCTGCGTGATAGTACGATTTACCAACTCCTTTTCTGTTTTCTTCATATCGTTTATCATCTGCTCCAAACTCTTATCCCCTACCCCATTCTCGGATTTTAAGGTGTTCTCATAATCTTCCAACATTTTTCTTATTGCCTCTTGCTGCGCTGCCATCTTCGCAAACTGCTCGCTCATCTGTTGCTGCATGGCCGTCTGCCCCTGCTTGCCTTGCTGTTCCATTGACTTTTTCAAAGCCTGCATTTGCCGGTTTAATTGCTGCTGCAATTCGCGCGCGGAGGTTTTCTTGCTCTTACCCTTACCACCCGGTTTGTTACAAGAACCATTACCCGACTTGTTGCATTTCCCTTTGCACTGTTTCTGCTTTTGCTTCATCTCTTTCATCGATTCCTTTAACATCAAAGCCAGGTTGTTCATGGATGTAAGAACAAACTGTTGGTCCTTGGCTGCCAAGGACATGTTTCTATCTTGAAGATAATTTTGAGACGTAGTTAGATAGTCCTGAATTTTGGTGACTTCTGCTTGAACAAACGGCTTAACTGCCAGCTGACGACGTGCCAAAGCATTCAAGGAATCCTCAATAATACGCATGTTGCTCTTGACCTTGAACTGCTCTGTCATAATATCCGAAACGGCCGCGGAACGTCCGTTTGTTTTCTTTGACTTCTCCAACACATCCTCTTGATCAAAGGATATTTTTACCAAATTATCAAGAATCTGACGGATGGTTTCAATGTCCTCAGAAACATTCTCTAACTCACTTTCATTGAAATCTTGTTCCATCTGCTCGGCCAACTGGTCCATGTTATCCGCTGCCTGGTTTTGGTTTTGAGAAGACTTGGAACGGTTGTTTTTCTCCAAGTTGTTCTTGCTTTGGTTTAACTGCTGTTGGGCACTTTGCTGCAACTGTTCCGTGTCCTTGAATTTTGTAGGATCCTCCAATTGACTGTTCAATTTTTCCAACTCCTTAATATCCTCTTTCAATTGATTGTATTTGTCCTGTATCTGCTGCTGTTTATTCTGTAGATATTGTTTGTCTATATTTCTGTCATTGGTAAGCTTTGAGTTCTGTCGTAACTCCTCAGACAAATCATGCAAACCCTTAACTGTCTCATTTAACTTCTTTTCCACTTCAAGCTGCTTGTATAGTTGCAGCTGTTGGTCTAGCGTTTTATTGATATCCTCCGTATTGGATTTCAACTTCTGCATCTCTTTCTGAACCTGGTCTTTATTAACCGAGTTCATCATATTCTGCAACTTCTGGATCATCTCCTTCATTTCATCTGAAAGAACCTGATCCATACGCTTTTGCAGCTCTTTTTGCTTATTGATGATATCTTCATCAATATCCTTGTACTGGTTTTCTATAGACTGCTTGTTCTTTTCATCCTGGCGGATTTCATTCAATTTATCCTGAAGTTGCTGATATTGCTCCATCAGTTTTTCCAGTTTCTTTTTATCCTGCCACGACATCTCCTTCTCCTGCATCAAATGGGCCTGCATCTTTTCAATGTCCTTCATCAATTGGGCAGACTCGTCTATAAGCTTGTTGTAATCCGATTTCGTCTTTTCATCAGACTGATTCAATTCTCTGTTGATTTCATCCAGCGTCTTAACACGGAAAGTAGAAACTTGGCTTTTGCTGGATTTATGACCATTAACTCCATCATTATCAAAAACTTTGAAATAATAGTCAATCTTTTCTCCAGGAAGCAGACTGAAGGTGGACGCGTCAAAATAATAATAGAAATCCTGAATGGTTGCGTCTGACTTAATTGTGAGATTGACCGGTTTTTCTGATTCTATCGTATTGCCATCAGCATCGTAACGGGTATAGACAAATTGCAAACCGGAAAAACCATAATCGTCTTTTATGTTACCTTTAAAATAAAACCTGTCTTGGAAAAGAGTATCCTGCTGAGATTGGACAAAAATTTCAGGATACATATCTTTGATAACTGTAATTTCATCTGTCAAAGTATCCTTGCTGGTGAAATACCTGTTTTTATTGAAAATAGAATAGGAAAAAGTGTTGAGAGCAACCAAACTAATCTGAAATTTATCATCAGCAGATGCATACTCCTTCTCGTTTCCATTTAATATAAATACAAGATTGTCAGAGTTTTTGGTATAGAATTTCCAAGTGATTCGGGTTCCTTCAGGAACAGTAATATTGCTCACATTCTTTACAATATCGTCCAGCTGATGAAGATATGCCGGATAATGAAGTTCCATAACAAAACCAAGCGTGACCGGTTTTGGTAACACAGTAATTTCATATACAGAAGATTCCACCTCATCGGTAACAAGTTGGAAATCTGTATTTTCCTGCATATTAGAAAAAGTATAGGTATATTCGGTATTAGATATCTTATTGCACTTGAAACTCCGGTTATGATAACGGATATAAACCTCCTCGGGCACCACATCCCCTTTGACCTTCACATTTACTGTAAAATCATCATGCTGATAGGTAGTGAGTTGAGCATTAGTAACCTCAAAACGATAGGGTGCCGGCTTCTCATAAACTTGAGAATAATGTACAATTCGTTTGGTGGATTCCGTGAACAATTCGCTTTTGATGGAAAAGAGCAATAAAAAAATAGCCACAGGAATAAAGATCCACCGGGCAAATTTTCTTGTTTTCTTAACTGGTACCGCCTGAACGAAAGAATAGGTTTTAAAAGAGTCGATCTTATGGTCAATTGCCGCAGAAAGCAAATCATAACTCTTATAGTCCCCGGAGTCCATCTGCTTTTGCAACTCAAACAGATTCAATAATTTGTCATCGATTTCATTAAAATGACGACCGATTATATTGGCAATCTCCTTTTGTGAAAGCTGTTTTCCCAATCCACCCAACTTGAATGCAGGAATAATGATGTAAAAAATCAAATTCAGTAAAAAGAGAAAGATAAAAGAGTAGAACAAAACGGTTCTAACCGTAGTATTTGAATAGGAGAAATATTCAAACACTGAAAATAAAATAAAGACAGAAAGAACGATGAGTACAAAGAAAATCATGCCTTTGTACAATTCGTTCAGGTAGTATTTCTTTACAAACTGCCTGATTTTATTTTGTAATATCTCTTGGTTAGTATTGTTCATCCGAATTTTCAGAAGAAGACTGGGAAATATTAAAAAAAGTATTCTTTATGTTAGAAAAGTAGTTATAGAGCATTTTGTTTTTCCCATACAGGAACCTCATCAGGAAAAACCTGAAAAATGGGGAATTGTATTTGTTCATTTTACTGCGCTTGAGGAAAATGTCATGCAACAGCTTATTGTTCGATGCATCTTTGTTCTCATTCACCAGCTGCATTTCATAAATAAGCATGTCTGTCAAGGGAATATTAACCGGGCAGACATTCTGGCAATATCCGCAAAGCGTGGTTGATTTGAAAATCGACTGGGTTCTATTATAAGAATCGAGGCAGTTGTTTTTCACAATATCAATGGGTGACAAACCATTATTGAGTTGTGAAACCGGGCAAACCTCCGTACATTTACCACATTTTATACAATACAAAGACTTTCTGAGAAAAGGATCCACCATAAAGTCGGTAACGGAGTTTTCATAAAGAATCACATGCACATGAACCTCTTCTGTGTAATAACCCACTGAATTTGAAGATGGCATGGGGTCTTTCTCAACCTTTTTGAAAGGATATTGTACAATCTTAACATCAGAAGGATGGGAATCGTATTTCAAATCAATAAAAACCGAAAGGTCTTCCTGTCTGACAACCAGCTGATCTATAGGTACAATAAAGATGAAATTACGGAAAGAATTGAAAACCTTATTAGAAGGCTTGTTCACCAGAACCACAGAACCGTTTTCTGCCACGGCAAAATCAGCTTCAACAAGCAGTGTATCGGCTTCATCATAGTGATGTACGATGTTATCCAATGTGACAAGGGTAACTTGGGAGGCATTTTTCACCTCTTTAGGAATTTCGGGCAAATCGGCGCAAACCTTGTTATATTTCTTGCTTGGAAGCGCATCCAAAATTGTCTTGGAGAGCTGAATCTCATCTGTAGCCCAAAAAACGTTGACATTATGAGAAGTAGCACGGTTTTCAAAATTGAGCAAATAGGTGTTCATATCTTCAACATAGAGATGTCGAAGATAATGTGCTTTATCCCTAACAGCTTGTTTATCAATAAAACCGTGTATATCAGTCATATTTATCAATTAATTTTCGCTATCCTTCTTTCGTGTCTTCCACCTTCAAATTCTGTATGAAAGAAAGTGTCGAAGATGTTAAAAGCAGTCTCTTCCGGAATGAAACGGGCAGGCATAACCAGAATATTGGCATTGTTATGCTGTCGTGCCAGGGCTGCAATTTCGGGAGCCCAGCACAAACCGGCGCGCACATCGGCATGTTTGTTCGCCGTCATGACCATCCCGTTTCCCGTGCCGCAAATCAGCACACCGAAAAGGGATGGATCATGAGCCACCTTTTCAGCCAGAGGATGGGCAAAATCCGGATAATCCACACTTTCAGCAGAATGTGTTCCTAAATCCTCAAACTCAAATTCTCTGGCAAAATGCCTCTTAATTTGCTCTTTCAGTTCAAAACCTGCATGATCTGACGCTATAACTATCTTCATTTTACTGTTTTAATAAAAGATGGGCAAAAATACATTTTTTTCCCTTTTCTTTTTCGCCTATTATCCTTAAATAATTTCTTTTAAAATTGAATAATGAATCATATAATGCTGTTGATACCGTGGATAATTTTTCTTTCACCCTCTTGAAAATATGAGTTATCAAAAGAATTCAACAGGTTACTAACATCCACGGAACAAATAATCGTTTCCAAATAAGAACTTTAAAAATTTCTTGTTCATTTTTTCCTCTGCCTGTATGTTGATATTTTAACATGTCCTTTCGTGGATAAAAACCGTTGAAAAATGATAGGTTTTGGGCATAAAAATAGTTATCAATAGTTTTGAACAAGTTTATCAAGACGTAACTGCGATAATCTTAATAACTATGTATTTTTTCAACAATCAAAAGTTGATAAAAATGCAACTTTCTATGTATAAGAAGAAATCATTTTTGCGTTTGCTGGATTTGTGCTTCTTTTTTTTAAAAATAGTATTTTTGCGCTCATGAAGAAAGGGATTATCCTTCTGGTTTTACTCTCTCTTTTCCTTATAGGAAAAGGGCAGCAAAAGGCGTTATCGTCTAAAGTGTTTGATGGCATAACTTTCCAGCCTTTGCAGGGGGCGAGTGTGTACAACATGAATACAAAAAGCTTTGTTTTTACGGATGAAAGCGGCCGTTTTACCATGAAGGTGTCCAAAAAGGACACTTTGGTGATTTCCAAATCCATATACAGGCAGTTGGTTGTTGAAGTGAACGATAAGATTTTCTATGGTGCGGAAGATTTCTTCCTCTACTACAAAACCACTATGTTGAAAGAGGTCCGTATTTTTGCCATCAACCCGTCATACGAGGGGTTCAAGAAGGATATTGTGGAGATGAAGCTACCCTATTATTATGAGCGGGCGCAGGATGTAAAGTTGAGTGATATGGAAAAGGCGAATGCTGTTTACCAAGGAAATGGTAATATATTGTCGCTGGGTGGTAAGCTGACTACGTCGCCGATATCTTTTCTGTATGACAAATATAGCAGGAAATCCAAGATGGCGCAGCTGTATAATGAGATGCAGTCCTATCAGGATGAAGTGGACCGGGTGCAGAATAAGTATAATCGTGAAATAGTTCATGATCTAACAGGTTTGGAGGGTGATGAATTACTGAATTTCATGATGTACTGTCGCTTCAGTTATTATGATCTGGTGCGCTGGAGTGATGAGGAAATAAGATTGCAAATCAAAAGCAAATATTACGATTATCAATATAATAAGATCATAGATGCAGGATATAAACCGCTTCGTAAAAAACAATTTTAATATTTTTCACATCATTGGCATGGTTCTGGGTGTCGGTTTCAGTATGATATACTGGGCCAAGTCGGGACATTTGTCCGACAATATCTTGAAAAACAATCCTTATTTAATGACATTATGGGGTTTATTGGTTGGGTATATTGTTATGGATATGGTGTTTAGCGCCCGGAAAAGAAAAAATAAAGAGGAAAACGAAAAATAGTTTATTTTTGCGCTTTCAAATTTGTATTAATATTTATTAACTAAACTATAATTATTATGACGGAAAAGATTGAAACTTTACGAGACAATGCGACCATCAGATGGATTGCGTTGTTGCTTTTGGCATTGGCCATGTTCTGTTCATATATTTTTATGGACATCCTCTCCCCTATCAAAGATCTTATGCAGACAAAGCGTGGCTGGGACAGCGCTGCTTTCGGCCGAATGCAAGGAGCTGAAGTATTCCTTAATGTCTATGTGTTCTTCCTCATCTTTGCCGGTATTATTCTGGATAAGATGGGTGTGCGTTTCACAGCAGTCCTGTCGGGAGCAGTTATGCTCTTCGGAGGTTTGATTAAGTTCTATGCTGTAAGCGAAGCGTTTATCGGTTCAGGTGTGGAAAATTGGTTCCAAAATCACCTCAATTGGAATGGTGATCTTCCCATTATAGGTGCCATCCTGCCTTTTGCCAAAGGTATGCCGGCTTCTGCCAAACTCGCCGCTTTGGGTTTCATGTTCTTCGGCTGCGGATGTGAAATGGCTGGCATCACGGTTTCCCGAGGTATTGTAAAATGGTTCAAGGGACGCGAAACCGCACTGGCTATGGGTTCTGAAATGGCCCTGGCTCGTTTGGGTGTTGCCACCTGTATGATTTTCTCTCCCTATTTTGCTACTAGAATTGTCGGTGAAGTTCATGTTGAAAACTCCGTGAAATTCGGTGTCGTACTCCTTTGTATCGCCCTTATGATGTTTATCGTTTATTTCTTCATGGATAAGAAACTGGATAGCCAGACAGGCGAAGCAGAAGAGAAGGACGATCCGTTCAAGTTCAGCGATTTGGGAAAGATTTTTTCAAGTCTTGGTTTCTGGCTGGTGGCCCTGCTCTGCGTACTCTATTATTCCGCAATCTTCCCATTCCAGAAATATGCCGTCAACATGCTCCAATGCAACCTGACGCTCAATCCTGCCGATCCCACCACTTATTGGGGAGGTAGTACAGAGAGTTTCCCCATTGCAGTCACGATTATTCAATACATTATCATGCTTATTGTGGCAGTTTGCTCTTTTGCCAGCAACTTCTCTAAAAAGAAAAGCCTCAAATATGGCCTTATGGCTTTCGCTGTGGTAGCTTTGGTGGTTTACTGTTACATGGGTTACATGCGCGGCACCGCCGAAACCATTTTTGCTGTGTTCCCGCTGTTAGCCGTAGCCATCACACCCATATTGGGTAATTATGTGGACCACAAAGGCAAGGCAGCCTCCATGTTGATGTTAGGCTCCATCTTGTTAGTGGTTTGCCACCTCACATTCGCTTTCATCTTGCCTGCCTTCAAGGGCAATGCTGTAGGCGGTACGGTTGTGGCTTACATCACCATCCTTGTCCTTGGCGCATCCTTCTCCCTGGTGCCCGCTGCTCTCTGGCCTTCTGTGCCAAAATTGGTCGATGAGAAGATTATCGGTTCCGCTTATGCAGCTATATTCTGGATTCAGAATATCGGTCTCGGATTGTTCCCGACATTGATAGGCATTGTACTCAACAAAACCAATGCCGAAGGTACGGCCGCGCACGAACTCAACTATACTTGGGCCCTTGTGATGCTGGCAGTCCTGGGTGTCGCCGCATTGCTGATATCTGTCTATCTTAGAGCTGTTGACAAGAAGAAAGGTTATGGCCTTGAGGAACCTAACATTAAAGAAGCCTAGATTTTTTTAATGAAATTGAGAAAAAAGGGCATCTGAAAAAGGTGTCCTTTTTTTCGATAAAAATAGGGCAATGTAATGAAGAAAAAAACAGCGATTATCACGATATGCGTCCTTTCCGTCTTGCTGGTGGCCACGGTTTCGTTTGCAGTTTCGCAAATCGTTAAAGAGGATGAACCGAAGCCCAATTATTACACCAATAAGATCACCTCGCCTTATATTCCTGAGAAAATGGATTTTGCGGGCGAGAGCGTTCCTGTGGATGTCTATTGGGTGCACGAAGGTGTGGATCGGGAACTGATCATCAGTTGTTACCAGCATTCCAAAACATTGAGAATCTTTAAATTGTCATCACGTGTTTTTCCGGTTATTGAGAAGATTCTGAAAGAAGAGGGGGTTCCCGAAGATTTCAAATACTTGTGTGTGGCTGAAAGCGGTCTGGAGAATGTGACCTCGCCCGCCGGAGCAAACGGATATTGGCAATTTATGGCCACCACGGCCCGGAAATATGGCTTGGAGGTGACAGACAACATCGATGAGCGATGCAATTTGGAAAAAGCGACACGTGCAGCGTGCAAATATTTGAAAAGTTGCAAAAATCATTTCGGCAGCTGGACGCTGGCTGCCGCCGCCTATAACCGTGGAGAAGGCGGACTTCAGAAGGCTATAGATCATCAGGACGTTCATAACTATTGGGATTTGTGGCTGAACAATGAGACCTCACGTTATGTTTATCGTATTCTCTCTTTTAAACTGATGTTTGAAAACCCACAATTCTATGGTGTGGAGATATGTCCGGCAGAAATGTACCAGCCGGTGCCGACCCGTCGGGTTACCGTCACCACTACCCTACCCGACTTAGCGGCCTACGCCAAGGAACAAAACGTGACCTATAAGGAGTTGCGCGACTTGAACCCATGGATTAAAAGCACCAAACTTGTTGTTCCGGAGGGTAAATCCTATACCTTGATATTGCCGGAAAAGTCGCAAGCACAATACAAGACACTCTTTATGAAACAGGAGAACCCATACTTGAAAATCGGAAATCCAGTCAAATCATAATCCGCCCATTATAAAAAACAGAGAAGCAATTTACCAATTGAAAAATCGTTGTACCTTTGCATTCTCATAAAAAACAGAAAAATGAACACAATAGAGCAAGAATTTCAAGCCGTTTTAGCTGACAAACACCCCGCGAATCTTTATGATCCCATCTCTTATATTCTCTTGCAGTCGGGCAAGCGGCTCAGACCTAAATTGGTGCATTATACTGTGGAAATGTTTGACGGCGACCCTGAGCAAGCCCAGATTGTGGCAATGGCTTTTGAGATGCTCCATAATTTCACGCTCATTCACGATGACATCATGGATGTGGCCCCTCTCCGTCGCGGCAAAGAGACCGTTTACAAGAAATGGAACAGCAATATTGCCATCCTTTCCGGTGATGCTTTGGCCATTATGGCTTTCCAACAACTGTTGCGCCTGAAGTGTGACAACCAAATCATCATGGATATTGCCAAGGTTTTTGCCCAAACCTCTTTGGAAATTTGTGAGGGGCAACAGTACGACTTGGATTTCGAAACCCAGCGGAATGTCACCATAGATGAATATATCATGATGATCCGGAAGAAAACGGCCGTCATGTTTGCGGGTTGTGTCAAATCGGGAGCAATTCTGATGAATTCTGATGATAACACCCGACAAGCGCTTTATGATTTCGGCATATACATGGGAATAGCCTTTCAGTTGGCAGACGATGTGCTGGATGTCTATGCCTCTTCTCCTGTTTTCGGCAAGACTATAGGTGGAGATATTCGGGACAACAAAAAAACTTACCTCTATTTGAAAGCTTTGGAAGACGCAGACCCTCAGCAGCGCAAGACATTGGAGGAGTTGTTTGCTGTTCCTACCACGGATTTTGAATTAAAATACAAAACGGTGCGGGACATCTACGATGCCTTGGATATAAAGAAGAAGACTGAAGAGAAGATACAATGCTATTTGGACCTTGCGCGCGAAGAGATGAGCAAAGTCAAGGTGGACGAATCCAAAAAGCAGGCATTCTATGATTTAATCGACCAATTGACAAACAGACAAAAGTAATCATCGTGCAAGACCGGAAGCGATATATTGTAATATTGGCGGTATTAGCCGTTTTAGCAGTGGTCTATCTGGTGCGTCTTTTCAATCTGCAAGTGTTGAACAAGAGCTACAAAGAGAAGGCCAATCAGAATGCTATGCGCTATATCACAGAGCATCCGGCGCGCGGACTCATCTACGACCGCAACGATTCTCTTCTCGTATATAACGATGCGGCATACGACATCATGGTGGTACCCAACGAATTGAGAGATTTTGACACCGCAGAATTGTGTCGTGTGTTGGATATCACCAAGGAGGATGTGATTCGGAAAATCGAGAAAGCCAAGAAATATTCTGTCATATTGCCCTCCATTTTCGAGCAGCAGATTTCGAAAGAAGACTACGGTTTTTTGCAGGAGAAGATGTATGAGTTTCCCGGCTTCTTCGTGCAAAACAGAACTTTGCGTTCCTACCCCAACCCGATTGCGGCGCACATTTTGGGATATGTGAGTGAGGTGAATGAGCAGGACATGGAGAACGACAACTATTACCAGATGGGTGACTATATCGGCAAAAGTGGTATAGAAAAGGCTTACGAAAGTGTTTTGCGAGGGGAGAAGGGAAAGCGTGTGGTTCTGGTGGACGTTCACAACCGGGAGGTGGGCCGCTATGAGAACGGTGCCGAGGATGTGGTGGCGAAGCCCGGAACCTCCATTTGGAGCACGCTGGATTTACAGTTGCAGCGTTATGGCGAGGAATTGATGGCCAACAAACGCGGCAGTATTGTAGCTATAGAACCTAAAACCGGGGAAATACTCTGTCTGATCTCCTCCCCCACATACGACCCTAACTTGTTGGTGGGCACGGCAAGGCCGAAAAACTACGCCATTTTGCTTGAAGATTCCAAAAAACCTTTGTTCAACCGTGCTTTGATGGCCAGCTATCCGCCCGGTTCCACTTTCAAGTTGGCCAACGGACTTATTGCTTTGCAGGATGGAATAGTGACGCCGTCCACAATCTACAGCTGCTCGGGCGGCGGATACCACATAGGCAGTCACGTGGTACACTGCCACAATTGCGGCGGACTCAACATCTACAGCGCTATCCAGCGTTCCTGCAACAGTTACTTCTGCCGTGCTTATTATAACATCCTCTCCAACCGCCGCAAATACAAGACTGTGCAGGAGGCCTATACCGCCTGGCTCGACTATATGCATTCGATGGGCTTTGCACAGAAATATGAAACAGACCTTCCTTATGAACTTAAGGGAAGTATTCCCTCCGCCGATTATTTTGACAAGAAATACAATAAGAGTTGGAATGGCAACACTGTGGTTTCCATGGGCATTGGACAAGGTGAAGCAGCCGTTACTCCGTTGCAAATGGCCAACATGTTAGCCGTTATTGCAAACCAGGGATATTACATAAAACCCCATATTGTGAAGGCAATAGGGCGGAAAGACAACCCCAACACCCAGTTTTCGGAAAAGATTGTGTCCAAAATCAATCCGGAACATTTCAGAACAGTCCTGGAGGGTATGAAAATGGTGGTCAAAGCGGGAACGGGCAGAGGAGCGCAGATTGACGGCATTTCAGTGGCCGGCAAAACGGGTACCGCCCAAAACCCCCACGGTGCAGATCACTCCGTTTTTGCTTTGATAGCGCCCGCGGACGATCCGCAGATCGTGATCTTCTGCCTTGTGGAAAATGGTGGCTTCGGCGCATCTGTGGCCTGCCCCATCGCCAGTCTCATGGCTGAAAAGTATCTCAAGGGAGAGGTTAAGCGAAAAGATTTGGAAAACAGTATGAAAAATTTGTCTTTTAGATAACCCATGTATAACGACCTGAACAGAAAAAACACCAAGGGCATTGATGCCCGCCTGTTGTTCTACTATATTGCGTTGGTCTTTATAGGTTGGATTACCATATACTCCACTTGCTATATTCCCGATGGCGTGAATGCCTTGTTCGACATCTCCAAACCCTATTGCAAACAGCTGATCTGGATAGGTACCTCTTTGTTGTTGGGTGTTATTATTTTATTGATTGACAAGCAAATTATACAGAACTACGCCTATTATTTCTATATATTCTGCCTCTTTTTATTGGTTTTGGTGCTCATTATAGGCACAGAAATATCGGGTGCCAAAGCTTGGATTAAAATCGGGGATTTCAGCATCCAGCCCACCGAATTCATGAAGGTGGCCACAGCCTTGGCGCTGGCCAAGTTTTTCAACGAAGGCAAAACCAGTGCGGAAAAACGATATGTGTGGCTGATAGCGGGCGGACTCGTGTTGCTGCCAATTATCGTCATCTTACTGCAGCATGATACGGGCTCAGCACTGGTATTCCTCTCTTTCTTTATTCTGTTTTACCGTGAAGGAATGAGCGGAATGCTCCTTCTGCTCGTCTTTATTGCGGGTGTGCTGACTGTAATTACCCTGAAATTCAATGAATTGTATGCGATAGCCTTAATCACGGCAGTCTTTATCTACTTTATGATTAAGAACCGCACACAGAAAAAGTTGATAAAGCGGAACATTATTGTGTTCGTTATCAGTATTGTGTTCGTGTTTTCTGTCAATTTGTTGTATGAAAACGTCTTGGAGCCGCACCAGAAAATCAGGGTCGCGACAATTTTGGGACAAACCTCTGACCCTAAAGGCGCTGACTTTAATCTGAACCAATCGAAAATCGCCATCGGTTCAGGCGGTTTCTTTGGCAAAGGCTACCTTAAGGGCACACAGACAAAGTTGAAGTTTGTGCCGGAGCAGAGCACCGATTTTATTTTCTGTGCCATTGGTGAGGAATGGGGTTTTATGGGAACTTTGGTGGTCTTCTTCTTCTATTTGGCCCTGATATACAGAATTCTGCTTTTATCGGAAAAGAGTCGAATTTCCTTTGTCCGATATTATGGTTATGGCATTGCGGGCATTATCGCCGTTCACTTTTTTGTGAATATAGGTATGACCATAGGTTTGGTACCCATTATTGGTATCCCCTTGCCTTTCCTCAGTTACGGAGGGTCGTCGCTGTGGGCGTTCACCACCATGCTTTTTATTTTTATTAAGTTGAATGATAATTAGTTTATTATGATAAAGAAGTCCTTTTCATTTCTATTGCTGTTGCTGTTTGTCTTTTCCCTGTCCGCACAATCTGGTGGCGATCGGAAAACTATTCTGTTTCTGATACCTTTCTATACGGATGATTACAATGCAGCCACAGCGACAAATGTTCGTAACAGTCAGGATATAAGTAAAATAAACTCCTTTTTGATAATGGGTTTTTGGGCAGGTGCTCAAATTGCCTTACAGGAGTATGAAGAACAGAACGCCCCGTTGAATATTGTGGTAAGAGACGTTACGGAAAATGAAGCGTCTTTAAGAAAAATCATGGAGGATGAGACGCTGATGCGTGAAGTTGATATGATTATCGGGCCATTTTTCAATAAATCTTTCACTATTGCCGCCACGTATGCCAAAAAATACGGGATACCGATTGTAAATCCCTTCACCAAACGTACAGATATTTTATCTGGCAACAAATACGTGTACAAAGTGAGCCCCTCTGTTGAAACGAAACCTGCGATGCTTAGTTATCTGTCAGAGACATTCCCCAAAAGTAATATCATCATTTATCAGGACTCTTCCGGACGAAATGAGGAGCAGATCGCGTATAAGCAATATTTTGTGGACCATAAGATTCCCTTTAAAGAGGTGAACAGCCAAAAATCATTGTTGGGTGAAATAAAGGAAGGAATCAAAAACATTGTTGTGGTATTTAATCATAATGAAGCCAAGATGCTGATGATTTCGAGGGATATGCTCTATAGTGTAAATCCTGAAGATGTGATGCTTGTGGTGCCGGAGAAGTGGCTGCAATCCACCACCTACGATGTGGATTATTATTCAAAATTGAATCTGCACTTCTTTTCACCCTATTATGTAGATGAAAATGATCAGCAGACACAGGTCTTTGAGCAGGTGTACAAAGAGAGATTCCATACTATTCCCACTTTGGAGAACTTTGCTTTCCAAGGATATGATATTACGCGCTTTTTCGTGGAACTGGCGCTTCATAATGGCGATTTGGACAGGGTGAAAACCGTTCCGTTGGCCTGTCCGATGTCCTTTGAAAAGACAAAAGGTGGAGGTTATGAGAACATAAACATCCACTTTCTGGAAATCAAGGAGGATGAAATTGTTCCGGTTACTTTTTAGCAAACAGGTTTTTCAGTGCAGACACAACCCCGAACCGGGAGAACAGGGTCATCGCAACAGGGTAGGGGACCCCGCCGAAACTGCGGTATAGACGGGCAACGTTTTCATTGTTGGAGCCGTTGAAATCAAAAACCAACCCAGTGCCGCAATATTGCTTTATGTATTCATTGAGCAGAAAGAACACCGGCTTGCATTCTGCCGCGTTTTCATCTCTGCCCGAAAACCAGAACCAGATGCGCTGTCCGTCACGTACCATGAGGGCGCCGGCAATAAGCTTGCCTGCAGCACGCACGCCGAGCACATCCAGCAGCCCGTCTTGCAAAAATCTCTCCGCGGCCCGGGACAGGTTTAAGTAGTCACGTTCCCTATAGTGCACAGCACTCTCTTTCCCACGATTTTCCCGAAACAACCGAATAATTTCATCAACCAAAGCGCCATTCTTCTCGAAGGTCAGGTTTTGCTTTTCAGCTGCTTTTATGTTGCGGCGGGTGTTTTGAGAAAACTTTTCGTAAAGATGAGGATAATTATCGTTAAGAGAAAGTTGGTGTGAGGTCATGTTGACCCGTTTTCCGGGCAAAAGAGAGGCCGTATTGTGGTGATTTAAAAGTAAATCGACCTGTAAAAATTGCTTGGGGATGGCGTTAAAAAACATTAATGTCTTTTCCGCATCGGTTGGTTGGGCCGCATAAATGCCCATTTGGGGCAGGAAAAAAGGGGTGTAGATGTAGTAAATGCCCCATTTTGAGCGATATGGAAGAGGCATTACCGCCAGGTAATCGTCTTCCACAATAGCATGCCAGTGTGCGTCCCCCGTCAACAGGTCAAGCATGTCGTACCGGGCGAACAGGGTGGGGGAGGAGGCTGTGGTTACAGCATCGTCCCACTTTTCGGGGTCAATATCCTGATGTCTGACAAAACGAAGCATTATATGAAATGTTCGGCTATGCGTTTCATTTCAGAGGAAACGTTGTTGTTCTCGTAGAGGATGCCGTAGATGGTTTCCACAATGGGAATGTCGGCGAGGTGCTTTTTGTTGATCTCGTGTACGCAACGGCAGGCGGTGTAGCCCTCCGAAACCATGCGCAGTTCCATAAGCGACACCCGGACCGACAAACCATGGCCGATCATAATGCCGAAAAGGCGGTTGCGGCTGTAGGTGGAATAGGCTGTTACAAGCAAGTCGCCTAAATACACGGAGTCGGAAATATGCCGGTTCTCGTTGGGATAGAGCTTGGACACAAAGTATTTCATCTCTTTCAGGCAGTTGGCCACATAGGCGGCAATGAAGTTGTCGCCATATCCCAGGCCGCTATAGATACCGGCGCCGAGAGCATAGATGTTTTTCAACACAATAGCCAATTCCGCACCCATCATGTCCTTTGACACGGAGGTTCGGCAGTAACGGTTGGTGAAGAATTTGGCCACGGTTTCCGCAAGCTCCAAATTCTCAGAGGCGGCGGTGAGAAAGGTGAACTTCTCTTGTGCAATCTCCTCGGCATGTGAAGGTCCGCTGATGATGGACATGTTCTCTATCGGCACCCGGAATTGTGTACGCATATAGTTGCTGATAAGCTGCATGGTTTCAGGTACAATACCCTTGACAGCCAAGATGATTTTCTTTTTGTGCAGTTGGCTGCGTTGCAGCGGCTCCAGGGTCTTGTGCAAATATGCGGAGGGCGTAACGATGATGACGTAGTCGGCCTTGGATACCACAGCTTTGATGCTGGTGCTCACCCGCACATCTTCCGGATTTATCAGCACGGAACTGAGATAACGGGGGTTGTGTCCATATTGCACGATATGCTTGGCAATCTCTTCATCCCGTATCCACCAGTGAATGTGTTCCAGATTGGATGATATAATCTTGATAATGGCGGTCGCCCAACTCCCTCCACCAATGACGGCCACGCGGTAGCGCAACCGTGTTTTCTTGCTTCTGGGTATGATGGGCAAAAAGTCCTTTTCTGTCATTTTATCCTTTTAACATTTTTTAAGGCTGCAAAGATACAAAATAGTGTTGAACTTACGTTGCCTTTCTCAGGATATTTTATATTTTTGCAACCTTGATGTAAAATACCAACATGATGAAAAAATGGTTTTTCTGTAATTTTTTACTAATCATTTTTTTAACCGCATTTGCGCAACCCAAGCCGGTTAAGAATGTGATTGTTCTTATTCCTGACGGAACATCTACAAGTTTGCTTTCGGTTTGCCGTTGGTATAAAACATATCAAGATCCCGCGCAAAATTATCTCTACATTGACCCCTTCATCAAGGGTTTGGTGGGCACCAGTTCTTCCGACGCTCCCATTGGCGATTCCGCCCCTACCACTTCGTGCTACATGACAGGTCAGATGAGCCAGACGGGTTTTGTCTCCACGTATCCGGTGAAGACTGATCATGACATCATTCCGGTGGATGCCACCCGGGCCTACCAGCCGTTGGCCACCTTGTTGGAAGCCTCCAAACAGATTCACCATAAATCTACCGGTTTGGTGTTCACTTGCGAGTTTCCCCACGCCACCCCGGCCGACTGTTCCGCGCACACGTACAGCCGTGGCAGTTACAAAACCATTGCTCCCCAGATGGTGCACAACCTGGTGGATGTGGTCATCGGCGGAGGAACCTCCTATCTGCTGCCCGAGTACCAGGATTTCCTCAAAAGTCACGGATACCAGGTTTTCTTGGATGATAAGAAAGGGATGGAAAACTGTCACAAAGCCCCATTCTGGGCGTTGTATCATGAGAGTTCCCTACCATACGAACTTGAACGCAACCCGGCCACCACACCCTCGCTGGCCGAAATGACCCAAAAGGCTATAGAGGCGCTGAGCCAGAATCCCGAGGGGTTTTTCCTGATGGTGGAGGGTAGCAAAGTGGATTGGGCCGCCCATGAGAACGACGGCAAATGCGCAGTTCTGGAGTTCATCGAATTTGACAAGGCCTGCCAAGTGGCTTTGGATTTTGCCCAAAAAGAGGGCCAAACCCTGGTGGTGATTGTTCCCGACCATGGCACGGGCGCCGTCACCATCGGAAATGCCAAGTCCAACCACGGCTATGACAAAATGTCGCTGCAACAGCTCATGTCCCCGATTGACGATTACAAACTCTCAACCTGGACGATGGGTGAGAAGATGAAAGCTGTGGAAACATCAGAGTGGCCGCAACTGTTCGAGAAGCACTTCAACATCCAAATCACCGGTTCTGACATTGAGTATTTGCAGACAGCACGGGATTACCAAAAGTCGAAACTCTCCCAGGAGGAGCGCAGGGGGAATCTTTCTCTTTCCCGCATGCTTGGCCAGTTCCTCTACGGCCGCACCTATTTCGGGTTCACCACCTACGGGCACACTATTGAGAATGTGTTCTACGCCATGTATCATCCGCAGAATGATGTGATGACGGGATACATCACCAATCTGCAGCTGCACGACTACCTCTGCCGCCAGCTCAACCTGACCGACTCGCTGCCCAAGCTTACCTCCGAAATCTATGCAGACCACCACAAGGTGTTTGAGGGTTTCACCACCCGGATCGACAGTTTGGCCCCCAACCAGTACAAACTTGTGGTGAAGAACAAAAAGAACACCCTGGAGGCAGACAGTTATACCAACCGGATAGTCGTGAACAAAAAAGTCATGGAGATTCCCTCTGTCATCGTTTATATGGACAAAAATCAAACTTTCTATTTGCCGGCGAATCTGCGCGAGTACCTGCAATAGAAATTTTTCCGAATAATTTTTAAAAACACATACAAATGGAAACCACATCAAATTATTACAACAATTCTACCGATAATGGCCAGAACAACAATCCCCTGAAAAAATGGGTGATTTTGTTGGGCATTTTGGCGGGAGTTTTTTTCGCGACAACCCTTTATTTCGGTTTTTTTGCCAAACCGGTAATGAATGTCCAATACACAAAAGTGGCCAACAGCAACATGGAGTTGCAAGCAGAGTTGGATTCCCTGTTGGCAGAGCATGAGAGAACAAAGGCCCAATACGGGAACTTGTCCGACCAACTGAGTGAAAAGGATAGCATTATCATGGCCAACGCAGCCCAAATCGAAGAGCTGATTAATTCGCAGGCCGACTACCGCAAAATCAAGAAGCAGTTGGCTCGCCTGCAGAACATCTCTCAAGAATATGTCAAAGAGATGGACAAGCTTTATCAGGAAAACCAAGCTTTGAAGGAGGAGAACACTTTGGTGAAGGCTGATTTGGAGCAGGAGCGCCAGGACAAGGAGACGATACAGAAGTCCAACGAAGAACTGAGCGCCAAAATCTCAGGTGCCGCGGTTTACAAAGCCTACAATATCCGCAGTGCCGGATATATGATCAAGAACAAGGGCGTTGAGGAACCCACGGAAAAAGCCAACCGTGTAAAGAGAATCAAAACCACCTTCATCTTGGGCGAGAACTCCCTGATTGAAGCGGGTCCCGTGAATATCTATTGCCGTATTGCCGTTCCCGGCACGGGCAAGGTGCTCACCATGGGCTCCGGCAACACCTACTCCTTTGTTCACAACGGACAACGCCTGCAGTATTCCGCCAAATCAGTGGTCAACTATGACAATCAGGCCCAAACCGTTACCATGAACTGGGATTTGATGTCGGACGACAAAGCCGTCAAAGGCAAATATGTGGTCCAGATATTCACAGACGACCAGTTCCTGGGCGAAAGCTATTTTACCCTGAAATAACTCAATCACTATCCACAGACTTTAAAAGACGATTCTATGATAAGCCGAAGATTTCTGAGAACCAAAACCATGCAGGCCTTGTACGCGCACCGCATAAAACCGTATGAGGATGTGCTCTCCGCTCAGACCGAACTCGTTAAAACTGTAAAAAACTGTTATGTGCTTTTTCTGTGGTTCTTCTCCATTTTACCGGAAGTGACTTTCTACAGAAGAAATAAACTGGAGGATCTTCGCAACAAACATAATCCGACCCCGGAAGACCTCAACCCCAACACGAAGTTTGTGGACAACCAAGTCATCGAACAGATAGAAGACAACCTGACACTGCAGCCGCTCTTTAAGAATCATCACATCGATTGGTCTAATGACGGGGATTTCATTCCCCGCCTGTTTCATATCTTGGAGGAAACGGATTTTTACAAGGCTTACATGGAGAATCCCGCCCGTTCGTATGAGGAGGACAAGAACCTCGTATTGGACATCATCGAGCACATCTTGGGCCCCGACGACCATATCCGCTGGTATTTCAGCGAGAAAGACACCCACTGGCTGGATGATTACGAAGAGGCGCTGACCATGTTGTACAAGAACATCCTCAAATTCAAGCAGAAAGCCGGCAACAATAATAAGATTTTGCCGTTGTTCAAAGACGAAAAGGAGGATGAGCGTTTTTTACGCGAGTTGTTCAAGAAGACCATCGAGCATGACGAAGAGTTTGAGGCATTGATAGAGTCGAAGCTCCAAAATTGGGAATTGGAACGCGTTATTGACATGGATATCCTTTTGATGAAAATGGCCATCTGCGAATTTTTGGAGTTCCCAACCATTCCGATCAAAGTGACCATGAACGAATATATTGATTTGGCCAAGCTGTACAGCTCGGACAAAAGCCAGCAGTTTGTCAACGGCATTCTTGACCGGTTGATTGTCGATTTTAAAGAAGAGGGCAGAATTGTTAAAACAGGAATAGGATTATATCAGAATTAAAATGAAAAAAATTATCATCATGCTTTTAGCACTGGGTTTGCTGACTTCAGGTGCCTGCCATCGCAAACCCGCGCAAGAGGGAGACTTCAAGGTGTCGGATGTGCATGTGCCTGTAACCGCTGACGGCATGTCCCAAAAGGAGAAAGACAAGTTGCCGGTTATCAAGTTTGAGCGGACCACATACGATTTCGGTGAGGTGGTGCAAGGGGAAAAACTCTCCTATACCTTCAAGTTCAAAAACACGGGCAAGTCAAATCTTATCATTTTCTCCTCGGAGGCCACCTGCGGGTGCACCACATCCATTCCGCCAAAGGCGCCCATCCGCCCCGGCGAATCGGGAGAGATAAAAGTAACCTTTGACTCCCAGTCGCAGAAGGGCAAGGTGGTGAAGCGCATCCTGGTGGGTGCCAACACCTATCCCGCAGAAACCATACTTACCGTTACGGCCAACGTGACATCCAGTAAAAATTAATATTCACTCATAAAATCTTTTGATTATGACACAATTGTTACCCCTGCTGCAAGCAGCAGCTCCCAATGCCGGCGGCGGCATGAGCATGACCCTTATCATGATCCTGGCCATTATTGTTATCTTCTACTTTTTCATGATCCGCCCGCAACAGAAACGTCAGAAACAGATGGAAGAGTTCAAAAGCAGTCTTCAGAAAGGCGACAAAGTGACAACCATCGGTGGCATTCATGGCAAAATCTGTGATGTGAAAGAACGTACGTTCCTGATTGAAATTGCCAATGATGTACGCATTGAAGTCGACAAAGCAGCCATTGCGGTGGACGAAGCCCAGCTCAAGAACAAGAAATCGGAAGAAAAAGCGCAATAATAAACGGAAATGCCCAAGCAGAAGATAAAGTTACCCTCCATCGCCTTTCTCACATGTCTGGTGGTGGCCGCAGTTTCCTGGGGTGTTGTCACCTTTTCCAAAGACTACAGGGTCTCCTACCAATTCAAAATCATCTGCTATAATCTGCCGGAAGGGAAAAGGTCGGTTACGGTGTCCGATACAATGCTCACGTTAACTTTCAACCAGAAAGGGTTGAAGTACTTGAGTGCGCCATTCACCGATAAGGAGAAGAAGGTGTATGTTTCCGTTGCGGAACTCACCAAGAAAAAGAAAAAAGTGTCGGTTTACACTTTTACCAACAAGGAGATGCACGATTTTCTGGTTCAGCATAATTTTGGCTCTGAACTGGTGATGGTGGAAGCCCCGGAAGTGATCACCTTCTATTTGCGCTGACATGTATAAAATAGCACTCACCGGCTGCATCGGAACAGGCAAGACGTACCTTTCCACCCATTTTGTTCAAATGGGCATCCCTGTGTTTTATGCCGATGACGAGGCCAAGAAACTCTACTCTGAACCGCAGTTTCTGCAAAAAATCCGGGAATCTTTCGGCGAAGAGGTCTTTACATCCGGTCACCCGGACCAGTTGAGTTTTGAGCGACTGGCGGCGAAAGTCTTTGCCGACGAGGAGGCGTTGCAGCGGCTCAACCGGCTTGTTCATCCGGCGGTGATGGGGAAATTTGAGGAATGGTGCGCCCGTCAGGACGCGCCCGCCGTCATGATGGAGTCGGCAGTGGTGTTCGAGGGGAATCTCACCCAATATTTCGACAAGATCATTGTGGCCGATGCGCCCGTGGAGCTGCGCATACAGCGTGTGTTGGCACGCAATCCGGAGATGACGCGCGAGCAGATCCTCGCCCGCATGTCCAAACAAATGCCGCAGGAAGAAAAATGCCGCCGCGCCGATCTGGTGGTATGCACCGGCGAGACGTACGCGGCGGCATTGGAGATCACACTTCGCAAGTAGCATCCGCCGGGCACAACGCGGCGCAGCGGTTGATGATACGGTTGGCATACTCCAACCCTGAATCACACACTTTTTTGTCTTTGCATCCGTCGTAACCCATAGACAGGTGCATGATATCATATCCGGTTACTACGTACGTTAGGAGTTTGCGGTCGCGCTTGCCGGCGGCATCCTTGTATTTGTCGATACGCGGGCGGCCCTTGCCTTCGCGCACACCCAGTGCCGCGTCCAAAGCGATCAGACAGCCCTTCCAAAGGGTGTCGCCGGCAATGCGGACATACTTCTTGTCCCTGTAATTGTCGGTTTCAGGGTCAAGTTTCGATTTCACAATGATTGCTTCCGCGTTGGCCACATATCGGCGGGCCTCTGCGATGGGATTTGCTTTTTCCATGACTTGTTGCTTGATGCCAATGGTTAGAACGGCAAATCGTCCGTGTCGGGTTCGAATGCCGGTTCCGGGGCAGCGGGTGCCGCAGCGGCAATCTCCGTGTTGTTGGGCATTTGCGTGGCTACAGCGCCGGAGCCACCGTCCTCGCCCTTGGGAGTGAGGATGGTGAAGGTGTTGGCTTCAATTTCCGTAATGTACTTTTTGATGCCGTTGTCCTCCCAACTGCGTGTTCGCAGCTTGCCCTCAAGATAGATCATTTTGCCTTTGTTCAAATACTTCTCGGCGTTTTCGGCCAGATTGCGCCAGCAGATGATGTTGTGCCACTCGGTCTGCTCCACGCGGTTGCCGCTCTTGTCCTTGAAGTACTCGGATGTTGCCAGTGTGAAGGATGCTTTTTTTACGTTGTTTTCAAAGGTCCTGACGTCGGGATCCTTCCCTAACCGACCGATCAGAATAACTTTGTTAATACCTGACATAGTAATTTGTTTTTAAGTTCGCTGCAAAGATATAAAAAATGAGAGTTCGGATGAAGGAAATCTGAAAAAAATCTTGATTTATTTTTTAAAAGCCGGTTTGTAATGCGATTCGGCCAGAATTTTCTGGGTATCCGTGCGCATCATGATCTCCTGAAGGGTGGTTTCGGGGTGCTGGCTCATGTAATTTCGGATGATTTGCCATCCTATGTAGGCGCCGATCCGCCCGGGAGAGTCGTTTCCGAACACCCGGGTGAACGGGGTCTCTCCAACCAGCTGGCGCACCACATCCTCGTCTTTGGAATAGATCATGTTTTTTTCCATCAGATACTGCCAGACCTGTCCCTCGTTTTTCTCTATCCAGGCCAGTTTCTCAGCACTGTAACCGATGATGTCATGGTCGGGGACCTGCGGAAACATGACTTGGGTGAAATAGAGTTTCTTGCCCTCTGCAATCATGTGGTCCAGAGCGGAAACCGGGGTTTTGTCGGGCAGGTGCCTGTAGGCCATCACTTTCGTGAAACAGTCGGTGGCGATATACTTCTGCTCGCAACGGGCACTGATGAATTTGGGCATTCCGGCCGCCGCGTATTTCTTGTAGTCGTGACCCAGGTACATGTCCAGATTGAGGAACAAGGTGTTATCATAACCCCACACGGAAGGGATGGAGAAATCGAGCCCGGAAATCATCGTGACAACCTCGGGAACCGTGTCGTTGGGAAAGTGGGTAAGGTAGCGCTTGAAGCCCTCTTTCAACTGTTTGGTTACATTGTCGAGATCGGGGTACTGCTTTTGGGTGTCTTGGTAGATCTCCTTGATTACGGGATCGGAAAGATAGCCCTTGAGCGCCGTCATCATGCCGGCATCCTTCCAACAATCCTTTGCGACGAGCACAGCCGGCACTTTTCCATACAAGCGCTCCACACCCTCGGGAAGATGGTTGAGGTCGAGGGAGAAAAGCATCTGCTCATACCGGGTGACGGAGACCTCCACGTGCTTCATTTTCTCCACCTGCTTTTCTGTCATTTCC
>CAJODA010000019.1:0-7339 GCA_905233745.1 uncultured Bacteroidales bacterium
CAGCGGTAGGCAGACGGTAGAAGTGGACAGCATTGGAGGTGTCAGCTGCAACACAACCGAGAGAATCGGTAACCGTCATGATAAAGTGTGAAGAGGTATTGAGCGTCTGATACTCAGGAGCAATAACGGCTTCAAGATAGTTGTTAGGATCAGGAGTGATGATGGACTGACCCACAACAGAAATCTGTGACCATTGATAGGTGTAAGGTCTGTCAGCATTCATGACAAAGTTGTCATTGAAATGCATATTGGTCGTAACGTCAGCACAAAGTTCAAGCGTATCCAGTGTGATAGCACCATGAGCAATGTACATCGGAGCGGGTTTATGAATCTGGAATACCGGAGTCTTTACTGACACATTGCCACAATCGTCTGTAACAACAGCATAAATTGTCACAAGATCGGCATTGGCAAAAATGTTCAGATTTCCATCGGCGACAACATCGGTGTTGTTGATGTAGAACACCACAGTGTCGAAAGTGGACTCAGTACAATTATAAGCAACATTGATATGCGTATCGTTATCAAAGATGTTACGCAATACAGCATAGGAAGGTACATTGTACGTACAATTTGAATCGCGAACGGGGTTCACATCAACCAAACCGGAAATAACAGGTTTGAAATCGTTGTTGATAGTGAAGATTTCAGAAATAATGTTGGAGTGGTTTTCGCAAGCATCGACAGCCTCGTATGTACGGGTCACGACGGTCTGGCAAGCGGTGTGGGAAGTAACCACATCAGTCACGTTGAGAGTGTTCACGTTCACACAACCATCAATAATGGTACCGACTGCCGTTGCGGGAACATCCGCAGTGCTTTCGGCTATGACAGCGAAATCAGCAAGCGTGTAAGGAGCAGGAACAGCAGAAGAGTCGCAACCGCTCAGGGTGCGGATTTTGTTGCCCAATGTATCAAACGTTGCGCTGGTGGTATCCCAAGCGATAACGGGGTTCTCGATATCCTGAGCCTTGATCGTATAGGTGCGGGTCATGTTGTTCTCGCAACCCATGAAGGAGACAGCCTTGACTTTCAAGGTGAAGGTGTCGATGTGGTTGCAAACCACAGAGGCATTCAGCGTGTAGTTGGTGTCTGTGGAAACCGAAGTGTCGTTGTCACCGAGGTACCATTCGTAGGTCACGGTCGGGAGCTCGCCATTGTAATCCGGCTGGACGGAGGAAACCATGCTCCGCAGTGTGACAGAAGCACCGGGGCAAACCACATAGTCCATTTGAGTATCCTCAACCGTGAAGATGGGGGTCTGGTGGAACTCAATGGTCAGGGAGTCATACTCAGCGGAGTAGGTATTTGTATTCGCATTCACCGTATATAAATAATAGGTGATGGTATTTCTATCGTTCTGAGGGTTGACTTGGCTCAGGTCGAGGCTCAAAGTGTCACCCACAGCCTGCTGGAATCTCGGGAGGTGGTTGGGCATACCCATTTCATCCTGGATGAACCAGCGGATCTCGGTGGCGCAATGGTCACGATCCTCATCAATGTGGGCTGTGAGCACGAGCGGAGAGTTCTCCTCAAGATCTTCGTTACAATAAGTGAACAAATGTTCATTATCAAGAACGGGCGGGAACAGGTCGCGCACATTCACTGTCACAGTATCCACAGCACCAGCGCAACCGATCATATCCTGAGTCATGGCATCATAATAGAAATTACGCTGACGGACATAGAAGGTGTAAACACCAGCGACAACCGTCATGTTGTTCAGTTGCGTGAGACGTGACATGTCGGCACTCCAGTTCACATTATTTTGTGACCATTGAATCTCATGGCCGATAATGCCAGGGGCGTCGAGGTCCACTTCGGTAACCAGACCAAGGAGGTCGTCAGCATCGAAGCTCTCGTCGCGGCAAAGGTTGGTGTCCCGTGCAATGATGTCGGGATTGATGCGGGTATAGAGTTGGAGTGTGTCGATATACTCAACATTCCAGTGGTCGCAATCATAGTCGCCAAAGAGCACATAGTAGAGGCTCTCTTCGGAGAATGCATACAGGGTGGAACCTGTTGCTGTTCTTTGGCCGCGGCCATACATGAAAGGATCGTCGTTGTCACAAATAGATTTCTCATGAGCGGTGGTTACGAGATAGTGCAGTGAGTCTTGATAAAGAATCTGACCGCAGCAGCTCTGGTGACCGCCGATATACATTTCAGGATTCTGGGAACCGTCCATCGTGAAGTCATAGTCAGTACCACCGATACGTTCACGGATACGAACCACGAGAGCATAATTACCAACTTGTTTCCATTTGATGACAAAATCAGTAGTGGAGTGTTCACTAGCGAGGAAAGGCAGATAGAAGTAGTCGAAGTTATACGTGTACATAACATGCGTATAACCGGCAGCGTGGTGAGACTCATCAAAGTATGCAGGTGCGAGCGGATTAGCCTGGCGTGCGCCCGGGAAGTCATTGTGATTGACATGCCAAGTAGCGGGATCGCAACCACAAACACCATCTCCATCATCTACGATACCACCCAGCCAGTTGATGTTCTGGCATACGCCGTTAGCGTTAAGCTGATCGTAGCGGGTGTAAATGCCGATTTCTGCATAGTCTGACAGATTGCCATTTACCAATTGGCCGTCACGATAAAGCAGCCACTCAATGGAGACTTTAGTTCCGCAGTTGGCACCTGCCGGGAAATGAAGTCTGTAAATGTCAGTGCTGTCCTTGCGGGCCATGTTGAGAACATTGTTCAGTACAAGGTCCCTGCCAGCACTGGTGTCCTGAGCAATCCCAGTACCGTCCAGGTTGGCGATATGCGGGAACGTCACCGGCTGCATATTTTCAACCCAAAAACAGCACTGATTACTACTTTGCGCTTGAGCCGTGGTAAAGCTCATCATCATAAGCAAGATGCTTAGAATGCAAATTGATAATAGTTTTTTCATACTTGTATTTTTTGATTGTTATTAATTATTTATTCTTTTTTCTCGTATGATGTTGTTTTACAGATTTATAGATTACAATACACTATACTAAACTTTCAACCTGCAAAAATACATTTTTTTTTTATTCTTGTTCTAGATATATTTTTTTTTTGTTATTTTTTTCCAATATACCTCTTTCCATATGTAAAATTGCAGGTGAAAAGACCTGCAATTTTTACAATAGTTTTTTTAAAATCAAAATCTTACGAAATTTTTACCCCTCTGAATTATGAACATTCCAATAAGGATAAGTTTGTCATCGGACAGATGACAGGGCACACTTTTTCAGGAAATCCAGACAAAAAGTATCTGTTTAACGAACAATTGTAAATTCGGTGCGACGGTTGGCAGCCCTGCCCTCTTCAGTGGCATTATCAGCCACCGGCTTGCGCTTGCCATAGCCCTTGTAACCCAGCCGGGAGGCAGGAATTCCCCGTTCCACCAGGTAATCATACACGGCTTTGGCACGGTTTTCCGAAAGGCGGTCGTTGAACTCATCGCTGCCCTGGTCATCGGTGTGCCCGCCTATTTCAATCTTCACATCATTATGTGAAAGGTAGTCTGCCAAACGGTCAAGCTCCTCGTAGGACTCGGGTTTGAGCACACTAAGTCCGAAGTCGAAAAAGATATTCTTCAGCACCACCACTGTGCCGGCATCGGCACGACGGAGGCGGATGTTTTTCAAATAGGGCTCCAGCTCGGAATAGGAGCGTTCCACCTGGAAATTCTCCGAATAGAAGGGATACCCTGAGGCTGAAATGTTCAGCATCACGTTACTGCCTGTCTGGATGCAGGCCAGATACTCGCCGCTTTCGGCATCAGAAGTGGTTCTGGTCAGCACCTGCCGCGTGGCCAGGTCCACCATCTCAACGACGGCGGTCAGCGGCGCACCCGTAAGGGCATCGGTGATTATACCTTTAATATAGGTAACCGGATTGGGGCGGAGAACATCGTCCAGGTCGAAACTATAGAGGTCCAGTCCCCCGAAGCCGCCTTCCTTGTCAGATGCCATATAAGCCACTGTGCCGGCAGCATTAATGAAAATGTTGATCTCATCAGCGGGCGTGTTGATGGGATAACCCAGGTTCTTCGGTTCGCTCCAGGTGCCGTCTGCCTGCAGCACGGAACTATAGAGGTCATAGCCACCCATACCCACTCTGCCGTTGGAAGCAAAGAAAAGCGTCCGCCCGTCACTGTGAATAAAGGGAGCCGCGTCATCTTCGGGGGTGTTAATCATCGGGCCCAGATTCACCGGTGCGGTGAAGGCCCCCTCGGATGTCATGGTTGTCTTCCAAATATCCTTGCCACCGAAGCCGCCGGGGCGGGAAGAGACAAAATAGATGGTGGCACCATCGGCAGCCATGGAGGGCTGGCTCTCCCATGCCGTGGAATTCACCGGCGCACCGAAATTGCGCGGGCGGGACCACCTCTGCCCTATCCGCTTCGACCAGTACAGATCGCAACTGCCCATACCATAGTCGGCATCACACATCGTGTAAAGCAGATAGTTTCCGTCAGGGGACACGCTTTGCGCACCTTCGTTATAGCCCGTCTTCACCGGAGCACCTATGGGGGCACGCATTTTCCATGCACCGCCACCATCCTTCACAGAATAATAGAGGTCCTCCTCGTTCAGACAGAAAGCGCACACCGTGTTCTTGTCTTTTGGACGCTTCACGGTATAAACCAGAATGGAGTCGTCAGCAGTTATAGAGGCCAAGTACTCATCCCACTCAGAATTGATATTGGGACCGAGATTGACGGGCTGGAATTTCACAGGGTTGCGCATCGCCTCAATTCCAAATCGGCAGTTGGCCATTCCCTTCTGTGCATCCGCAAGCACCTCGGTATATTGCACACCTTTGTGCAGGAACAATTCGTAGTTACGCAAGGCATCCGCATACTGGCCACACTTCAGGCCTTCGTTGGCTGCAATATAATAGAGCATGGGATCCGGATCCCCCAACAAGTCTATGGCCTTGTTGTAGCATTTGACCGCAGAGTCTGACTTCAAAGTGAAATTATAGACATCGCCCATCATAATGTACAAATCGGGATACTGGGGATCCTTCTGCTCAGCCTGACGCAACAGCACCAGTGCTTTGTCAAAGTTACGTTCATTAATACACTGCTCAGCCTTCTTGCAAAGAGATACCGCCTTGGAACTTTTCTGGGCAAACAGAGAAACCGGTGCCATCAGGAACAGCACACCTATATACATTAATATATATACTATCTTATTAAAATGACATTTCTCCATTGCCCGTGTATTTTATGATTCTTTTTGTTTGGATTCCTGCCATAAAGCCTCCATCTCGTCCAAGGTCATGTCCGTCAGCTTTCTTCCTGACAATTTGGCCTGCTCTTCAATATATTGGAATCTTTTGATAAACTTCCGGTTGGTCTTTTCCAGAGCATCATCTGGGTTCACATGTACGAATCTGGCATAATTGACAAGGGCAAACAAGACATCCCCCAGCTCGTCTTCAATCTTATCCGACTGGTTGTCAACCTCTTTCTTCAATTCAACCATTTCTTCTTGTACCTTCTCCCAAACCTCAGCCTCATTATTCCAGTCAAAACCAACGCCATTGGCCTTCTCCTGGATGCGATAAGCCTTTATAATGGAAGGAGCCGTGTGGGGAACGCCACCCAATACAGAACGGTTGCCCTCCTTCTGCAGTTTGATCTTTTCCCAGTTCTCGTGCACCGCCTGGGCATCTCCTGCCTTCACATCACCGTATATGTGCGGATGACGGCGGATCAGCTTGTCACATAGCTGGTTCAATACATCCGAGATGTCAAACAACTTTGTTTCAGAGGCAACTTTTGCATAAAACACAATATGCAGCATCAGGTCCCCAAGTTCTTTGCACATGTCCGGATAATTCTTATCCACAATAGCTTCCGACAGCTCGAACGTTTCCTCTATGGTCAGGCAACGCAAAGTTTCAAAAGTCTGCACGCTGTCCCAGGGACACTTCTCCCGAAGTTCATCCATGATATCCAGCAATCTCTGAAAAGCAACCAGTCTGGCATCCATTTGATTGATAATGTATAGTAGTAATGATTAGTATGCTCTTGCAAAAAGGACCCGCTGTTTGGAGGGTTTGCCGGTAAGGATACATTTGCCATCCTCCTGTGGGTTGTTGAACGGAATACAGCGGATGGTGGCTTTGGTCAATTCCTTAATCTTGTCTTCAGTCTCCGGAGTGCCGTCCCAATGTGCATAGATGAAACCCGGATGGTTGTCGAGCAAGTCCACAAACTCCTCCCAAGTGTCAGCCTTATATGTATTTTCCTCTCTGAATTTCAACGCTTTGGCGAAAATATTGGACTGGATATCCTTCAGCAGTTTCTGGACATGCTCAATGAGATTGTCAAACGGAACATTTTCTTTCTCAAGTGTATCACGACGTGCCACTTCTGCATTGTTCTCCTCCAAATCTCTAGGTCCAATGGCAATTCTAACCGGGACGCCCTTCAGTTCATACTCATTGAATTTCCAACCAGAGCGCTTACTGTCATCATTGTCAAACTTAACGGAGATATTGAGGGCTTTAAGCTGCTCAATAAGCGGTTGAACCTTCTCTGCGATGGCCTGTCTTTGTTCTTCGCTCTTGTAGATAGGCACTATAACCACTTGGATGGGAGCGAGATTAGGAGGCAGCACAAGACCGTTATCGTCAGAGTGTGTCATGATAAGGGCACCGATCAGGCGTGTTGAGACGCCCCAGGAGGTAGCCCACACGTATTCCAGCTGGTTGTTCTGGTTAAGGAATTTGACATCGAAAGCTTTGGCGAAATTCTGGCCGAGGAAATGTGATGTTCCAGCCTGAAGCGCTTTGCCATCCTGCATCAAAGCTTCAATACAATAGGTATCCAACGCGCCACCGAAACGCTCATTGGGGGATTTTACGCCTTGGATAACCGGAATAGCCATGAAATTCTCCACAAAATCGGCATAAACATGAAGCATTTTTTCCGTTTCCTCAATAGCTTCCTCACGCGTGGCATGAGCGGTATGTCCCTCTTGCCAAAGAAACTCGGCCGTACGCAAGAAGAGGCGGGTGCGCATCTCCCAGCGAACCACGTTTGCCCATTGGTTGCAAAGCACAGGCAGGTCACGATACGAGTGGATCCAATTTTTGTAAGTATCCCAAATGATGGTTTCCGAAGTAGGACGGACAATCAGTTCCTCTTCCAGTTTTGCCTCCGGGTCAACCACCACGCCGCCACCGTTAGGATCGTTCTTAAGTCTGTAATGGGTCACCACCGCACACTCCTTGGCAAAGCCTTCCACATGGCTGGCCTCGCGGCTGAAAAAAGACTTGGGGATAAATATTGGGAAATAGGCATTCACGTGTCCTGTATCCTTGAACATCTTGTCCA
>CAJODA010000019.1:7362-40577 GCA_905233745.1 uncultured Bacteroidales bacterium
TTAATCACCATACAGCCTCTAACTGACGAGTTCTCAGCCAAATCTGCTTTTTTTACAATATCATTGTACCATTGTGAGTAATTCTCTTCTCTTGTAGTGAAACTTTTAGCCATTATTTTTTTGTATTATTGATTTAACTTTTTCGTATCTTTGCCGTCCTATCACGTGCTTTCAAAAATTGAATTGCAAAAATACGAAAATATAGCCATAGGAGGTCATTATGAAAAAACAATTTTTTATTGCCATTATTGCTGCTGCCGCTTTGTTTACAGCGTGCAACACAGGCACTTTTGCCTATTATGACGATATTTACACCTCGTCAAACGACGAGCAATATGCCATTAAGCAGTCCCTCAGCCACCATAATGCGGCAAACGAGTCTGCACCCATCACCTATTATGAGGAGACGCCCGCGCCAGACTCCATCTCCTACCAATACAACGCTGACGGGAGTATCGGGACCACCTATTATTATAACCAAGACGACTATTACGACTACTATTACACATCCCGCCTGCGCCGCTTCCATACCGACATTTATAGCGGATGGGGTTATTACGACCCCTATTTCACCAACATGTATTGGTACGATTATTGTCCAGCCAGTTGGGGCTTAAGCATTTATATGGGATACAACTGGTGGTGGCCCACCTATTATTACCGCCCATACTATTACAACTACGGTTGGTACAACTACGGTTTCCGCTACGGCTGGGGATGGGATTATTATAATCCTTACTGGTACAACCACGGATGGGGATGGTACACTCACCACAACTGGGCCATCGACTATTACCATAACCACTATGATGCCAACCATTCGTTCTACTATGGGCACCGCAACAGCATAGGACCCTCTTTGGGCAATCCGAACACTGATGGCAGAGGTGACCGTCCCGGTGACTATGAGCACCCGTCCGATTATGGCAACAACGAGAACAACAATCGCCTTTCCACTGTAAACTCCTCCCCTGCAACATTCAGCGAGCGTTACGACAATCTGTCGGCCGTCTACACTCCTTCGGGTGGTGGCGGAGGTGGTTCAAGCACAAGCTCCGGTTCAACCACCGCCACTTCGGCCAGACCCGGCGCAAGTCCAACCGGAACCAACACTTCCCGAGCCAGCACCAACAGGGTGAACACAAACACTTCCAGAGCCGCAAACACTGAAAGCACACCCAACTCGACCAACACTAGCCGAACCCCGACAAACAGCAGCCGTACAAACACTGCTGTCCCTACCAATCCTTCCCACAACGAAGCTCGTCCTTCCGGCACCACACGCACACCTGCGGGATCAACGCCCACAACAAGACCGTCCGGCAACAGCCGCACAAACACCGGCTCCTCCTCAAACACCTGGACACGCCCAAGCTCTAACAGCAACCGCCAACCGGGCAACTCCTCCTCCTACAACAAACCGGACAACTCGTCTTCCAGCAGGACACCCAATTCCTCTTATAATAATACAAGACCGAGTTCATACAGCAATTCATCATCCCACAGTAGCAGCAACAGCTCTTCCAGAAGCAACAGCTCTTCCTACAGCAGTTCTTCCAGAAGCAGCGGCAGCAGTTCTTCGCACTCATCATACAGCAGCGGATCATCACGAAGCAGTGGTGGCAGACATTAATATTTATTTGAACACATTGGAACAATGAAAAAGTTATTAACCAGCATATTAACGATATGCCTCTTCAGTGTAGTCATGGCACAAGGGGACTATGAGGCTTTTCGTTTCTCACAAATCGAGTATCAGGGCTCGGCGCGTTATCTGGGCGCTGGCGGGGCCTTCAGTGCTACCGGCGGCGAGTTTTCCGCCATCAACACCAATCCGGCTTCTATCGGACTGTTCAAAAGACATGAGGTGTCCTTTACTCCTATGTCCCTGTCTTTCAGCAATAATACTTCTCGCTATTTTGGAAAATCCAGTTATACCCAGAATGCCAAATACACGTTACCGGAGTGTGGATTGGTCATAAGCTCCCCTATTGCCAACTCGAATTGGAACTATTGGCAATTTGGTTTCGGCTACAACCGCATCAAGGACTATAACAACACCATGCGTGCCAATGCAACTGCCACATCTTCCATTATCAACACCATATTGCCACAAGCCAACGGAACAGCCTACCGTTCCCTTACCGGTGACGCCGCGCTAGCTTGGAGCACCTGGCTCATTGACACCGTTGCCGGCTCTGACAACCAATACTACAGCCCATTCTCCGACGCCAGCCTTAGCCATGAAGCTCTTGTCAAAATCACCGGAGGCATGGATGAGATGAGCTTCACTTTTGGCGGAAACTACTCCGACAAATTTTATGTCGGCGCAGCCATTGGCATTCCCATACTGAAATACAAGGAATCCATCACCTATTCGGAGACCGCAACCGACGACTCAACACTCGCCTATGGTGTCAAATCGTTCCTCACGAATAGCATTCAGGAAAACTCCGGTGCCGGTATCAACCTGAAACTGGGTGTCATATATCAGCCTGTTAACTTTTTGCGCTTAGGTGTTGCTTTCCAAACTCCTACCTATTTCTGGAAAATCAGAGATTCCTACAGTCGTAACATGATCTCTTATTACACCAATGGAAACAACTCCTCCACCTGGAGCTATGACAACAGTTACCGCTTCTCCCTTACCACTCCGCTCAAATTCAACGTCAGTGCCGCATTCCTTATTCAGAAAAGAGCCTTTATTTCTGCTGAATACGATTTTATCAACTACTCCATGGCAAGACTTTACTCGGATGACTATGACTTTGACACTGAAAACCAGAATATCGAAGAAAAATTCGGCACGTGTCACACTATCAAAGTGGGTGCGGAGGTCAACCTCTCTTCCAATTTCATGCTCCGCGCGGGATACAACTTCAAATCGTCCCCATATCAGAACTTCAACTCCCATTATAATGCCACCGCCCATTACGGATCCGTCGGATTCGGTGTTCGTACCCGGTTCATCTTCTTCGACTTGGCTTATGTGATGAAATTCTCCAAAGACAGTTACTGGATCTATCCTGACGAAAACGCCGGCTTCGGTAACCTGACCAGCGATTCGGCTCTATATCCTGGCGCCATATCCACAAAAGGTCTATCACACAGAATTGTCGCCACCATTGGTTGCAAATTCTAATTCACAATGATACAGCGCACTGCATTTTTCATTCTGATAGCTTTGCATGTTGTCATCGGACAATCGCAGACTCTGTTCAACGCGACATACGATCATTTTACATCTGATATCCAAGCCAACCTTTACCCTTGGAGTGGATCCAGTTTAACAAAATGCTCGCCAGCCGGAGAGGTCCTGCGGGTGTTCGACAAACCGGCATTCGGCAACATTTCCTACGTTGATGCAGGTGTGGTCAAAACCCTCGTATTCTATAGGGAATCAGGCAAAATCGTACTATTGGACAACACCCTTTCCCCTATCGGTAACGTTTTAGACCTTTTCAAACATGACTTCTCTTCAATAACACTGGCTGCCTTATCTGGTAACAATAGGATAATCTTATTTGACGAAACCAACCAGGACCTTTACATCTCTGACCTGAACCTGACCTTTGTTTCGAAGACTCATTGCAATTTTCCTGAAGAGATAGCTCCATTCAGCCTGCAATGCGAACCAGACCATTGCATTATGCTGGTGGACCCTCAAAAGGGCTTTTTCTTCTTTGACCAGTTTGGCACTTTTGAGCGACAAATACCTATTTCCGGTATTCAATCCGCCCAATTGTCGGGGGACAACCTCATCTACCTGAAAGACAATACACTGTATCAATACAATCGCAAAAGATTGGAACTAACACAAGCTATTCCATCCTGGGTTCCTAACAGCAAAGAGATTCGCAAAGCGGGATCATGGTTGTTCATTTTGGACAAGGATGGTATTTTGCACAGCATACAAGAATAAAATTCAAGAGAATACAAGCCCTATGAAAAGACTCCTTGTCACAATTTCCATACTATTGAGCATACTACCTGCATTTTGCACCCATATCCTGATTCCGATGGATTTGGAGCAAAAAAATCATCTGAAAGCCTACGGAATAGCCTATTATGCAGTAGCTCATCAGATTGACATGAGCTGGCTCCTGAACTACCGCGGAGGCAGCTTCATGTGCGCGTACAATGATGCCGTGGAAAACGAATGCCGTGTCCGGGGTGTTTCATTTCAAGTCATAGCGGACATTCAGGCACAACAGATATTGAGCGAAATCTCAGCGGTGGAAAACAACATGAACGAAATCCGTCTCACCAAAGAGCCCAAGATAGCCGTATATTCTCCCAAAAACAAGTTGCCATGGGACGATGCGGTAACCCTGGTGCTCACCTATGCTGAGATTCCCTATACGGTGATATACGATGAGGAGGTAATCAACGGTGAATTGCCAAAATACGATTGGCTGCACTTGCACCACGAGGATTTCACCGGACAATATGGCAAGTTCTGGGCCAGCTTTCGAAATGCCAAGTGGTATCAAGATGATGTGAGGGAGAACGAAGAACGTGCTGCAAGGCTCGGCTTTGGCAAAGTCTCACAAATGAAACTGGCTGTTGCCAAAGGTATTCGCGATTTTGTGGCTGGTGGCGGCTATCTGTTCGCCATGTGCTCTGGTCCCGACAGCTATGATATCGCACTGGCCGCCGAAGGTGTGGATATTTGTGAAACGATGTTTGACGGCGACCCCATGGACCCGCAAGCACAAAGCAAGCTGAATTACGACAATTGCTTTGCTTTCACCAACTTCAAGATTGAAACCAACCCATACGTATATGAGGTCTCCGACATTGATGTGAAACCAAGCATACACATGACCAACAAAAGCAACGATTTTTTCACCCTGTTTGAGTTTTCCGCCAAATGGGACCCCGTACCTACCATGCTGTGCCAAAACCATCTGACCGTTATTCCTGGTTTCATGGGGCAAACCACCGCCTTCCGGAAAGACGTGATTAAGCCAACCGTGACCATACTGGGGGAATCGGCACAATTTGATGAAGCACGATATATTCACGGGGAGTATGGCAAGGGGACATGGACCTTCTATTCGGGTCACGACCCTGAGGACTACCAACATCTGGTAAATGACGAGCCGACGAATCTGGACCTGTTCCCCAATTCAGCCGGTTACCGGTTGATTCTGAACAATGTATTATTCCCCGCCGCAAAGAAACAGCAGCAGAAAACCTAAATAATCCCTAACGTCTGCTTGATTTTGGAAGTGATGATGTCAATACCCTTCTCATTTTCAGCACCGACGGGAATGATTATGTCCGCAAGGCGCTTTGAGGGCTCGATGAAGAGCTCATGCATGGGTTTCACAAAGTTTTGATAATGGACAATGGACTTGTCGAGCCCACGGCCACGCTCGTTCACATCGCGCTGGATAATGCGAATAAGGCGCTCATCGGCATCTGTGTCCACAAACACCTTGAAATCCAGATTCTGACAAAGCCGGGGATCCGTGAAAATAAGGATTCCTTCCACAATCAACACGTCACAAGGATTGACAGGAATGGTATCCTTTCCGCGAGCACATGTCACATACGAGTAGGTAGGCATCTCAATAGCATTACCTGAACGAAGCATATCAATATGCTGGACCAAAAGAGGCCATTCGATGGCGGAGGGGTGATCGAAGTTGATTTTCTCTTTCTCCTCCTGCGGGAGGTGTCCATTGTCCTTATAGTATGCATCCTGGGACAGAACGCTGACCTTTTCGCGAGGAATACTCTGGATGATTTTTTTGACTACAGATGTTTTACCTGAACCGGACCCACCGGCAATTCCTATCACTAACATCGTTTACGTATTTTAGTTGAACGATGCAAAGATAAGTTTTTTTCAATAAAAAAACACGCTGCATTAGCGTGTTTTTAACTTTTCTTCCAGTTGCCCCGATAGGACTCGAACCCATACAAACAGAACCAGAATCTGCTGTGCTACCATTACACCACAGGGCAATTCGTTTGAGCGCGCAAAAATACATTTTTTTTTGAAACACGCTCAAACGAATTGAATTTTTTTCTCAGGAAACGAAAACCACTTCGTACCAGAGGTAACCGCTCACCACAACTTCCTTATAATAAACATTATCCACTTTGAAATACACATTCCCTTCCAACACAATTTCCTCGTAGTTGCTTGGCAGTTCAGCCACTCTTGCCCCAATAGGAGGATTCACAACCACATAATCTTGGTTTCTGGGGCTATAAAAAGTGCCATCGTCATAGTAGTAGGTGGTGTTATTGTGGATTACAATTACGGGTCTCCAAGTGTTGAAGACAGTGTAGGCGATGACGGCTCCAATCGGCGGACGGCAGATTACATAATATCCGTTGAGATAGCGGCAGAAGACACTGTTGTAGAAGTAGTAGGGGACACCGTGATAGTAAACCGGGCGCACACGAGGTGGAACGTGCATGTGATGACCGAAGTTGTGATGATTCGGGTGCACATATGGCACAGGCTTAGGAGCGTTACCATGAGCACCTGCATGATGTTCTGGGGCTGGCTGCGGGCGGGCCTCTCCATGGCTGGTGTAGCCTCTCTTAGAGTAATCTTCCGTCGGAGTGGCCTTGGGCGCAGGACCTCTGTCGCCGCCTACTGTTCCAGTAGTCTGCCCTTTGGAGTTGTTTGCGGTGACAGGGCTGCCGGCACGATTGTCACGAGCGGACGCTCCCGCCTTTTTAGTGTTATCCGTTACCGCTGACGTTCCAGGGGAGGAAGTAGCTGCGGTTGAAGGCTTGGTCGCCGGTCTTGCAGCAGCTGACGTTGAGCGGGACGGCGTTGCTGTCTTATTCCTGGAAGAGGTGGACGAAGGTCTGTTTGCGGTTGAAGGCTTATTGGAACTGGAAGTGCGTGCAGCGGAATTGCGAGAATTGGCCGCTGACTGGGCCTTCTGGTAACTGTTATTGGCTTTATTAAGGTGAGCATCTCCCTTTCGCATCTGACGATTTTCCGGAGAGCTAATGGTGGTAGTTTGAGTTCTGCTACTGCTGGGTGCAGCTTGCCGTGCAGGCGCCTGGGCCAAAGCATCTGTGATGGTCAAACTTCCAACACAGAGCATTAACGACAGGATCAAATTCTTTTTCATCTCTTTGGGATTTTAATTGTGAAAAAATCACGTGTACAGACGAGATGAAAAATCAAATGTTTAAGAAAACTATCGTTGAATAATCAGTTTTTTCTTGACAGAGCTTCTATCCGTCTGGACCATAATGGTATAGAAACCGTCCGGAAGACTACGTACATCCATATTCAAGATTTCCGTGCGGGCCGTTGCAACGGATTGGAGGACCATTCTACCGGTTATATCATAAACCACAACCGAAACATCCTCTCCCAACTCGGGCAAACGTATATGGACTGCTGACGTAGCCGGATTGGGGAAAATCTGAACCTCATCAGAGGAAAGCGATTCTACACCAGCCGGGGAGTAGTCACTAGTCCAATTCACCTGAAAGCCTTCACCGCAGAGGTAATTGTCGGAGATAAACTCAAAAATGAGATGGTTGGTGAAATAGTAAACCGGTTGCGGATCAGAATGGCCTGTGAATCTGGCAAGTTGGACCTTGGGAGAAACCGAGCAGTCGTAAATAGCCAGATAGTCACCTTCATCAAGATCCATGAGCGGGAAGGTAAGGGAAATATAAGATGCCATAGGCAAATAGAGCCGCCACTGGCAATTGGCATTAAAGCGATAGTGTTGCATATCGCCACTGCCATCGGTCAGTTCACCATGATAATCCAGAAGAGGCATCATGCTACCACATGAATTTTCGGGTCTGGCCTGACGGAAAGAGAGTCGCCAACCGGCAGCCGTTTCTGAATCGTCAGTTTTAAAAGTAAGATATAGACTGTCTGTATTAAAGTAGTAGGTAGTCCCTGAAGGAACCGACCCCGAGATGGTCATCAGCAGATTGCCTTGGTCAGGATGGCCGTCCCAAAAACTGAGCGAATCGTGGTCAGCTTGCGTCTCAAAGAAATCAACGACAATTTGTGCTCTATATACATTCTCTTCTGTAATCAAAAACAGACAATCCGCATTGTTGGCATAATCCAAATAACCGCTTCCATCCTCCAAAGTACCGCTCTCACATTTGATTTCCTTATAGCCACATGAGTAGGGATAAGCATTTGGATTGGGGGCAATTCCTCTCACGATACGTTGGGAATTGTTGAATCCACCCACTGGATTGGCACTTGAGTCGCCTTGGGCGATTGTGTAATAACCGTTCGATGAGCCACCCCAACCGAAATTAAAGTGATACAGACTGTCTTCATCATAGCCGTCGCACACAAAGGCATGACAACCATCATCCGAGCATCCGGAGTAGTACAAGGGTCTTCCTGCATCGAGTTCGGTCCGTAACATGTTCTCCCACTGGGCATGTGTATAATCATTCCGTCTGAGATATTCGCAAGTTGAAGCATATCCGAAATAGTTGGTCAATGCATAGGGGACGTTTTCCGAATAAGCGCCTGACCCTTCCGTTCCGTACATCATGTCAACAGAAGTTCCGCAGTGAAAAATAAGCTTAGCCACCTCATTATTATAGTGGTTAAGCTGGTTTTTCATCGCCTCATAGCAATAAGTTTGCTGGGAGAAATCAACATAAAAGTTCCCATAATCCGTATAGTTGGTATGCGAGCCTGTGCCATGCAATGGGTATCTGTAGTAATACATGATCATGGCCATCGCCACTGCCACGCAACCGTTAGGGGTCCGGTTGTCGTAGCCAGACGGGGCGTTGTAATCGACAGGGGAATAAGCGTTATAGTATTTGGTTTGGTTCCACAGTGCGGTCAGCAGGGGCTCCACCGCAGACGCTGTTTGATCCTTGGGCGCACCCGGATGCCGCAAGTTATTCCATTTGCGGGCGACATCTGCCGACGGGGCCGATGCCCGGGCACGGGCATGACGGACCTCACTGGCATAGTAGTCCAGCCACATACGGGCAGCGGGAGGCATTTCATCCAGGTCAAGCTGTTGATCGAGGGAATATGCCAACACCGGTTGCACGGCGTCATCCGCAGACATCAGTATGAAACCCTCCTTAAAGTTCAACACCATCAGGAGGGTGTCTTGCTGTTCGACCACAAAGCGGCAATCCAAGGGTGTGGACACACTCCTTCCGTTTGCTTGTTGTTTTTGATTGAAAAACTTAACCGCCAAATCTATGAGTTCACTTTTTTGAAGCGGGGTGGCAGTTATCGTATGGGCAGCCAGCATGAAGAGCAGTAGCCATGTTGATTTCTTCAAGTACATTGACATAGGGCAGAAATTACAAGCCGCAAAGATACGAAAAAAGCAAACAAGTTTAAGAAAAAAGGATGCCGGACTGAAGGAATTTCAGTTTTTACAAACTATTGATATCTGGAATCGGGTCAAGCATGTCATCATCTTTATCATCTCTCATGCTGGAGCCGGAGCTTCGCTGGAGGGAGGCGATAAGGGAACCGATCATTTTGGTGAGTTCCATCAACTGGTTGCGAGAGTAGTTCGTCGCACCTTCGCCAAAAAGTTGCTTTCGGCTCATGATTTCCGTGAAAACGACGCACTCGCGCACGGAACTTTTAGCCATTTTCAAATAGTACAGGAATTGTGTCTTGCTACGTGAAGACCCCTCGGCCGTATTGAGCGCGATATTCTGGGCCGACTTCAAAAAGGACTTTTTCAACACGTCCAGAACACCGTCTTCCGGCATGGCGCTAATTTCACTGTACAGCCATGTGATGTAATCCATGGCTTTTGCATAAATTCTCAAATCTTCAAATCTGAAGAAACTTGCATTGTTGTCTTGTTCGTTCATAATAGTAAATGATTTAAAATTAATGTGGCTCCAAAAATAAGCATTTTTTTCACATGTTCAACTTTTTCTATTTTTCGCCCATTCCCTTCTGTTTTTCTGCTTGAACAGATGAAAAGAGAGTTCCGATTTTATTTTTTATTACTTTTGCACCGCATTAAAAGGGATGTTGAAACAACGTAAAATGGGAAAATTTCAGAAGATAAAACGCATTTGGCAAGCTATTCTCAAAAATTGGAAAACAAAATACCGTCTGGTATTTTCCAACGAAGACACTTTGGAACAGCGTTTGATCGTCCGACATATAACCATAAAGAAAGTGGTGGTATTGGCGGTTATTGCTTCCACCACACTCATCATACTTACCGCTATTATTATTGCACTCACGCCCTTACGGGTTTACATTCCCGGTTTCACTTCACAGAAAGATTACAAACTGTATCGTCAGGCGGCAGCCAAAATCGACTCGTTGGAAAAGGTTGTAGCATACAACCAGGCTTTCATCGAGAACATGACCGCAGTGGCCAAGGAGACCGTGCCCACCACAAGTGACATGGATCAGGATGCAGCGGCAACCCCACAGGTGCATCCTGTGGAGCGAGACAAAAAGCGCACCGAACAGACGCGAAGTCTTCTTGAAGAATCTGAAAAGATTCTGGGGCGTGTGCAAAAGAACAACGTGGGTGCCACTCCTGGCATCGAACGTGCCAAAATATCCAATCTAACCATATATCCCCCAGCCATGGGCGCCGTAAGCGGACTGTTCAACCCCAGCGAGCGGCATTTCGGCATTGACATTCTCGGGAACCCAAACAGCACAGTGTGCTGCTCCGCTGACGGCGTCGTCATCTTCACCGGTTTCAACGCCACCGACGGACACTATCTCATCGTGCAACATCCCGGCAATCTGACCTCCATTTACAAACGGAACAGCAGACTGCTGAAAAAGACCGGGGACCGTGTCCATGCCGGCACTCCTTTGGCCATCATGGGCAAGACAGGGGTCTCGGAAAACAAAACCGTTCACCTCCATTTTGAATTGTGGTACAATGGATTCCCCGTCAATCCGTTAGATTATCTTGTCATTCATTAATATATGGAAAAAACAATCATCATAGAGCCTTCTGAGGTTGTCGGGCTTTACGGCAGCCAGAATACCAATATAGATTTACTTACACACCTTTTCCCGAAGCTGAAGATTGTTGCGCGCGGCAATGAGGTGAAAGTGGCAGGCGAGGACAGTGAAGTAGAGGTCTTTGAAGAGCGACTGCGCCTCCTTTCCGCACATCTGGAACAGTACGGCAAGCTGACCGAGACCGACATCCTCAACATCACCGCCATGGAGGATGACAGTTTTTACCGATTGGACGACAACGGTGGCAACGTCATCGTGCACGGACGCGAAGGGAAAATCATCCGGGCTATCACTCCAAACCAGAAGCGACTGGTAGAGAGTGCATCCAAGAACGACATGGTATTTGTCATTGGTCCTGCTGGTACGGGCAAAACATACACAGCTGTGGCATTAGCTGTCAAAGCTCTGAAGAACAAGCAAATCCGCCGTATCATCCTAACCCGACCGGCAGTAGAGGCAGGCGAAAACCTGGGATTTCTACCCGGCGACCTGCGCGACAAACTGGACCCTTACCTCCAACCCCTGTACGACGCTTTATGGGACATGATTCCCATGCAGAAACTGATGTCCTATATGGAAGACAAGGTTATTGAGATTGCACCGTTGGCCTTCATGCGCGGACGCACCCTGGACAATGCCTATGTCATCCTTGACGAGGCTCAAAATGCCACTTCAGCACAATTGAAGATGTTCCTGACGCGCATGGGCAAGAATGCCAAATTCTTCATCACGGGTGACATCACCCAGATTGACCTGCCCAAGAACCAGCAATCCGGATTGATCCAGGCCGACCGCATCCTAAGCAAAATCCAAGGCATCGATTTCATTTACATGGACACGAAAGATGTTGTACGACACCATCTGGTGACCAAGATTATCAAGAGTTATGAGGATTATGAGGCCAAGCAGGCTGCATTCGATCAAAAGCGTAAAGAGGAGCTCTTAGCCCAGAAATCCGAAAGCGAACCTGTACATGAGTAGAACCAACAAAATCCGACGATACCTGTATCCATTAGCCTGGCTTTTCGGTGGAATTGCCTGGTTGCGCCGGCGTTTATACAAAAGCGGGATTATCAAGTCCTTCAAACCGAAGATACCGGTAATATGCATCGGCAACATTGCCATTGGCGGGACAGGGAAGACTCCCCATGCAGGCTTTATCACCAAGACTTTGAAAGAGCATTATCAGGTGGCCATGCTGAGCCGCGGATATGGTCGTGCCAGCAAAGGATACGTATTGGCCAACACCACGCCGCAAGAACAGCTCAATGCCATGCTCATAGGTGACGAGCCACTGCTACTGCACGAGCGATTCCCGGAGTTGCCCCTGGCAGTTGACGAAGACCGCAAAGAGGGTATCCTGAAACTGCTGGAATATGCCCCTGAAACGGATGTCATCATTATGGACGACGCCTACCAGCATTTGTCCGTATCCCCCACCCTGAGGATGATACTGACCGAATACGAGTGTCCCTACTTTAACGACGCCCCGATACCAGCCGGAAGACTACGGGAATTCCCGTCAGCTGTGTCTGAAGCCGATCTGGTTGTCGTGAGCAAAGTTCCAACTGAAAACGCCGATATTGACCGTGCTGCCTGGCGGCAAAAATTAGGTATCCGCGACAATCAACCCTTGTTCTTCACCCGGTACAGGTACACAGCACCGGAGCCGGTAACCGCCGCCGCCGCTTCCGTATCCCTCCACGCCCATACAGACGTCATCCTCATGACGGGAATCGCCCGTTCCCAACCCCTTTTCGAACATCTCCAGAAAGAGTACCATATTATTAAGCATCTGAAATTTCCAGACCATCACCGGTACTCCTTGACAGAAATTGAACAGGTTAAAAAATATATAACTGAAAATCGCGTTTTACTCACTACCGAAAAGGATTGGATGAGACTGCAGGCGGAGAACTTCAAAAAATCTTTATCTTTGCTGCCTGTTTTTATCCTTCCTATAGAAGTTGAATTCTTGACAGAAGAGGAACGCCATCTATTCACTAACATTTTAGAAGACCATGTTGGAAGAAAGTAGAAGAAAAATCGAGGAAACTGTTTCCTATCTTAACAACAGAAAACATATAAGCCCGAAAATTGCCATTGTGTTGGGTTCCGGATTAGGCGGGCTCACGCAATCCATGGAAATTGTGGATGAAATCCCCTATACGGAGATTCCGAATTTCCCTGTATCCACCGTAAAGGGACACAAGGGCACCATGATATTCGGCAGATTGGGGGGGAGAGAAGTTTTGGTTTTCAATGGCCGTATGCATTACTATGAGGGCTATCCCATGAATGTGGTTACCTTCCCGCAACAGATTCTGAAAGGGCTTGGAATTGAGATCATCATTCTGTCGAATGCTGCCGGAGGCATGAACCCCACCTTCAAAGTCGGGGACATCATGGTCATCAAGGACCACATCAACATGTTTGGAAACAATCCGTTAATAGGCCCCAACGACGATACATCAGGACCGCGGTTCCCAAACATGAGCGAGGTGTACTCCCATCGTCTCATCAAGTTGGCCTACACCAAAGCTAAAGAGGTAAACGTGCATTTGCAGGAAGGCGTATATATTGGTGTTTCCGGACCCTGTTTTGAGACTCCAGCCGAGTACCGGATGTTCCACATCATGGGTGCCGACGCGGTGGGCATGTCCACTGTACCGGAGGCCATTATGGCGCATCACCGGGGGCTTGAGGTTTTCGCCTTATCGGTCATCACTGACCTCGGTGTCGTTGGGCAGGTAATGGAAGCCTCGCATGAAGATGTGCTGCAGGCGGCCAACACAGCCGGTCCGAACATGGTAAAGCTGATTTGCGCCATGTTGCCGGAAATGTAATCCGTTCAGAAAATCACCGGGAGCAGCAGTTCCACGAGCACGGCCACGAGCACGGCCACAAGAGCCACGCGAACCAATCCTCTGTCTTTCCATGCCATCACGATGGCCACCATGGTAGCGATCGCCGCCGAAACAAAATGTGGCGTGGTAGCACCTGCCGGCGTGGTCGAATAGAGAACATCGGGAAATGTCATGGCCGAAAGCACACAGAACGGGATATAGAAAAGGAAGTCCCGGACCCACTCGTTATCGAGTTTTGTCCGCACAAAGCCAATAGGGATCAAGCGGATAAGATATGTGGTAAGAGCCATGATAAGCATACAGATGGCAATATTTTCCATACTACACATGGGCACCTCCTTCCTGTAATTTTCTCTTGTTAAAGCGCTTCACTTCCTTGATAGAGGCGCAAATAGCCGCACCAAGGATGGCTGAAACGATGATAGCCCAGCCGCCGCCGCCGCTTTTTGAAAGCACGTTGATGCCCGGCACATATTTGAACAGGCAGGAGAGCAGTGCAGAGACAATGACCGCAATGGCCACTTTCCTACCCTTGCGCGCCGGCGGGATGATGATGGCGATAAACATGCAGTAGAGCGCAATACCGAAGCAGCCCTGGAGCATGGGCGAGAGCATCCTGGAGGCCACCGCGCCGAGGCAAGTGCCGAGCGTCCATCCGAAAATGGGCGTGGTCATCAGACCTCCGAAGAACGGGAAAGTGACATCTTCCTTTTCCATGGAAGCAAGCGCGAAAACCTCATCGGTGATGCAGAACGCCATGATGGCACGTTTGTAAAAAGGCATCTCCGGCGCCACTTTCTGCGAAAGGGAAAGCGACATCAGCATATAGCGCAGGTTGATAACAAACGTAGTGATCACCAATTCGATATAGGGTGCGCCGCCCTCTATGAGGCGTATGCCGGCAAACTGGCCGGCCGAAGCCATGTTGGTGAGTGAAATAATAGTGGCCTCCAACGGATTGAAACCCATCTTCACGGCTATCAATCCGAAGGTAAAAGAGACAGGAATGTAACCCAGACAAATGGGAAATCCCTTCTTTATACCCCTAACAAACTCATTCATAGAAGATTATCTTTTCAATTTTGAGACTGCAAAGATAGTAAAAATATTGCCGTCTTCAACCCGTCGATGGCAGCACTCATAATGCCTCCTGCGTAACCGGCACCCTCGCCGATGGGATAGATGCCTTTGACTGAAGACATCCGGTCGTCGCCGCGCACCATGCGCACTGGGGAGGAGGAGCGCGTTTCCACGCCCGTGAGCACTGCGTCAGGGTCGGCAAATCCGGGCATCTTGCGGTCGAAGAGCGGCAACGCTTTCTTCAGGGAGTCCACCACATAGCCGGGGAGGCAGCGATGAAGGTCGCAGAAACAAACCCCGTGGGGATAAGAGGGCTTCACGCTGCGGTACCTTTCCGCCACCTTGCCTTGCAGGAACTCGCCCACCAGATTGCCCGGCGCACGGTAGTCGCCCGCCACCTGGAAGGCAAGCCGCTCGTATTTCTCCTGGTAGTCCAGTCCATCCAAAGGGCCGTTTTTCAGGTAATCATCTGGATTTACATTGACCAACAGTGCGCTGTTGGAGTTGGCCTTGTCGCGGTTGCGCTCGCTCATACCGTTGGTTACAATCGTCTCAGGGTCGTTGGTTGAGGCCAGGACCGTGCCGCCGGGGCACATGCAGAAGGTATAGACGCTCCGGTCTTCCAAGTGGACCACCCCCTTGTAGGAAGCGGGCGGGAGAATGCGCGCGGCATCGCCGTATTGCATCCGGTTGACACGTCTTTGCTGGTGCTCGATGCGCACGCCCATGGAGAAAGGTTTCGCCTCCATCTCCATACCGCGCTCAAACAGCCGTTTGATGGTGTCGCGGGCCGAGTGGCCCAAACCAAGCAGAACATGATGCGTCTTGATTTTCAATTCGGGTTCACAAACCAGTTCAAGCACCTCATCCTGTTTCTTGAAATCCGTGAAAACGGTGTTGAAATGGAACTCACCGCCCAGCGATTCGATTTCGAGGCGGATATTGCGCACCACCTTTTCCAGATAATCGGTGCCCACGTGCGGGTTCTGCATATAGGTCACATCCTCGTGCGCACCATGCTTGAAAAACTCCTGCAGCACAAAGTCGTTGTATTCACTGTGCACATTGGTGTTGAGTTTGCCATCGGAAAAAGTGCCGGCACCACCCTCGCCAAACTGCACATTGGAGTTGGGGTTGAGCATTTTGGTGTAGAGAAAGTCAGCCACCGCCCGTTTGCGGTCCTCGATTTTGCCACCGCGTTCCAGAATGATGGGTTTGGCATGGCAACGGGCGAGGTACAAGGCAGCGAACATGCCGGAGGGACCGAAACCGACCACCACGGGACGGAGGTCGTCCTTCCATTCCGGACACTGAAGTTGTGTGGTGGTTTTATATTCGGACACACCATCCTTTCCCAACAATGATGCATAGTTGTCGGGCAGGGTAACCGCCACTTGGAAGTCAAACATCACCTTGATTTTTTTGCGGGCGTCCACCGCCTGGCGCAGAATCCGGAAGTCCTGCACATCCTCATGGCGAATATGAAACTGTTGGCACACAGCGTTTTTTATATTCGGATTGGCAGAAACGGGGATGCGGATATTGGAGAGTTTCAGTCTCATAGCAAGTATTATTTTCTGTGCAAAAATAGTATTTTTGCACGCATAAAAAACATCATGCCAAAACTGCACGAATTATTCTGGTCCTTTTTCAAAATCGGCACCTTCACAATAGGTGGCGGGTACGCCATGATACCGCTGATGGAGCGGGAGATTGTGGACCGGAGACAATGGATGGACCGGGAGTCGTTCATGGACATCATGGCAGTGTCGCAGGCCATGCCGGGCATTTTCGCCGTGAACATGGCCACGAATGTGGGTTATCGCATGCGCGGACATCGCGGGGTGGTCGTCTCCATCATCGGCAACATTGCCATGCCCATCTTCATCATCCTCGGCTTTGCCACCTGCTTTCGTTTTTTGAAAGACAACCCCGCTTTTGAAGCCATTTTCAAGGGTATCCGTCCCGCCGTGGTGGCATTGATTGCAGCACCGGTGTTCAACATGGCCAAAACCGCCAAAATCAGTTGGCGAAACTGCTGGATTCCGTTGGCAGCCATGCTCCTGATTTATCTGTTAGGTCTGTCGCCCGTCTGGATTATCCTTTCGGCCATCATCGGAGGCGTATTATACAGTAAATATTTGGAAAAGAAGGAGGTTCAGGCATGATATTCCTTCGTCTCTTTCTTACCTTCCTGAAAATCGGCGTCTTCAGTTTCGGCGGAGGGCTGGCCACCATCGCGCTCATACAGCATGATGTAGTGGAACAGCAAGGCTGGCTCACTTCGCAAGAGTTCACCGACATTGTCGCCACCTCGCAAATCACACCAGGGCCCGTGGGCATCAACACGGCCACCTACACAGGCTACACTGCCATCGTGAATGCGGGCTATTCGGAATGGATGGGAATCCTCGGCGCGTTCATCGCCTCCTTCTCCGTCATCCTGATTCCTGTCATTTTAATGCTCATTGTCAGCAAATTTCTGCTAAAGCACAAGGACAACAAGATTATCGCCACCACCATGTCGGTGCTGCGCTTGGCCGTTGTCGGACTGATTGCCGCTGCGGCATTGCTGCTGATCACACCTGAGACTTTCGGGAACGCTTCACCACAGCTGTGGATCAGTATCGGCATTTTCGCTGTGGTATTCATCGCTTCATTAAGATTCAAGGCAAGTCCTATTCTGATGATACTGCTGAGCGGCGTGGCGGGGTTCATCGTTTACGGGGTGATACTGTAGTAATATTTAGGCGTTTTTTAGGTGATTGGTTTAGAAATGCAATTCCTGTGGTATCGATATAATTGCCTTTTTTCAAAAATCCTATAATTCCATTTATTATTTGAGTCAGTGGGTCTTTTATCTTAACCATCTTCTTGCCATAATAAACATATTCGTCTAGTCTGACATCATCGTGTGGATTAAAAGTACTTTTCTTAAAATCTTTTCTTATTAAAATACTTGAATTGTATTGATAATTAGCATTATGCGTGAGATATGTCTCAGCATTACTATTATGGTTTGTTATTCAAATAGACGCTTGAAGAACACTTTCATCATTCCTGAATATGGTAACAACACCGTATTTGCTTGCACCATTTGAATCAGGAATTCCCAAAGCATTGCGTAAATCTGTTAAAAATCCATGCGGGTCAGAAATGCCTATATATCTTTCAGCAAGAATCTGCAATGCAGATATTGCCATTTCAGAATTTATTTGTATGTTTGCCGCGCCATTCGTCTGAGAAGGCCTAGTGAACCTTTGAGTTCCCCTTATAGAGTTCAGACGCATGGTTTTTTTATTTCCTTTACAATTGCTATCTTCAATCATTACCTTTAGTTTTCTTCAATTCCACTCAATAATCACATACACCGGCAGATGGTCGGCGAACCCGCCGATGTAGCGGGGACCAAGGAAAGTGCGATAAGTTTTCATGCCGCCATATTTCTCATCGGGCACCAACAGGAAAGGCGCTTGGTAGATATGGGGCAGGTGCTGGGCAATACGAAGTTTGTTTTTGTCAAAAAGAAATGCCCGGGAAACGATAATCTGGTCGAGGCATCCCCAGAAATCCTCATGCTTGTGAGAACCCACATTATTCTGATTCACAAAATGATACATTAAGTTGAAAAGAGTGTCGCCCATATTATCAGGGCTATATTTTCGGGCGCGGAGGTGCTTTTCCATACTCTCATCGGTGGCATAGTCGTTGAAATCGCCCATGAGCAGGATATTGGCATCGGGGGTTTCGGACATGAGGGAGTCCACGATATGTCGGGCCACATCAGCGTAATAGTTGCGTTTGGGGATGGTAGCGGCATAGCCGCCGAAGCGCGAGGTCCAGTGGTTGACGATGATATGGAGAGAGTCGCCGCAGGGAAACTGGGCAAGGGCATAGAGCAGGTCGCGGTTGCGGGTTTGCGGTTCGAAGGGAAAGACAACGGGCACTTTGTGCTCACGGAGGATGCGGACGAGACTGTCGCGGTACAGGAGGGCCACATCCACGCCGCGCCGGTCGGGCGAGTCGTGGTGCACATAGCGATATCCGAAAGTCTTAAGTGGCGATCGGTAGCAGAGGTCCTTGAGCACCCGTTCGTTCTCGATCTCAGCCAACCCTACGACCGCCGGAGGACTACCCTGTCCCATGGCAATCAGTACTTTTGCCACGTTGGCAATCTTCTTGTAGTACTTGCCATACGACCAGTGGTAGGAACCTGTGGGCGTGAAGTCGTCATCGCGTGTGAGCGAGTCGTCGGAGGGATGGAACAGGTTTTCCACATTGTAAAATGCGACCATCAGGGTGTCGCGTTGCGCCAGGGCACACAAATGCGATGTGCACAGCAGCAGGCATAGGGTAAGGATTTGTTTTGTTTTCATCATAAAATGTGTTTGTTTATAGTCGCCGCAAAGATACAAAATTTTTAATATATTGATTTTCAATATATTATTAAGAATAGATTGTAAACAATAAAGAAGTTCATATTTCCATATCCCCACGCACACCTACGGCGTGCGCAAAACGCAATGGAACATTCCATGGCCAACGAACCGCGCAGACCTACGGCTTGTGGCTTTTAGATGGAATAGTTGGTGATAGATGCTCTCCCGTACCACATCGTTGCAGATGCCTAACGTCTTTGGCGAGTGGTGACTTGCACAATGTCTGTATCCAACGCTGCGGAGATTTTGGCTATGGTCGCCATGGTCATGTTGTGGGTGCCAGAAAGCCACCTGCTGACTTCAGTTTCCGTTTTCCCGAGAAGATGTGCCAAATCTTTCTGCGAAAGACCTTTCTCCTCTAAAATCTCGTAGATACGGTTAGCAATTTTAACCGACAACTCCATCTGCCGCTTCATTTCTGGCGTCATGGTTTGTCTGATTTCATCTAACAACTTATTGGTTTTCATTTCAATCTGTTTTATTCCTCTATTTCTATGACGAAAGATAGTGGTCCAAGCAATTTTGTACCATTGACTGTGATGATATTCTGCCTCTCCATTGTCTTGATTTGAATGTCAATTTTCTGTAAGGTTTCCACACATCTATTGAGATGATTGTCCTCTTGATAGGTGGCTGTGTCTTTTATGCCACCATTTCCTAAAATCAAAACTCTAGACTGGATGTTCAGCAAAAACAGTCTCAAGGATGCCGTCTCAAGATGTGAAGGCAACGCCATCACCCTATCTCGTTTAGTTCCTTCGTATCGAAAATGCCTGTCTTCCGCTCCGTCTCTTTTGATAATGTCAAGTCGATACACAATTTGAGCCACATCCTTCGGATAAACATCCTTATATTTTAGGAGAAACTTCTCAAACTCGGTGAATTCCTCACCGTCAAAACGTGGAGAGTAAAGACTAACCTTACTCCCATCTTCCAGTAATTCAATTAATAAATTTTGTTGCATGATTTTAAATTTTGAGGTTGCAAAAATAAACATAAAAGTTTATTTCAACAAGAGCTGTCAGTATTTTTTCTATTTTTGTTATCTTTGCAGCCTTTAAAAAAAATTAAAATGTCTATTATTGTTAATAACGTCACCAAGGTTTTCGGCGAGCAACGGGCGCTTGACCAAGTAAGTTTTGAGGCTAAAAAGGGTGAAATTGTGGGTTTTTTAGGCCCTAATGGCGCAGGAAAGACCACCATGATGAAAATCATCACCTGCCTTATACCTCCCACCGAGGGTGATGTTACCGTCTGCGGGCTGGATATCTGGAAGGATTCACTGGAATTGCGTAAGAAAATCGGCTACCTTTCCGAAGCCAATCCCCTGTATTACGACATGTATGTTCGCGAATTCCTGGAATTCATTGGTGGTATTCATCATCTTAAAGATGTGAAAGCAAGAGTGGCCGACATCGTGGAGAAGACGGGGCTGACACCAGAACAGCATAAGAAGATCGGGGCCCTGTCGCGCGGATTCAAGCAACGTGTGGGCATCGCCCAAGCGCTCATCCATGACCCTGAAGTGCTCATCCTGGACGAACCCACCACCGGCCTTGACCCAAACCAACTTATTGAGATACGCGAACTTATCCGTTCCTATGGCAAAAACCGCACCGTGCTGCTATCCACACACATCATGCAAGAGGTGCAAGCCATGTGCGACCATGTCATTATCATCAACAAAGGCAAGTTGGTTGCTGACGCCCAAGTGAGCGAACTGCCCACTATGGCCGAGAAACTGGGACTCAAACACGCCTCTGAACTGAATGCATTGGGTATGGAGGAACTCTTCCAGGCTCTCACTCAAAAATCATAATCTATGCGCAGACTGTCGCAACCTTTGCTGAGAAACGGAAACCAATACCAACCTATCGGCATTGAAGAGGCCTGCGGTCTCATTGCCGAACACGGGAAAAACGCCCAAGTTAACCGGACGTTGGTAATGGCTAATGGCAACTACTCCAATGAAGAACTGTACTTAATTCAACGTCTGTCGCGAACAGGCTTGCAAACCAATGCGATAGGCTCTTTCGACTACTATAAACGTGGAACCTCCTATTTCATCGACAAGAACGACATCGTGCCCTTTGCCGAGCTGTTTGGTGCTGGCAAATTCTACACCTTGCTGGACCCGGAAACCGATGCCCTTTCGCAAAAGACCGCACTGGAGGTTATGAAAGCTTGCCCGGGCACACCCCGCTACGAATTCAACACTCCCGAAACGCTTCAAATCCGCGATTTCGGAAGATTCTTCAGAAGTCTGAACCATTACCTCATCCGCAACAATCTGGCAAAAGGCATCTATATTCAAGGTCTGGGCAAACAATACGAGACATATAAAACTCAGATTCTATCGGAAGACCTCGTTCCGCTATTGCGTTCCAACAACCTGACCGAAGAGAATCTCAGAGACTTTGCCGAAGATTTGTTGCGCACAGAAGCGCCGGTCTTTGTCTTATGGGAACGATTTCTCGATGAACGTGGCATCATCGAATTGGAAAACCTTTGCATGCTACTGGACATCCAAGCCAAGCCTTCGTCCGGATTCCTGAGCTTGAAAGCTGAGTTGAATTCGCAAGGTTTGTTCGACATGGGTATTTTCCCTAACGTATGTGTGGGTGGTGGGCAATTCGATGAGGGGAACCGCAAGATGATGCATGAACTGTACGGGCAGCCTGCCCATACCGACAATCTGGACCTCCCTGCGCACATCGCCTCCTGCGCATTCAACCAATGCTACTTGTTCAATGCAACCGGAGCTGCAGTGCCGAGGGATGTGATGGATGTTGTCCATAACAGCTCCTGGAGTGTGCTGCAAACCGCATTCTGGGATGAGCACAGCCACGATTGCGACCTGCTACTGCCGGCATCCCTGCCAGAGGAGAGCCCCGGCACCTTCACCGACTCGGCCCGCGCGGCACACAGCAGCAAAGCCGACACCCCTTGTCCCCTCCCCCACGACAATGTAAAACTGCTCTCCAAATTGGGAGAACCGTTCGGATTGCCAGTTCTTGACAATAACACAGACATCTTCATGGAATATATTTCCTTCTTCCATGCAGGATGCCACAGCCAACAACGACATTTTTTCAGATAACATAAAATTCAAAAATTATGGATAACACGGAAAACACCCAATTCACACAACCTATGCAGACACAACCTGAGACCCGCACACGCAAGTTCTGGCGTGTGGTGTTCGGCTCCATGCTAGGTTTCTTTTTCTCCACGATACTTGTTTCCATCCTTTATATGGTGATGCTTGTCAGCATGATAGCCACGCTTTCATCCACCATGAATGAAACAACCAACATCAAGGAAAACAGTATTTTGAAGATAGATTTGAACCAAAGCATCCAAGAGCGCGTCGTGGAGAGCCCTTTTGACAAGTTCAACACCTATTATTCACAAACAGGTTTGAATGACATACTTGCCTCCATCAAGTATGCCGCCTCCGATCCGAAGGTAAAGGGCATCTTCCTCAACAACGCCATCATCTCCGCCTCGCCCGCCACGGTAAAGGAAATTCACGATGCCTTGCTCCAATTCAAGAAGAGCGGCAAGTTTATTTATGCCTACAGCAATACAATGACTCAGAACGGCTATTACCTGGCCTCCGTTGCCGACAAAATCATCCTCAACCCTGCTGGCGGATTGGATTTCAAGGGTTATGCCTTCCAAATCATGTTTTACAAAGGGCTCATTGACAAGCTGGATGTGGACGTTCAAATACTCCGTCACGGACAATTCAAGAGTGCTGTGGAGCCATACATGCTGGACAAGATGAGCCAAGCAAACCGTGAGCAGATGACCGTCCTGGCCAACACGCTGTGGGGAGTTTTCCTGAATGACATCTCCGCTGCCCGCCACATTCCGGTCGATACGCTCAACGCCATTGCCGACAATCTGCTGTGCGCAACCCCAAAGGATGCCTTGCAACTGAAGATGGTGGACAAGCTGGGATATGCGGATGATATGGAAAAGCTGCTGAAGTCTAAAGTCAATGTGGATGAAGACGATAATCTCAACTTCGTGTCCATCAACAAATACAAAAAATCCATCAAGAACAGTTCAAAGGCTTCGGACAAGATTGCTGTAGTTTATGCGGTAGGCGAAATCAACGATGGAAAAGGAGACAACAGCCGGGGTATCTATTCCGAGAGTTTTATCAAAGAGTTCAAAAAAGCCTATAAGGACAAAAACGTAAAAGCCATTGTGTTGAGAATCAACTCGCCCGGTGGTAGTGCTTTGGCCTCCGAGAACATCTGGCGGGAGATAGAGAATGCGAAGAAAGCCGGCAAGGTCATCGTCACCTCCATGGGTGACTATGCCGCATCCGGCGGATATTACATAGCCTGCAACTCCAACTATATTTTCGCACAACCCAACACCCTCACCGGTTCCATCGGTGTGTTCGGCATGGTCCCCTCATTCCAGAAATTCCTCAAGAACAAGCTGGGTGTCACCATCGACGGGGTAAAATCAAACCAGCATGCCGATTATGGAAACGGCATGCGCGCTCTGGATGCTACTGAAATGGTCGTTATCCAGAAATCCATAGAAGATATTTACAGCACTTTTATCAAACGAGTGTCCAACGGCCGCAAGATGACAGTAGCGCAAGTGGACAGCATCGGACAGGGTCGTGTGTGGGCTGGTGCCGACGCTCTCCGTATAGGACTGGTTGACAAACTGGGAACCATCGATGATGCCATTGCAAAAGCCGCAAGTTTGGCTCACATCTCCGATTATGACCTGGTTTACTACCCCAAACAATCAGACTGGTTCACGATGATATTCGGCAATGAGGATGAAATTGAAGCTGCCCTGAAGGCCAAACTGGGTCGCCTCTATTTCACTTACGAAGGTATTGACAACATTCTCCGCCAAGAAGGCGTTCAGGCCAGAATGCCAATGGAAATATTCATTTACTAAAACTCTTCCATCACTATGAATGCTGAAATCCTCTCATCCGCTTTTTATATCTACCTATACGTAATGATTGGCATCGCTGCCATCGTTTTCATCGCCCTCTATTTTGTGGACGCAAGCTATGGCGCATTCACCAAAAAATCATGGGGCAAAGCCATCAATAACAAGGTGGCATGGTTCATCATGGAGTTTCCCATCTTTCTGGCCATGATTATCATCTGGCTCTGCTCCCCGCACCGCTTTGAGATTGTTCCCATGGTGTTCCTGCTAATCTTTGAAATCCACTATTTCCAGCGGTCTCTTATCTTCCCCTGGCTCATCAAAGGGAAAACGAGCCGAATGTCCCTCTCGGTCATGTTCATGGGCATTGCTTTCAACATCCTCAATGCCATGATGCAGGGCTACTGGATTTTCTTCGAGTCTTTCAAATGCAACTACCACGTGCTGGGCCTCTCCTACTCTGACATCGCCTGGCTATGGTCACCCCAATTCATCATCGGCACTTGCATTTTCTTCATCGGATTCTACATCAACCTCCGCTCCGACTATATCATTCGTCATCTCCGCAAATCGGACGACGACAACAACCACTATCTTCCCAAAGGGTTCATGTTTGACTACGTGACAAGCGCCAACTATCTGGGCGAACTTACCGAGTGGCTCGGATTCGCCATCCTGACTTGGTCACTGTCCGGACTTGTATTCTTCATCTGGACTTTTGCCAATTTGGTGCCCCGCGCTAACGCTCTCTACAAGCACTATAAAGCCGAGTTTGGATTAGAGATGGAACAGAAAAAACTGAAAAGAGTATTCCCTTTCATCTATTAGTGGCATGGAAAAACTATACGATCTTTATCTGAAACATCCGCAAATCTGCACAGACACACGGAACATCATCCCTGACACTCTTTTTTTCTGTCTGAAGGGAGAACATTTCGATGGGAACCAATTCGCGGCGGCAGCCCTTGAACAAGGTGCAGCCTATGTTATTACGGAGAACACAGCACTGGCCGGTAACCCACACTGCATTGTGGTTCCTGACAGTCTGCAAACGCTTCAGCAATTGGCAGCCTATCATCGGCAGCAACTCAAGATTCCTGTCATCGGAATTACGGGCACCAACGGCAAAACCACCACCAAAGAGCTGGTGGCCGCCGTACTGTCACGAGCGTTCCGTACCGCATACACGAAAGGCAATCTGAACAACCACATCGGCGTACCGCTTACACTACTGTCGATAACCGACTCTGACGAGATTGCCATTGTGGAGATGGGAGCCAACCATCCCGGAGAAATCGAGTTTTTATGCAACATCGCCCGTCCCGGTTTCGGACTTGTCACCAACGTCGGAAAGGCACACATTGAAGGCTTTGGCTCTGAAGCGGAAATTGTCCACACCAAAAAAGCCCTATACCGCTCAGTCATGCGCGATAACGGCACTTTATTCGTCAACATCAACGACAGCAAATTGCGTGATGGCTTGAATTATGACAAGGTCATATTTTACGCACAGGGCGGCGAGGAGAACATCCTGGGGATGTCTCCTTACCTGCACATACGGGTTGCCGGACGCGAGGTGGACACGCATCTTACCGGCAGCTATAATATCTACAACTTTCTGGCCGCAGCAGCCGTCGGACACCATTTCGGCGTTCCCGATGAGCAAATCGCAGAAGCTTTGAGTCAATACACCCCCTCCAATCATCGGTCCCAAATTAACGAAATCGGCACCAACACGGTGATTTCCGACTACTACAATGCCAACCCGACAAGCATGGAGGCCGCCTTGCGAAACCTTTCCAAACTGGACCATCCCCATAAAATCGCCATTTTGGGTGACATGCGCGAATTGGGTCCTATCAGCCAAGAGGAACACCGTCGTATCATTCACCTCTGCGAAGAGCTTGGAATCGATGCTCTATATGTCGGACCAGAGTTCTGTGCCCAGAAAGCGGAGCACTGCTATCCTGACGTTCATGCACTGAACCAGGTGCTGGCGGAGAATCCCATCACCGGGGCCATGGTTCTGGTGAAAGGATCCAACAGCATCCATTTGGACAAACTGAGCTCCATACTGTCATGAGCAAAGAGTACCGCTACGGCATAGGTGTCATGTCGGGCACATCCTTGGATGGCATCGACTTGGCTTGGTGCTCTTTCGAGCAAACTGCCAGCGGTTGGCGCCACCAGATTGAGCGCGCCTGCACAGTCCCGTATGAGCCTGCCTTTCGCAAGAAACTATCCCGGGCCACAAGCCTCACTGCACTGGAATATGCACAACTGGACGTGGACTTGGGAAAACTGATAGCACAGCACATCAACAGGCGACTCGATTCGGGAATAAAACCCGACTTCATTGCCTCTCATGGCCACACGGTCTTCCATCAACCCGAAAAGGGACTCACCACGCAGATAGGCAGTGGCGCAGTCATAGCTGCTCACACCGGCATTACTACCGTATGCGACTTCCGTACCGTTGACGTGGCCTTGGGTGGACAAGGCGCTCCTCTGGTGCCTGCCGGCGACGAACTGCTTTTCGGGCAATACGGCGCATGCCTTAACCTGGGCGGGTTCTCCAACATCTCCTTCCGGCAGGGCGGGACTCGCGTGGCTTTTGACACTGCCCCCTGCAACATGGCTTTGAATCATCTGGCTTCGAAAGTCGGGCAATCCTACGACCACAACGGCGCGATGGCACGCGCGGGGAAAATCATCCCCGGACTGCTGGAAGAATTGGACCGTCTGCAATATTATCGGCTACCGGCGCCAAAGTCACTCGGAAAAGAGTGGTTCGAGACGACATTCCTACCCCTGTTGCAAAAACATGAAGCCAGCAACACCATACCCGACCTGCTGCACACAACAACACTGCACATTGCCCGTCAAATTGCCGCCACCATACCCGCAGGCACGGAAACCCTGCTGGCCACCGGCGGCGGTGCACTCAACGGCTTTCTCATCGAAGCCCTACGCAAAGAGTGGAGCGGCAGCATAACCATCCCCGACTCCCAGACCGTGAAATTCAAAGAAGCCCTGATTTTTGCCTTCCTCGGAATGCTTAGACTCCAAGGCGAAAAAAATTGTATGAAAAGCGTAACTGGCGCTAAATGTGACAACTGCGGGGGCGCTGTTTATTTTGTTTAAAAAAGTTAATCCATAAAATTATTTTTTAGGAAAAACCGTTGTGCTATGTATAAAAAAAATAGTACTTTTGCGGTGCGTAAAGTAGACTTAAAAATAACCTATAATAATCATAATTATGATCGCAAAGAAAACCGACAAAGGAAATCTGGAAAACAAGAGGATGTTGTTCCTCCTGTTGGGTTTCGTAGTTGTTTTGGGACTGGTATATGCCGGCTTTGAATTGTTTGCCAGTGAGGACAAGGCTCCCGCATTCGTTCCGACAGAGGACGACTTCATTGAAGTGAAAGACGAGGATGTCGTTGCCACTGACCAAACCCCTCCCCCACCACCAGAGCCGCAACAGCAACAACAAGCCGTTGTGCTGAACATCGTGGAAGACAACATCAAGGTGAGCACGGATTTTGACTTCGGTCAGGATGTGTTTGAAGATGATGTTGTTGAAGAATTAAACGATGACATTGCTGTGGTTGAGGATGAGTCCGATGTTACACCTCCCGTGTACTTCACAGAAGAGATGCCTGAATATCCTGGCGGTATGGAAGCCCTGAACTCCTTCCTTTCCAGAGAAATCCAGTATCCTGAGGTGGCCCGTAACAATGGCATCACCGGTACGGTGCTTATTGAGTTCGTGGTTGAAAGAGACGGCCGCGTGAGTAACGCCAAAGTCAAGGTGCCTTTGTATCCCGACTGCGACAAGGAGGCCGTGCGCGGTATCATGGCTATGCCGAAATGGAAACCCGGCAAGAACATGGGCAAACCTGTCCGCTGCTTCTACCAGGTCCCCGTCACCTTCAGAATGTAATTTCTTTTGCCAGACAACAAAAAAAAGAGGCTGAAAAACAGCCTCTTTTTTTGTTTATTCATGTTTGGAACCTGAACGCTACCGAACCGTGAACACATCCTGCCCGTTGGACCTCAACACCGATTGGGCATCGGCATTCTGCATAATGCTGCCCCCATACACATTAAAATCAAAAAGATTTGGTGAACAGAACCAACGGTTGATATCCATATCCAGCTTGATTTCCAGTGTCTCTTCTTTCATAATCACCGCATTTGCCAAAGGTAAAGTGACGGTGAACGAGTTTTCAATAGTGTCACCCGCAGAGGTCAGCACACGACCCGAATGCAGGTTAAAGGGGCTGGCAAGGCCGTTTTCCGCAATCCAACGCCCATTAATCTTCATGTAGTGATATCCGCCGCCCAAGGTGGCCGGCCAGCTCATGTTGTTCTCCGGAGCATCCGTATAGCTATGGGAAACATTCAGCTCCGGCGCCAGCCCGAACACGAAGGTGATGGCCGTGTATGCTCCTGCGGGAAACGCCTCTTCCGGGCACCATATCAGCGTATGCGGAAGGTCAGCATCCACATAATGGGCGGACTTGTCAGAACGCACTGCATACTGTGCTCCATCTGCCGCAGTCAACACAACATTGGAGATAAAATACTGTGCCTCCGTAACCTCATAACGATTGCCGGCGGCATTCTGATACAGCAAGGTATCCTGCAGCAGCTCACTCCCATCAACCGAAAAAGAGAAAGCAAACCTGACCTTTCCGGTCGGGTGGTGGCATGACGTCATCATGACGACCGCCATCACAAAAAACAAAATGAATCTTCTACCACTCATCTTCAAAAACCTCCGGCGGCAACATTCCCTCCTCCAGAGAATTGATCAGCTCCTTGATCTGGCTGTCAATTTGTGTCAGCCACTCGTATTGGGAGGGAGACCAATAGGGACTATCCGTTTTGAACCAGTTCTCAATTGGCGCAGCGGAAGCGGCCTTCTCGTTGAAATTGGTGATAGTATAACGATAGCGACCGTCTCTGCACTCCAGCTTGAAGTTGTAATACACTATGTTCTTGGGAAGCATCGTGCCATCTTTCTGTTTGGAGAAGATACGCACACTGGAACGCATGAGGATCGAGCCCTTATCGGCATCGCTGTTCTTAATCACCTCTGACGTATTCTTGTAATACTTCTTCACCCAAACCATGGCTCTCTCGTAAAGTTCCTTTGTGGTGCCCTCCTGCTTCACCACATCCTGATAGGTCACCAGGTTGGTGCGCTCGTCGATGGGGAGATCGGGAACGGGAAGTTTGGAGGGTTTCTGCGCGTTGGCACACAACATCACAAAAGCTGCGGCAATCAATAGGGCAATCTTCTTCATCTTACTTTCTGATTAAGGTTTGAAAATATAAATCGTATGCGTTTTTTTCATCTTTAGGAACAAACTCGCTCTCCACTAACGTCCAATCCTCGTCTTTTATTGCCGGAAAATAAACGTCAGCGGTGAAGGCAGAGACAATACGGGTAAGGTAAAGTTTATCGGCGTGCGGTAAAAAAAGCCGGTACATGGTGGCTCCTCCCATCACAAAAGCCTCCTCCTCACCATTCAGAAGGGCGAGCGCATCTTCGATGGAATGTACCGTCTCGCAATCAGGGAAGGTGACATCGTCAAGCGTTATCACAATGTTTCTCCGGTTGGGCAGGGGTTTCTTGGGCAGTGACTCCCAGGTTTTGTCACCCATCAGGACTGTGTGTCCCGAGGTAATCTCCTTAAAATGTCTGAGATCAACAGGAAGATGACAGAGCAACTGGTTCTTATAACCCAACTCCAGGTTCTCGCCCACGGCGGCAATCATGCTGAGGTTTTTCATAATCTTTTTATTTGGTTGAGACCCACGGCCGTTCGCGTTTACTTCAGACCGTGCATCTTTGCGGGGTTAGTGGTTTATGTGCAGGATATCATCGATTATGCCCAACACATTATCGATTTTGTCTTCAAAGCAGATTTCGGCTTTGACAATGTGCATCACGGGGTGGCGTTTCCAGCTGTCAATGAGATGGTCATCCACCACGCGGGCGAGTTCAAGGGATTCGGAGCGGCAGGAGTTGTTTTCGCGAGTATAGAACTGTTCGGCCCCCTTTGCGGCGGTGCTGATATGGAACACGGCATCATAGCGTTGGTCGCAGAGCTGTTCTTCGGTCTGCTGCACGAACTCCATCACACGGTTCCATTTGTCGCGTTCCATGTAGGCGGCGGTGTCCATAGTGCCGCGGTCGCAGACAAGCAGAGCAGGCTTGCCGCAGGCTTCCGCTATGCGGGTCATACAATCCTCCATGGTGAGTTGGAACTTGAGTTTGTTGGCCTCTGTGATGAAAGAGAGTTCGGGGTCTTTGGTCAGGAAGTCGGCGCCGGCCTGGATAAAGAGGGTGGCAGCTTCGGGCAAAGAGAAAACCGAGAAGCCCAGCGCGGCGTACTTGGTTTCTATTCTTTTCAGGATGGTGGATTTTCCGGCACAGGGGCCGCCTGTCAGTACTATTCGCGTAACCATTGGCAATCAGTAGTAAAAGTAAAAAAAAGCCTTTCAGAAAGGATGGAGCAAAAGTACACATTATTTCTCAAATACGCATAGAAACAGCGAGACAATCAACAACAATTTTTTGTACTTTTGCCGCCAACACAGATATGAGCAAAAACACGAACCCATCCCAAATCGCCATCAAGAACAGGAAAGCTGAGTATCAGTATTTCCTGCTCACATCCTATACGGCCGGCATTGTGCTCACCGGCACGGAAATCAAGTCCATACGGGCAGGCAAGGCCAACATCACAGACGCCTACTGTTCGTTCGTCGGCAGCGAGCTATGGGTGCACAACATGCACGTGAGCGAGTATGCCAACGGCAGTTACAACAACCACCAGCCGAAACGTGACCGCAAACTGCTGCTGAACAAGAAGGAAATCCGCAAGCTGATGAGCAAGCTCAACGAGCGCGGGTTCACCATCATCCCCACGCTGCTATGGATAAACGAGAACGGGTACGCCAAACTGGACATCTCGCTGGCTAAAGGCAAGAAGTTGTATGACAAGCGCGAAAGCATAAAGGAGAAAGATGAGCGCCGGAGAAAACAACACGAGGAGGAATAATGACAACCGATTTGATTGACGACAAAGATTTCATGCCCCTGCCGGAATCATTCGATTCCAAGGAGAAGCTGTATTACAGCATGGGGGAGACTTGCGAGATATTCAACCTCCCGGCATCCACGCTCCGATATTGGGAGAAGGAGTTCGACGTGCTGAAGCCCCGCAAGAACAAGAAAGGCGACCGTTTCTTCTCCAAGAACGACATCGCGCTCATACGCACCATCCACTATCTGACCAAGGTGAAGGGATATACGCTCCAGGGCGCCCGCGACGCGCTGAAAAACAATTTCATCCAAGAGGCGGACAACGCCACAATCATTGCCTCCCTGATGGAAATCAAGGAGATGCTGTTGAACATAAAGAAAGAATTGGATTAGCAGCGGCTACTTTTCCGCAACCTTATCTTTGAGAAACTCCATCAGTTTGCGCATGGCGCGGCCCCGGTGGCTGATGCTGTTCTTCACGTCATCGCCCATTTCCGCGAACGTCTGGTCGTAGCCGTCAGGTTGGAAGACGGGGTCGTAACCGAACCCTGCGGTTCCCCTGGGCTCCCCGAGAATCGTGCCGTCCACCCGTCCTTCGAAGAAGTGGGTCTCCCCATCCAGAATCAGGGCCACCACTGTCTTGAAACAGGCTTTCCGGTTGGATATCCCTTTCATCTCGGCCAACAATTTGTTCACGTTATCCTGATAGGTGCAATGCTCGCCTGCATAACGGGCGGAATAGACACCGGGGCGACCGTCAAGGGCTTCGACCTCAAGACCTGTATCATCGGCAAAGCAATTGGTATGATAGTGGTCAAGCACGTATTGTGCCTTTTGCAGCGCATTACCCTTCAACGTGTCGGCAGTCTCGGGCACCTCTTCGTTGCATCCCACATCATGAAGGTTCATGAGATGCCAATCAGCCCCCAGAATAGCACGTGCTTCGTGCGTTTTATGCTCATTATGTGTTGCGAAGATGATATCCATACTATAAACATAAAAAGATGGCATAATTGCTTATGTCATCTAACCTTAAGTGTAAAAAATAGCTGTGACCCTGTTACTGGGCTGCACCGCTGATTTCGATGGCCTGCTTGCCTCTGTAGTAACCGCACTCAGGGCAAATACGGTGGGTTAAAATGGGGGCGCCGCAATGGCTGCAGGTCGTCAACTGAGGAGCTGTGATGAAATCATGAGCTCTTCTCTTATCTCTTCTCATTGCTGAGTGTCTTCTTTTAGGATTCGGCATAATATCTAAATTTTATAGTTTTTAATCTAATTTTAAATTCTTCAACGCGTCCCATCTCGGATCGGGTTCTTTTTCAGCTTGAGATTCCTCCATCTCGCTCAATTTCCGCATCACCTCAGGGTCGCAGGTGGGATTGCCCTCAGCATCGTCCTCGTGCACGATCCGGTGGGGCAACTCCAAAAAGATGGACTCATATACAAAATGGAAAATATCCAGTTCATACGTGTTCTCATCCATCACCCAGATGTCGTCGTCATCCTCATTCTCACCCTCTTCCACAACAGGCACCAGCTTGACGATCAGGCGCGCAACGAAGTTCAAGGGAACTGTAACCGGAAGCAGACAACGGTCGCATGGCGCAAGAACCACACCCTCGAAATGGCAGTTCAGGTCCACCAGTTTCTCAGTTTTTCGCATCTCGACCCGCAAATGCAACTCGCCATCACGGACATCGGAAATCTCAGCCAATTCAAAGAACTCTTTATTGCATTCTATTGAATAACAATATGTTCCATCTTCAACTCCGGATAACCGAAGCTTAAATTGCTCCTTTAACTCCTCACTATCCATCGTTAAAAATTTAGGGCTGCAAATATATGATTTTTTTTATTTAAAACAACCC
>CAJODA010000020.1 GCA_905233745.1 uncultured Bacteroidales bacterium
CTTGCCTCAAACGTTAATGCCCTCGGACAACATGATTGCGGTGGGAAAGCTAGTCGGGACAGCCTTATGCTCAGCTACATTCAGGATAGTGTCCTTTATGCATGTGAAAAGGATATTGAAGGATATAAATACGTTTGTTCGACACTGCAACCGTTGAGGCTGTGTCCGGAATGGGAAAACGACTCAATGCTGACCAATATGGTGGATTATTACAATGCCTGCCATATCTATGGCAGTATATCCACCGATGGTGACGCTTATATTAGATTTTTGGAGGCTGCAAAAGATTTAGTCAAAGAAATCAGTGCGGTGGATGTGAGCTCGGTCGGAAATCCTGCGTTTCGGGACATCGTGGCACAAATCCGAGACCTCAATGCCGCCATGTTCAATCAGGAAGAAAAGAAACTCCAAAGTGATGGCTATTTTAATTGGGACAATGAATTATTCATTCAGAATAATGGCAAAATATATGAATTGTGCGAAGAATATGACATGTTTTTGCATTCATGGATGCCCGACAAAGATGAAACGGACACAGCACAACTCTTTCGTGCCATCAATCCCGCCACCTATTTTCCGCCAATATATTCTACCTACGTCGGACAAGAGGCTGAACCCGACAACGGGCAGACTGAAAGTCTGTATAATAGTATGCTTGCGGAAACGGATGTTGACTTGAGGAATGCCAAACTGATTGCATTGGCAGGGTGCATGGCAAGCGAAAATATCTATGATTACCAGGAACGTGTTCTGGACGAAATGGAGAAATCGATGAAAGCAGGTACCTATTCCCCATTGCTTTTCACGTTATGGCGTGCCTATCGCTGCCTGTATAATGAACTGTATGCTTGTGCGTCAAAAGACTGCTACAGTCCCAATATCCGTTACAACCACTATCGTCGGCTTGTTGCACATACCATTCTTCAGTATGTGGCGGCTCATCCGGATGATGTTACCGCACGTTTCCTTTTCCAAAGGCTTAGCGCTCAATCGAATATTATGCGTCACGGTCCCTATCCATACGGCAACCAAGGTGCTTTGGAAAGGATGTATGTGTTTTGGCAAGGCGCAATTTGGTAACCCCAAAATATCAAAAAAATGTTACTGTTAATCACCATATTAGCCATTTTGAACATGAAGAATTCCCAGAATGATTCCCAAAAGATTGATTTTTCCGCCGTGTGGGACGGCATCAAGAGTTTCGCACGGAAGGCGGGGCGCACGGCGGCACGTCCGGTGCTCTTGCTCTGGTTTGTAATGCGCAGCGACAGCACCCCGCGCAAGGACAAGCTGATGATCCTCGCCGCTATCGCCTACGTGGTGCTGCCCATTGACCTCATCAGCGCGAAACGCATCCCCATTATCGGCTGGATCGATGAGGTGACCTCCATCGCCGTGGCGGTCCAGAAAATGTCCGACCGCATCACTCCGGAAATCGAGCGCGAAGCCGATGCCGTCCTTGACCGTTGGTTTGTCGAATACACGGAATTCGAGGAGATTGAAGGGTGAGAATCAGGAAGCGAAAGAAAAAATCGAAAGGAAGGAAATAATCACAATAAGGAATTATTCGGCACATCGTATCACACCTGAAACCATGGAGCAGGAGGCTTTTGTCGCAAAATATGTTGCGGTTATTATGGCATATATCCACTGATAGATTCCGCTACTCCGCATCCTCTTATAACATGATAAAACCCTCAATGAAATGAAAGAAGAATACATTAAAGGCGTTGAATTTTCCGAAGACGGAAAAACTTTGAAAAAGTTTCCCCGTAGTTACCAAGGGGAATATTCTGTTCCCGAGGGGGTGACTACAATTGGGAATCGTGCTTTTCAGGTGTGCGACGGCATGACCCGTATTGTTTTCCCTGAAAGTTTGGAAGTAATTGAGGATAGCGCTTTTGTGGCTTGTGACGGTTTGACGGAAATTCATCTCACCTCCAACTTGAAGAGTTTGGGGTGGAGAACCTTCTACGGCTGCAAAAACCTTTGCAAGGTGTATTGTGAAGAAGGCTTGAAAATCATTGGAACGTATGCCTTCAAAGCCTGTTATAAACTGACGGATGTACATCTTCCAAACTCCTTGGAATCGATTCGATATTGTGCTTTTGAAGATTGCGAGAACCTGGAACATCTTCATATCCCGTCGGGGGTGAGGGACCTGGAGGATTCTATTGTGAGAGGATGTGTGAAACTGGTACAGCTGACAGTCAGCGAGGACAACCCCGTCTTTGACTCCCGCGAAAACTGCAGTGGTATTATCCATACGGAAAGCAACACGCTGCTGCACACCTGTCAAACCACAGTTATTCCAGAAAGCGTCACCGCTTTGGGGAGCCGCGCATATTGCGGCAACAAGGACATCACGGAAATTTTTCTTCACGATAACATTGTCTCCATCGGTCGCATGGCCTTTTGTGCCTGTGACAAGTTGGAACGGATACGAATTCCTGACGGGTTGAAACACATTGATTCCCAAGCATTTTATTGCTCCCCCGCATTGACAGAGATTCGAATTCCAGAGGGAGTGACCTCCATCGAAGAAGCCACTTTTGAAGGTTGTTCATCCTTGAAAGAAATTTATATACCAGATGGCGTGACAAAAATTTGCGACGATGCTTTTGGCGACTGTGCGTCGCTTAGCAATGTCAGGATCCCTGACACTGTGTCGCACATTGGGGAAATGGCTTTTTGGCGATGCCCAAGTCTTCAACAAATATATATTCCCGACAGTGTGACATCCATTGGGTTTGAAGCATTTAGTGAGTGTACATCCTTGAGGCAGGTCCGCCTGCCCGCCGGTCCTGTTGACATTGACGAGACGGCTTTCTGGCATAGTCCGGTGAAAATGGAAACATAAATAGTGCAATCATTTCGTATATTACATCAACAGAGCACTCCGGTATGCCGCAATTGTTTGCGCGTTTTAGTGCAATCCATCCACCTCAAAATCTTACCGTTTAGTGCAGTTTAGAAAATAGAAAATTTACTGTTTAGTGCAATTAGGAATTGTAACTCATTGGAAAAGTGTATTTTTGCGGTGGATAAAAATGCAGATATGAGCGCAATGAAAAATCTTTTAGGAGCAATTATAGGAGATATTGTCGGTTCCACGAGAGAATGGAACAACGTAAAGACAGAAGATTTTGAACTGCTGCCGCCGGGCAGCCGTTTTACTGATGACACTGTGATGACATTAGCAGTAGCCAAATGGCTGATGGATGATCCTTCGCATAGTCCCGACAGCCTTGTCCGCATTATGCAGGAATTGGGTCGCAAATATCCCGATGTCGGTTATGGCAGGAGGTTTCGCGAGTGGCTGAAGTCCGATAACCCGCAGCCGTACGGCAGTTACGGCAACGGTTCCGCCATGCGGGTGAGTCCGGTGGGAATATATGCCAAATCGTTGGACGAGGCATTGGAATTGGCAACCATCACAGCATCTGTCACCCACAACCACCCCGAGGGAATCAAGGGCGCACAGGCCATAGCGGCAGCGGTCTATATGCAGTTGAGCGAAGCGTTTGATGAGCAGGGAAAGATAAAGCATTATGTGGAAAAGCACTTTGGCTATAATCTTGACGTCAAGTTGGAGGACATTCGTAATGAATATCGCTTTGACTCCTCCTGCCAAGGAAGTGTACCCATCGCCATCATGGCTTTTCTGCAAAGGTATAGTGCACTCGAAACCTTGCGACTGGCTATATCAATGGGTGGTGATTCAGATACCATAGGATGTATGGCCACCTCCATTGCATACGCCTGTCCGTCTCATGTGATTTCAACGCACACAAACATTCCTGAGGATGTTGTTGCCACATGCAGGGAATTATTGCCCAAGGAACTGTTGGAAATCCACGACCGTTTCGAGGCGTTTGTGAACAGGCCGTTGTACCAGTCGTACTGCGTTGCCGGAAATGTATTTGCGGGCGAATACCCGGGCGACAAATACGGAGAGAAATCTGAAACCAAGATTCGGCAGATGGTCCATTTCGGTGTCCGCCATTTTGTTGACCTGACCGAGGAGGGCGAGCTGAATCCGTACGCACAACTGCTACCCGACGACTGCACCTATACTCGCTTCCCGATACGGGATGTCAGCGTCCCTAAAAGTGTGGATGAGGTGGAAAGGTGGGTTTACAAAATCCAAGAATTGTCCCGGCGGAATGACGGATATGTCTATATCCATTGCTGGGGCGGGGTGGGGCGCACCGGAACCATTGTGGCTTGCTATTTGGCCGAACGGATGAACGAGCCGACATTTGAGGATGTGCTGGGGTCGTTGCGTGATAAATTCTCTATCATGCCGAAGTCGTCGCACAGAATCACTCCAGAGACTAAAGAACAGGAGGTTTTTATCGCAAAATATGTTGAAGGTGTTAAAGGCAAGAGGCAAGCGAGGGAGTTGCGTATCAAAGACTGTGTGAGAGGCAGTTTGATGTCCGGTGCCGCCGGTGACGCTTTGGGCTATCCCGTGGAATTTATGAGCAGAAGTGCTATTCTCTCCCGCTATGGTGACGAAGGTATCACACAGTTTGAGATTGACAGAAATAGCGGCAATGCGTTGGTCAGCGACGATACGCAGATGACCCTATTCACGGCCAATGGAATGTTGATGGGAATCACAAGAGGTTATATGCGTGGCATAGGTGGAATACCAGAAAATTATGTGGGCGGTGCTTACCTTGACTGGTATTATACGCAGACGGGGTTGAAATCCGAGTTTATTAGTGATGCAGATTTTCATTATACCTGGTTGCGGGATTTGCCCGAACTGGCACATCGCCGCGCGCCTGGCACGACTTGCATGAGTGCGTGTGAAAGTTTGAGACAGCATGAGAAACCTCATAACAATAGCAAGGGGTGTGGCGGCATCATGCGTGTGGCTCCGATGGGTCTGTTAAATGCCGTGCATAAAAGGTATTCTCCGTCCCGCTTGGCTGAGGCGGGTGCAAAGATTGCCAAAGTCACCCATCTTCATCCTCTAGGTTACTTGCCGGCTGCACTATTGGCCATGCTGATTGAACGTCTTGTTCCACTTACATCGCGAGAAGCCCAGACACAGATATACGAGATTATACAAGATGGTCTGGATATTATGATGAAGATGGAGGGGGATGGGCATTACAGCGACAAAAAATATTTGAGAGAACTTACAAACAAGGCTGTTGAGTTGTCTCAATCGGGTATTTCAGATGCCGATGCCATCCGTCAATTGGGCGAAGGCTGGACGGGCGACGAAGCTTGGGCCATTTCGCTCTATTGCGCTTTGCGCCACATCGACAGCATGAGGGATGCCATCATAGCAGCGGTCAACCATGACGGCGACAGTGACTCCACGGGTTCCATTACGGGTAACATCATGGGGGCTATTTATGGGTATGAGGCCATAACCCGTGAACGTCTCTTCTGTCCCGATGGAAAAAGATTTGAAGACACGATAGAACTGCACAACATCATCCTCGCCTTGGCCGACGACCTGTACACGGGATGCATTATCTCAGAATACGACCCAATAGAAAAACCCGAGAAGAGGCAATGGCATGCTAGATACTGCGAAATGAAACCCGAGGGGATTTGAAATGATATTCGCTTGTTAATAACCGGAACAATTCGTCTATTACAATCAACAGGGCACTCCGGCATGAGAGTGAAACGGGTGATATGGCTTTTAAGATAGTGAAAGTAAAATACTCTCCCGAAGATGAAAAGAAGATGGAGACATAAAAATAATTTTGTTTTCGATTTATTTTGTATTTTGCAACGGATTTACAAAAACAAAGGTTAAAATGATATTGGAGATTCGTTTGGTTGGTGTTTTTTGAAAAAATCTCCTCCACTGATAGATTCCACCATTCTTGTCACTCTATACCCTATGTAAGGTCGCCATAATACGACGGCTCTACGTGAAAATGGATTGTTAACTTAAAAATTTATGATTATGGACAAGGATGTAAAAGAAAAAACGCAGGTTTTCAATGTGATTATCCTCGACAAGAGCGGTTCGATGGGCTCTATTCGGGAGGCAGCTGTGAGCGGTTTCAACGAGACGCTGGCTGGTATCCGCAAGGCGCAGGAGACGTTCGCGGAGACACAGGACCATTATGTGTCGCTGGTGGCCTTCTGTAGCTGCGAGATGAAGGAAATCTACGACAAAGTGCCGGCGACCGAAGCGCGCCCGTTGGAGATGGCGGACTACCAGCCCTGCTGCTGCACGCCCCTGTACGACGCGATGGGTTTCACCCTGACGAAGATGCAGAAGCACGTGCAGGACGTGAAAGACTCCCTCGTGGTGGTGACTGTCATCACCGACGGTCTGGAGAATGCTTCGAAAGAGTATTCGGGCAGTGCGGTGAAGCAGCTGGTGGAAGAACTGAAGGCGAAGGGTTGGTCGTTCACCTATATGGGGGCCAACCAGGATGCCGTGGAGGTGGCCTTCACGCTGTCGATCCGAAACGCCCGCAATTTCGCCTATTCGGACGAGGGAGCAACGATGGCAATGGCCAAGGACTGCAGCACCCGCATGAATCTCTTCAAGAAAGTCCATCATTTCCATGAAACGAACATGGACGGGATGATGTCGGAGGCGGATGTGGCCCAGAGCTACAGCGCAATGGCAGACGAAGCATTTGACGAGGTGGGTGAATAACTCACCTCGTTTTCAAAGGTTATGGCGGGTGTGATGGATACCTGCCCAATGGTAAAGACAAAGTGGCAAAGATGTTTTTTTGAGAAAAGGGGAAGGCTTTTCTTGTGGTAAAATATGCCACAAATTGTGGTAAAATTCACAACAATTTAACGCTTGATTATTAAATAAATATCGGATTTTTGCAAAATCTTAATTACTAAAATACGATTAGCCATGGAGGGAACTGGAAATAAAACTCAGAACAACTTAATAATAGCCCAAGCGGAGGATAATAATCTCTCTGGTGATAGCTTCCATTTTGGCAAATATATCAAGTCCATTTTGCAAGGTGACGGTCGGAGTATTGCCTGGTTTGCCGCCCAAATGAATTGTGACAGGAGCAACATGTATAAGCTTTTGTCAAAGTCGCACCAAAGTTCCGAGTTTCTTATCAGGGCCTCTCGTGTGCTCAATCATAATCTTTTCGATGCTGCTTCGGAGTGGTTGAAAAGTGAGAGCGCGATAGAGGAGAGCAAGGAATTGCCGTAAGTTTCATGCCGCTGCATTAGCCCATTTGCAGCAGGAGAAATATGACCAAGTTGAGAAGTATATAGACAAATGTCTCGCAATCCGTGAGAAGTATTTGGATGCGAACGATCCCTTATTAGCCGAATCATACACAGTCGCTGGCCTCGCCTACGCCCCGATAGATTCTGCCACACCATATCCTCTATACATACAAAATAGTTTTACAACCCCAAATACTCAGTAAAAATGTTGTACGTAAACTCTCTTGTTTTGGATTATCCGGCTTGTGTCTCCTTTAAAGAGGTGCTCAAACGCTTGGCTGAAAGTGGCTCTGATGGGAAACTTTGGTCGGATGCGAAAGGGGAAGTCCCGATGTTGACCAAGTTTACCCCCATACAAAGATGTCCAAAATATCGCAATTACTACTTCATGGATGAAGTGCATTGTAGTAAAGTTGACGTTGAGACCGATAAACCAGAAAAGTTTGATTGGTCAGATTTGATCGATGCTGACCGGAAACTCGGGAATTTATTGACGGAAGAACAAAAAAGAGTGTCTTATCCAATGTTTTTGCATGTATATAATGACTTTTTCAGAGAAAATCCTGGTGGGGCAGTGTTAGAAGGCGTGATTTTGTCGACGATTAGAAACATCAGGGAAGCGCTTCTGACATTCGATGAGGTCGATACCATTCTGAAAGGAGAACTGCTGCGTGAACTGGAATATTTTGACGAATCGGTGGAGATGCTTGAGAAGGCAAGGGTAGAGCAGCCGGACATGGGTTGGCTGATTGACCAGATAGAGGAACACGCCAAGAATCGTGACCCAAAAGTGTTATATCTATGTCATACATTATGAACCACCGATATATGACACAAATTTCCTGAAATGCGGAGTGGCTGTGTGTGTGTGGTGAAAGTTGATAGCAGGAGGCTATTCAACATTATTGATTTTTATGTATTTTTGCGGCAAAAATCAACACTACTATGAGATTAGATTACAACGACGCTTTATTCGCAGTTCCGCAGGAACAACTTGACGCACATGCCCAACTGGCTGTGGCCGCCTATCAGGAAACTATACAAAAGAGTGGGAGAGGAAATGACTTTCTGGGTTGGCTCTCCCTGCCCGAAGATGTCACCGAACAGGATATTCTAGATATTGAAGAATGTGCCGCCAAGCTGGCCGCCCAGTCCAAAGTGGTCGTGGTAATCGGCATCGGAGGCTCCTACCTCGGCGCACGCGCCGTGATCGAGGCTCTGCAACACTGCTTCAAACCCATGATGCGCTCCGATGCGCCTACCGTACTGTATGCTGGCAACAACATGAGCGAGGACTATATTCATGACCTGCTGAATGTGTTGGACGAGAATGACTACTCGTTGGTGGTGATCTCCAAGTCGGGCACCACTACCGAACCCGCGTTGGCGTTCCGTATCCTGAAACAGCACTGCGAAGAGAAATACGGCGTGGATGCCGCCCGCGACCGCATCGTGGCCATCACCGACCGCGCGCGCGGCGCACTCAAAACCCTGGCCACCCAGGAAGGCTATCCTACTTTCGTGATTCCCGATGATGTGGGCGGACGCTACTCCGTGCTTACCCCCGTGGGACTGCTGCCTATCGCCATCTCCGGCTTCTCCATCCGCAAACTGCTCGACGGTGCAAAAGCTATGCGCAATGAATTGTACGACAATGCCGATTTTGCCCACAACCAGGCCATGCAGTATGCCCTGCTTCGCTATATGCTCTATAACCAAGGCCTCAAAGTGGAATTGATGGCCTCCTTCGAACCCAAGTTCTTCTATTTTGTAGAATGGTTCAAGCAACTCTTCGGCGAAAGCGAAGGCAAGGAGAACAAGGGCATCTTCCCCGCAGGCGCCATCTTCTCCACCGACCTGCACTCTTTGGGACAGTATATCCAGGAAGGTTCCCGCCAGCTGTTTGAGACGGTTCTGACTGTGGAACACGCCCACTCCTTCGTTAACATCCCCTTCGATGAACAGAATACCGATGGGCTGAATTATCTCCAGCACCGTAGCATCGATGAAATCTGTCACATTGCCCAGCAAGGCACTTGCCAGGCTCACGTGGACGGCAAGGTTCCCAATATCAAAATCACCGTCCCGGAAATCAATGAGTTCCATCTGGGCGAGTTGATCTATTTCTTCGAGATGAGCTGTGCCATCAGCGGCTATATGCTGAAGGTGAACCCGTTCGACCAACCCGGCGTGGAAGCCTACAAACGCAATATGTTCCAGCTTTTGGGCAAACCGGGATACGAGAAGAAATAGTTTAGAGTTTAGAGTTGAAAAGCCAACGGCTAACAGCCAATGGCCAATAGCCAAATTTCTCATGCAAACCTTCATATTCTCTTTCTTCGTCTTCTATGTGGTTCTGCTGTTTGTCATCACGGGCATAACCTCGCGCAAGGCGGACAACAAAACCTATTTCACCGGCAATCGGAAGTCACCTTGGTTTGTGGTGGCTTACGGCATGATCGGAAGTTCGCTGTCCGGTGTCACGTTCATGTCCGTGCCGGGAGATGTTTATACCACCCAGTTCACCTATTTTGGTGTGGTGTTGGGTTATATTCTCGGTTATCTGGTGATAGGAGGCCTTCTGTTGCCACTGTACTATAAGCTGAATGTGACCTCCGTTTACGAATATCTGGGGAGCAGGATAGGGAAGGAGGCGCACAAAACGGGTTCCGTGCTCTTCTTTGTGTCGCGCCTCCTGGGTTCTGCGCTCCGTATGTATTTGGTTATCTTCGTGCTGCAAGTGTTTGTGTTTGACGGGTGGCATATTCCGATATGGCTCACCTCCGTGGTCATGATCATCATCATTCTGCTCTACACGTTCCGTGGCGGACTCAAGACGGTGGTGTGGACCGATTTGCTGCAGACTACTTTCCTCCTGTTGGCGTTGGTGATTACCATTGCAGTGATTATGAAGAATATGGGAGGCTCGTTCGCGGATGTTTGGCAGGCGATGGGCACAGCGGGCAAGGATGGTAGCGATTGCCGGCAGGTGTTCAATGCCGACTGGCGCAACAACAGTTTCTTTGTGAAGCAGATCATCGGCGGCATGTTCATCACGATTGCCATGACGGGATTGGATCAGGATATGATGCAGAAAAATCTCTCCTGTAAATCGTTGCGCGATGCCCGCCGCAATATGCTGTCGTTTACCTCCATTCTGGTGGTGGTGAACATCCTGTTCCTGCTCCTTGGCGGAATGTTAATGGCCTTTGCGCAGGAAAAAGGCATTGACATTGCCAATATGCCCACCGACCGCATCTATCCTGAAATTGCCTTCAACTACTTGGGCAAGGCGGGTGCATTGGTGTTCGTGTTCGGCCTTATTTCTGCTGGCTTCTCTTCCGCCGATGGCACATTTACCGCATTGACCACAACCGTTTGCTATGATATTCTCCGCATTGAGAACCGCTATTCCGATGAGAAGAAGCAAATCAAAGTGCGCCGCATCGTGCACTTGCTCATCTCCATGCTTTTCTTGGCGGTCATCATCATAGCCTCCAGCCATCACAACGATGCGCTCATCCGTATCATCTTCATGGTGGCTTCTTACACATACGGGCCGTTGCTGGGCATGTTCATATTCGGTATGTTCACGAAGCGTGAGATTCCCAAAGGCCGCCGCTGGCTTGTGCCTGTCATCGCGGTCGTGATACCCACGATGTGCTATGTGTTGTCGTCACACTCGGTGCAGTGGCTCTGGGGCTACAGATTCGGCTACGAGTTGCTGATCGTGAACGGCCTGCTGGTGTTTGCCGCATTGTCGGCAATCAGTGTGAAGCCCGTGCAGGCAGGTGAGTGACCCTGTCTCCGCTATTTCGGTTGTCCTTACCAAAGGATATTTTTGTATTTTTGCACACTAAAATTTCGAGCTATGGATATGGATAAAATCGATCAGATATTTGAGAAATTCAGCAATGCTAACGTGTTGGTTATCGGTGATGTGATGATTGACTGCTACATCAGCGGAAAGGTCACGCGCATCAGTCCGGAGGCGCCGGTTCCCATCGTGAATGCGCAGAGCCGAAACTATCGCCTCGGCGGTGCCGCCAACGTGGCCCTCAATTTGAAGTCGCTTGGCGCCAAGCCCATTCTCTGTTCTGTGATTGGCAGTGACAACAAGTCGAAGGTGCTTTTCGACCTGATGGAGGAGTGTGAGCTGGATTCTCTCGGTCTCGTGCCTATCTATGGCCGCCGCACGACCGTCAAATACCGCATCATCGGCAACAACGCCCATATCGTGCGTGTGGATGACGAGCGCGACGAACAGCTCAAGGAGCGCGAAAAACGCCAGTTCCTCACCACCGTGGAGCAGGTGATCGATCATAATCCCATCGATGCCATCATCTTCGAGGATTATGACAAGGGCTTGTTCTCCAAGGACCTCATCGAAGAGATTATCTCTTTCGCCCATAAGAAGAATATTTTCATCGCCGTGGATCCCAAGAAGCGCAACTTCAACAACTACAAGGATGTGAATCTCTTCAAACCGAATATGAAGGAGCTCTCCGCCGGACTTAATCTGGAGGAAAACGTCAATCTGACATTGGAGAATATCCATGACTTGACGAAGAAATTCGCCATGGAGAAGAATATCGACCTGGTGCTTATCACGATGTCTGACAGGGGTATGGCTTTCTACGACCGTGTTGCCGACAGGTTCTATCATCAGGATGCTTTCACCCGCCGCGTGAGCGACCCGTCCGGCGCCGGCGACACGGTGATTTCCGTGTCCACCCTGTTCCTTTGGGCAAAGGAGAGTCTGGAAATGACTTGCCTGGCCTCCAATCTGGCGGGCGGCCTCGTGTGCGAATACGTGGGTGTGGTGCCCATCAATACGGCCCAGCTCAAAAAAGAGATTCTTAAAAACCGGCTTCCGGAAATGCAGTGATACTAAATTTGCCCTCCTGTCGTTATCTAACTTGTTCGATTGTTGATTATTCGGAATGAACCGTTTCAAATCCATAGTGGTGCTTTTCTTGCTCGTCTGCCTGGCCTCTGGCGTATCGGCTCAGAAGCGGGTGTTCGGAGTTCCGAATCTTTCACAATATGATGACAAAATCTACCACTTTGGCTTTTCGCTCAGCGGGGGCACGTACAATTATATTATTAACACCAATCCCAATCTTTCCCATTTGGACGGATGCGATTCCCTTCGTGTGGTCAACCCCCGCGCGGGAAAGTCATTCGGGTTTGGTATTGTGTCGGATCTGCGCATGGGCAAGTATTTTGACTTGCGCTTTATTCCGAGCTTCTCATTCCCCGACTGCCAGATCAATTACTTCTGCAACACCAATGTGCCGAATTCCAGCTTCGCCAACGGCGGTGCCAACGGCATTGTATTTCTGGATTTACCCCTGCTGGTTAAATTCAAGTCCACCCGTATGCTGAACAACATCCGGGCCTACGTTGTCGCCGGCGGCCAGTACAGCTTTAACCTGGTCTATAGCAAAGCCAGGGATATTGCCAACAACTCCGTCAATGAGGTGCTCCTTGTGAATGCGCATGACGTGATGGCGCAGGTGGGCGTGGGTTTCGATTTTTACTGCACCTATTTCAAACTCGCCACAGAATTTAAATTCTCACTTGGCTTGATGAACCAGCTGCAGCAGGAGGGCAAGTATGTAGGCAGTCTCACCTCTTTGCGCTCCAAAGGTTTTCAATTCTCCATCACATTTGAATAATTATTATGGCTAACAACGAAGAACTTTTCAAACAGATTATCGCCCATGCCAAAGAGTATGGATTCATTTTCCCGTCCAGTGAAATATATGACGGCCTGAGTGCCGTTTACGATTATGGTCAGAACGGTGTTGAGTTGAAGAACAACATCAAGCAGTATTGGTGGAAGGCCATGGTGCAGTACCACGACAACATCGTGGGCCTCGACAGCGCCATCTTCATGCACCCCACCATCTGGAAGGCTTCCGGTCACGTGGATGCGTTCAACGATCCTTTGATTGACAACAAGGATTCCAAGAAGCGCTATCGTGCCGACGTGTTGATTGAGGACCATATCCAGAAGATCGAGGACAAGATCAACAAGGAGGTGGAGAAGGCCCGCAAGCGTTTTGAAAACTTCGACGAGAAGATGTTCCGCGAGACCAACGGTCGTGTGCTGCAATATCAGAAGCAGATTGACGACATCACGGAGCGTTTTGCAGCCATGATGAACGCCAACGATCTGGCCGGCTTGAAGGCCTTGATTGAAGAACTCGGCATTGTGTGCCCCATCTCCGGCACGCGCAACTGGACCGACGTGCGCCAGTTCAACCTCATGTTCGCCACCAAGTTGGGTTCCGTGTCCGACGGAGCCGACACTATATACTTGCGTCCGGAAACGGCCCAGGGTATCTTTGTGAATTTCTTGAATATCTATAAGACAGGCAGAATGAAGCTGCCGTTCGGCATTGCGCAGATCGGCAAGGCTTTCCGCAACGAGATTGTAGCCCGTCAGTTCATCTTCCGTATGCGCGAGTTCGAGCAGATGGAGATGCAGTTCTTCGTGAAACCCGGTGAGGAGCTTAAGTGGTTCGACTACTGGAAGCAGACTCGTCTGCAGTGGCACACCGACTTGGGCATTGCGCCGGAGAACTATCGTTTCCACGATCATGAGAAGTTGGCCCATTACGCCAACGCCGCTACCGACATCGAGTTCAAGTTCCCGTTCGGTTTCAAGGAGTTGGAAGGCATCCACTCGAGAACCAACTTCGACCTCTCGCAGCACGAGCAGTATTCCGGCAAGAAGCTCCGCTACTTCGATCCCGAGCTCAACGAGAATTATGTGCCGTACGTGATTGAGACTTCCATCGGTGTCGATCGTATGTTCCTCGCTGTGTTCAGCAACGCTTATACGGAGGAGACGCTGGAAGACGGTTCCACGCGTGTGGTGTTGAAGCTGCCTGCCAAGTTGGCCCCGTACAAGGCTGCTGTATTGCCGTTGGTGAAGAAGGACGGACTGCCGGAAATCGGCCAGGAGGTGTTCGACATGTTGAAGAAGGACTTCATGGTGCAGTACGAGGACAAGGATGCCATTGGCCGTCGTTATCGTCGTCAGGATGCCATCGGCACGCCTTTCTGCATCACCATCGACAACCAGACCAAGGAGGACAACACGGTGACCGTGCGCGAGCGCGACACCATGGCCCAGTATCGTCTGCCCATCGCCGACCTGACGGTGGAATTGATGAAGAAATTGAGATAGGAATCCGTATGGAATCCGAATTCGGAAATATTGTTGTCCAGAAATAATTTCTATTTTTGCAAAGATAATTAGATTCAGAAGAATGGAATATACAATCATCATCCAGAAGAATAAAAATGGCTGGTACACTGGGCAATGTGAGCAAATACCAGAAGCTATTTCCCAAGGAGAAACCCTTGAGGAGTTGAAAGAGAATATGGCGGATGCCATCAAGATGGTCATTGATTATAAAAAAGAAGAAACCAGAAAACAATATATCGGGAAGCGAATCTTCCGCCGTCGCATCGCTGTATTATGAAACGACAACTACTCATCCAACATCTAACTGCCCACAACTGCATACTACTCCGTGAAGGGAAGAAACACAGCTTGTATAGAAATACATCTAATGGGAAATCAACCTCTGTGCCGCGACATTCCGACATCCAAGAGCTTACTGTCAAGGAGATTTGTAAGCAGTTAGGGATACCGCAATCACGAATAAACTGAAATTTTCGTTTTGAATCGATCACCGTCGGAATCGCGAAAAAAAATCGCGATTCCGACGGTGATCTCTTTTGAGTGTGAAAAATTTCGTATTTTTGTAAACAAAAAAAACAGCAAATTATGGCAACTATCATTGGCAGGAAACACGAACAGAAGGAACTCCGCCGTCTATATGAGTCGGATGAGGCAGAGATGGTGGTGGTTTATGGCCGCCGTCGTGTGGGCAAGACATACTTGGTGAACCAAACTTTTGCAGAACAAGGTTTCGATTTCAAAGTAACGGGTTTATATAAGAAACGCATGGCCATTCAATTGGAGAACTTTACCTTGGCTCTCCGGGAATATGCGGACGATGAGTCGCTTCCAGTGGCCAAGAACTGGATGGAAGCCTTCGGACAACTGAAAGAGTTCTTGAAGGCAACTCATACAGGTGGCAAGCGCGTGTTGTTTTTTGACGAACTGCCTTGGATGGACACCCGCGGCAGTATGTTTTTAAGCGCTTTCGAGTGGTTTTGGAATGGATGGGGCGGCGCACAGCAAGACCTGATGCTCATCGTGTGCGGTAGTGCCACCAACTGGATTATCAACAAGCTGTTCAAACAGAAAGGTGGGCTTTACAACAGGGCTGGCAGCAAGATGTTTCTCCGTCCATTCACCCTTGCCGAGACAGAACAGTATCTTCGCAAACAGGGCATCGAGATGGAACGGTATGACATTGCCCAGGCCTACATGATTATGGGAGGAATACCCTACTACCTCAAACAGCTTGAGTCAGGACGTACGTTAGCTGATAATATTGACAATTGTTTTTTCAAGAAAAACGGGAAACTGTGGGACGAATTCGACAATCTATATGAGACACTTTTCGACCAGTCGGAATACTACTTGCGCATTGTGGAGGCTTTGGCCGGAAAAAGAATTGGTTTGACCCGTGATGAAATACTGACACTGACAAAGTTGCCCGACAATGGGCTGACCTCCAATGCATTGAAAGATTTGGTGAAATGCGGATTTCTTCGCGTTTATCAGTACTATGGGCGAAAAAACAAAACACAAACCTACCAGTTGGCCGACTTCTACACCCTGTTCTATTTGCAATTCATCAAGGAAAACTATGGACAAGATGAGCACTTTTGGACCCACATGCTTGACAATCCCAAGAAAAACAACTGGCTTTGCTACAGCTTTGAACAGTTGATAAAAGACCATATTGAGCAGGTGAAACGTGCATTAGGCATCGGTTCAGTGCTGACTCGACAATCCACTTGGTTCGCGGAGAAGCGGGATTTGAACGATGACAATGCTACTGGTGCACAGATAGACTTGCTCATTGACCGCAGGGATAAAGCCATCAATGTGTGCGAAGCGAAATTCTATAGCGGAGAATTTACCATAGACAAAGACTATTCGCTCAATTTGCGCAACAAGATTGCCGCTTTCAAGTCAGTGACAAAGACACGCAAAGCCATAGTGCCGACTATGATTACCACCTTCGGTGTGAAACACAACTCTTACAGTGGAAACATTCAGCAGGAGGTTACGCTGGATGACCTGTTTGAACGATAAAATTCTACTCAATCATCATCTTCTTCAAAGAAAAAACAATCCAGATTCCTGATAACGCCACCCCATTAGTTGGAAGTGTTAGGTAGTATATTCGATTGCATTTGCTTAATTGTTAATAAAATAATGGCGGGTGCGCAGGCAGGCTGTAGGCCTGCTGGGCTTGGTAGATGGGGAGCGTGTGTGTGTCGGGTCGCGGCGCGGGTGTTGTTTGCGCCAGGGCAGGATGCGTGCCGCCGCGAAATGGTAACAATATAATTTAAGAAAAATTGTATATTTGCACCGTTGCTTTGCCAAAATGGCGGGCAACGGTGTTTTTATTGAAAAGAAAGCGAGTTTTCGCTTATCCGTCTCGGTAAACCTTATTTAGGCATAGACACTACCCGCAAGGTGGTGAAGAATTGACAAAATTGACATGCCACATGGCAGGGTTGTGTTTTTTCCCTATCTTTGCGCTCTCCAATTTAAACGCATTCTAATGAGAAAATTCACAACCCTGTTGCTTGTCATGCTGGCCGCCGCAACCCTGCCCGCCCAGAACATGAAGGCATTCATCAGTCACAAGGCCTACTGCACCGACAAGATGCAGCCCTATATAGAATTCACCTTCATCATTGGTGGCAATTCCGTGCGCTATGCGCTGAACGAACACCAAAAATTTGAGGCCGATGTCGATGTCCGCGTGGATGTGGCCAAGGGTGACTCGGTGGTGAAGACACTGCATTACATCCTCTCCAGCGAGGAGTTTGCGGATACCACCGGCGGCAATCTTCCCGACTTCGCCGACATCCAGAACCTGCCCGTGCCCAACGGCGACTTTTTCCTATACTTCTACCTGACAGATCTCCATCAGGATTCCATGCAGTTGAAATATATTGACCGCATCGTGCTCAATTTCCCTGACGATAAGATCTCATCATCGAGAATTTCACTGTATGAAGACATGCGTGCCCCGGAGTCTCCAGGTTTGTACACCAAATATGGCTTCTATCTGCCACCCTCTTATTACAACTTCATTCCCGAAAATCAGTATATACTGCCTTTTGCACTTGAAATTTACAATACCCGGAATATTCTTGGGGCCGGCGTCCCGCTTACGGCAAAATGCTTTGTGGAGCATGCCGAGAACAAACTCGTGGCACTGCCCAATAATATCATCACCAAAAATCTTGCATCCGATGATGTGGTCCTTGTCATTGACCAGTTCAATGTCTTCAACCTCCCTTCCGGCAATTACAACACGGTGGTGGAACTTTACGATGCACAAGACAGCCTCCTGCTGATAAACAAGGTCTTCTTCCAAAAGAGCAACCCTTCGGTACAACTCGACTTGACCCGATATAATGATGTGGTGGTAGAAGGCTCTTTTGTGGCCTCCATGAGCGACCGGAAAGTGCTGGTGGAGAATATCCGCAGCCTGTACCCGATTGCCACGAATGTGGAGCGTGAGTTTTTTGACAACCGGATGAAAGATGTGGAGACTGACCAGCTGCAACGCTATTTCTATGCCTTCTGGCTTGCCCGCAATCCGAACAACCCGGAATCAGAGTGGAACAAATACGCCAAGATGGTCTCCTTTGTGCAGGAACGCTTTGGAAGCAAACAGGTGAAAGGATACCGCACGGATCGCGGCAGGGTTTACTTGCAATACGGACAGCCGAATGAGATTCTTGAAATACCCTCCGACCCTACTACGGCCCCGTATGAGATCTGGCATTACTACTATCTCGACGATCAGTCGAATGTGAAATTCGTGTTCTACGACCCGTCGCTGGTGGGCAACGATTATGAACTGCTGCATTCCAACAAGTATGGAGAGACGCGCGACCCGAACTGGAAGATGAAACTGGTGAAGAAGATTCAACCGCAGACCGATATATATAGTACGGAACCGGACGAGTACTACGGCGGAGACATTAATGGAAACTGGCGTTATCACTATTAGTATTTATTATGAAAAGATTGCTGGATATCCTCTCTTCTTTGCTGGTCTTGATACTGTTATTGCCGGTATGGTTGATAATCGCCATGGCTGTTGCGCTGGAATCGCGGGGCGGTGTGTTTTATCATCAGTACAGGGTCGGCAAGGACAACCGGGATTTCAAAATGTACAAGTTCCGAACCATGCAGACAGGTTCCGACCAGAAAGGATTGCTGACGGTGGGCGACAGGGACAACCGGATTACCCGTGTGGGTTATTTTCTCCGCAAATACAAACTCGACGAATTCCCCCAGCTAATCAATGTGCTGAAAGGGGATATGAGCGTTGTGGGCCCGCGACCCGAAGTGCGTAAATATGTGGATCTCTACACACCCGAACAGATGCGGGTGTTGAGTGTCCGCCCGGGACTCACCGACATTGCTTCTATCCAATATGTGCATGAGGACGAGATACTTGCAGCATCAGACAATCCAGAGCAGACTTACATTCAGGAGGTGATGCCGGCCAAGTTGGCCCTGAATCTCCAGTATATTGATACCCAATCCCTCTGGGGTGATATTAAACTGATTTGGAAAACCTTTACCGCTATTCTTCACTAATCTCTCTTGCTACCTGTCATGTTTAGAAATGTTGGAAACCTGCTAAAACCTCTTTTCCTGATATTGCTGCTGTCTGTTAGTGCTATGCCTGTCCTGAGGTCGCAGGATACGCTGGCTGTCGCCAGTGACACCGCTGCAAACCGAGGCAAGTATAAGTTTACAAAGAAGGACTATATCCCGAAGTTCACCGCTACTATCCTGGCTCGTTACGAGTATAACACGAATGTCAATTCCAATCATTTTGAATTGCGCCACACCCGTATCGGTGTCAGCGGTAGCGTGCATCCCATGTTTTCATACATGGCGTTAGTGGACCTTACCTATGGCGGCAAGTTTTCTCCAGTGTCCATCTTTGCCCAGTTCAAGCCCGTCAAGGGCCTCTCGTTCCAGATAGGTTTTGATAAGATGCCGTTCAGTTCGGAGAACCTTCTTTCACCCTATAAGTATTATTTTTCAGACAAATCCTTTCTTACCCAGAAAATTACGGCCTGGAGTGATGTGGGTGGTTTGGTGGCATACAAATGGGACGAGGTGATTCCGTTTGAAATCAAGGCTGGTGTGTTCAACAGCCGGGGCTTTAGCCGGCAAATGCAGTTTCAGAAGGAATTGAATTATGTGGCACGAGGTTCTTTCAATTTCTTCAAAGGCTTTGATTTAACGCTGAATTACGCTGCCGTGCGCCCGGAGGATATCCGTATGCACCATTTTGGCCTCGGCCTGGCATACGATATCGCCAATTTGCATCTGGAGGCGGAATATATCTACAAGTGGTATAAGGAGAAAGAAGGTGTCAACTTTGCCCCGACCCACGCCTTGTATGGTTTTGCCTTTTACAAGTTCCATGTGGATAAGAAATGGCTGCAGCATATTGATGTCGGGGCACGCTATGATGCCATCACCTCGAATTGTGACGGAAAGTTGCGGGAGGACGGACAATATTACATTGAGCCGTACCGCCAACGGATAACCGCAGGGCTAACCCTGATGTTTATTGAGAAGCCCGTTCGGGCCGGAATACGTCTGGACTATGAGAAAAACTTCTTCCATCGTGGGGTGGAGAATAATGAAGACAGGCTGATTCTTGAACTTATAACGCACTTTTAACCCACCAATTCCTTCCTGATGGCGGCCAGTTCGTTTTCGCCCATGCCGTAGGCCTCTTTGCCGCGCTGCAGGCAAGTTTCAAATCCTTCCATGTCTTTCAGTGCCTTGAAGCACTGCAATTTGCTATACCATAAGTCCCAAACCAGAGGCATGGCTCCTTCTGCTGTGTTTAGACATTCGAGCGCCCGCTGGTAGTCTTTGGCATACATGCACGCTTTTGCGTAGAGTAGCAGATACACAGGGTCATCACTCGTGAACGGAATCATCTGGTTGATGACCTCCTCCGTCTCTTTCACTTTACCTTCGTTGAAGAAGTAGAGCAACTTGTGCAGAAGCAGATGCCGCTCGTCAAGCTCCTCTTTTAAAGCGTCAAGTTGCGGGATGAAGTTCTTTGTGTTGGCTTTGTAAAGATTGGCAATGTATAGTTGATAATACAATGGGTACTCTTTCAGCTCATCCTTATGTGCCGTGAGGAGTTGAATGGCCTTGGCGGTCTGGTCCTCCAAAGTCAGATTCTGGGCTTCCTGCAGCCAATGGGCATTGTCATTGGGGTTGGTTTGCAGCATAAGGTTGTATAGCATACTGTATTCAATGCTTTTGGAAAGCAGACAACCTGCGTTATAAATGAAGCCGTCCGTGATCTTCAATGCCCCCTGAACAGTATCGACCGTGAAATCCATGAAGTTCAGGTTGAAATCATCGTAGATGCGGAACACGATATGGTGTTTGCCCTCTTGGCGGTAGTATTTTGTGAAGGCAAAGTCACCGCCATTGTGGACGGCCTTTACCCCTTGGTTGCCCAAATGCAGGCAATTCTCGAAGTATTCCTGTCCACCCTCCACATCGAATCCACTGTAAACGATTGAGTTCCCGGACACCAGCTGCCGGATGCCATCCTCGTCGAAAGCAGTGTTCAGTGCGTCGGCATTCTCATGGACGATGCCGTCCGCAATCTTTTGGGCGAAAGCCGTGACAGTCTGCTCATTCAGCTCCACCGGAGCACTTTTTTCTTCCGTGTTCTTCTTCTGGTGGCAGCTTTGCCCCAAGAACAGTCCTAAAAAGCAGAAAATTAAAATCGAAACCCTTTTCATGTATAGTTAAGAAATTAAAACGCCATATTCACTCCCCTTCACCCCTTTCACCCCATGCACCCCTTTCACCTCATGCACCCCTTTCACCTCATGTACCCCATGCACCTCATTTCTTGTTAATAATCGAAATGTACGTGTAAATCGGATAATGGTCCGATGTGGTGAGGTTGGTGCAGACGGTGTGGCCGAAGTCGTTGTACTGCCGGTCGTGCAGGATATAGTCAATGCGGTAGGCAGGGAACACCTCTCCGGCGTAGGTGGTGCCCGTACCTTTGCCGCTGCTTCGAAACGAGTCTTTGAGTCTGTGGGCGATCTTGTGGTAGCTGAACGAGGCTGGCGAGTCGTTGAAGTCACCGCACACGATGACAGGATATTTGCAGGAGTCCATGTCGGCGCGTACGCACTTGGCCTGATGCTGCCTTTGCTCGAACGCGTCGGCTATCTTGTAGTATAGTTTTCGGGCTTTCTTGTCAATGTCCGGGTCTTCCATGTTGTTATGGAGCATGGCATTGCCCGTGGCATAGTCTTCACTAGCCAGTTTCATGGAGCTGAGATGCACATTGTAAATGCGGAGTGTGTCGCCGTAGTAACGGATGTCCACGTACATGGAGCGATTGGCCGAGCTGTCGTTGGTTTCCACCACACCGCTGTTGACAATCCGGTAGCGGCTGAAAACCGCCAGCCCGTATTGGTAGCCTCGCGATTTGCCTAATGGCAGGTAAAGTTTGTATGTCTTGTTGTTGTCGGGGAGTTTCAGCGCTTTGAGTATCTCTTCCGTAGTGTTGTATCCCAGTTTTCCGGAGCTGTCGAAGAAATACTCTTGCACACAAAGGATATCAGGCGCCTCTTTCTTGAGAAACTCGGTGACTTGGCGGTTCAAGGCCAGACGGTTGTCATCGTACATGTTGAAAAGGCGGGCATTATAGCTCATCACTTTGATGCAGTTGGCACATGTCTCTGGCTTCTCCTGGGCGCGTAGCTGAAAGTGTTTGTCTATGTTGTTGACGTTCAACAGGATTAACAGTGTGGGGAGTAATGCCCACCGGTAGTCCAGAATCAGCCAAATGACGACAAAGGCAAGGTTTACCATCAGGATATAGATGAACAGCAGGCCGCAGTAGGCGATGAGGGAGGAGAAGGATGGCGGGATGAGTTTGGCCATGTAGGAGAAAAAGAGGGCGATTGCGGACAATATGGTCAGCAGGAGAAGGATTCCCTTCCCCAACACTTTCAGAATCGCTGACTTTTTTCTGGCTGCCATGGCTACTTTTTCGATTGCCGGAACAGGAACGCTTTCTCTTCCTGGGAGAGAGCGTCGTATCCGCTCTTGGAAATTTTGTCTAATATCTGGTCGGTTCTCTGTCTCTCTTCCGCTCGCTGGGCATTGTATTCCTCATCGCTCAGAGGACGTCTGCTCTCGGGGGAGATGTAGTATTTGTCCCTTTTTCTTCTCAGTCGGAAAGTCTTTTTCTTCTCTGGCATGATCCAGCCGTCGTTTTGTCTGTCTTCTCGCCGCCAGAGCAGGATAACCACAATGCCGAACAGCATACCGCCGAGATGGGCGAAATGCGCCACGCCGTCGGAGGTGCTCAATCCAGTCACCAGTTCGATAACGCCATAGATTACAACGAACCACTTGGCCTTGATGGGAATCATGAAGTAGAGGTAGATGTAATTGTTGGGGAAGAGCATGCCGAAGGCCAGCAAGACGCCATATACGGCTCCGGAGGCACCGATGATGTTGAAGCTGTTGAGGTAGTCGGCTTTTGCATTCATGGTGATGGTGACGACCTCGTTCAGGGTGCCGGGGTTTTGCTCCAGGACAAGGAGGTTGTTGCGCAGCATGTCCTGGAATCGAATGTCCTGGGCGTTTTCAGCCAAGTAGCGATAGGTTTCAATGGAGGGATTGTCAAGGAACTGGTTGAGGAGCGCCAGCATGGGGTGTATTTGCAGATAGGTGACGAGATAGTGCACGAGGGCGGCGCCGATGCCTGTGATGAAGTAGTAGATGAGGAATCGCTTTGTGCCCCAGTAGTTCTCCACCGCTGCGCCAAACATCCACAGGGCAAACATGTTGAAGAAGATGTGGCTGAAGTTCGCGTGCATGAACATGTAGGTCACGAACTGCCAGATGTGGAAGTTGGAAGCCTCAAAATAGTGCAATCCAAGCCATTGGTTCAGATCAACAAGCCCAGTGCGTTGGAACACATAAGTGGCCAAAAATACCAGTATGTTAATAATGAGCAGGTTTTTAACCCCGGGAGGCAGTATGTTGAACCCTCCCATTCGGATTTGATTGTCCATAGGTGACATTTTGTTTAATGAGGGCGCAAAGATATAAAAAAATAGGGTATAAGTGGTAGGATGAAGTGTATGGAATCAGTGGACTTTTGCCCTTCCTTATGTTTTTTCCAGTGTGTGAAAAATGACTATATTTGCCGTCCAAAATGTTTTTTCCAATGACAACGTATGATTTTGACGAGATAGTACCCCGTCGGGGCACCAGTTGCGTGAAGCATGATATGCTGAATGAGGTGTTTGGCACGGACGATGTTCTGCCGATGTGGGTGGCCGACATGGATTTCAAGACACCTGATTTCATTGTGGATGCAGTGCGCCGGCGCTGTAATCACGAGGTTTTCGGCTATACATTCGCCCCCGATACCTACAAGATGGCTGTACTCAACTGGATGCGGGAGCACTATCATATCGAGACCAAATGGAAGCACGTCCATTTTATCCCAGGCATTGTGCAGGGTATAGCCTTTGTGTTGCAGGCTTTCACCAATCCGGGTGACAAGGTGCTGATTACCACGCCCGTGTATCCGCCATTCCTGAATCTTCCCCATCGCAGCGGACGCATGTTTGTGAGCAGTCCCCTGAAAACCGAAAACGGACGTTTTGTTATCGATTACCAAGATCTGGAAGAGAAAGCGAAAGGATGCAAGGTGATGATTCTGGCCAACCCTCATAATCCTGGCGGTACTGTGTGGAGCAAGGAGGAGCTGCAGAGAATCGCCGGAATCTGTTTTCGCCAGCATGTGCTTGTCATCTCGGATGAGATTCATGCCGACCTGACACTGCCTGGCTTTACGCACACTTCTTTCACCACAGTCTCTGAAGAGGCTTTCCATAACTCCATCACCTTCATTGCGCCGAGCAAAACCTTCAATATGGCGGGACTTGCCTCCTCTGTTTGCTATGTGCCGGATGCCGACCTCAAGAGGCAGTTCTTCGGTTTCCTGGATGCCAATGAGTTGTCGCTCGGTACGCTGTTCGCCTACGTGGCGGCAGAGGCTGCCTTTGCCCATGGCGATCCGTGGCGCCGGCAGATGCTGGACTATCTTGTGGGCAATATTGACTTTACCGAACAGTATTTGCAGGAGAACATGTCGGAAGTCAAGATGATGCGCCCTGAGGCCTCCTTCCTGCTTTGGCTCGATTTCCGTGCCTGGAATCTTCCACACGGGGAACTTGTGGATCGCCTCATCCATAAGGCTAAGGTGGGGTTGAACAGTGGCGTTGACTACGGCCCGGATGGCGAGGGTTTCATGCGGATGAATATTGGCACGCCGCGTGCCAACGTGAAGGAAACGCTGGATCGGATTCAGCGCATCAGACCGTAAGGTTACAGTTGGGAAAGAAGATCCGGATAGGACTTCCCCAAGCATTGCGTATCATCCAGTAAGGCATCTTTCCCGAAAAGCAGAAACGCCATGGCCAGGCGATGGTCGTGGTTTGTCAGGAAGCGGTATGGCGGAGTGCCCCACAGGGCTCTCTGTTTGCCTACAATTCTGAAGGTGTCTTCCTTAAATTCAATTCTTTCCGAAAATGGTGCGAGTTGTTCGCACAAGGCTTTAGTGCGGTGCGACTCTTTAAACTGTAAATTGCGGGTGTGGACGAAGGTGAAATCAGCGGGCAGCAGACAGGCCAGTGCGGCCATCACGGGGAGCAGGTCCGGGTGGTCGGCCACATCGAAGTGTCGGGGCGGGATGGCACTCTGCGGGGTGGCTTGCACGCGTATGCCATTTTCGCCCTCCAGGGATGTTACTCCCATCTGCGCAAACCAGCGGGCGGTCACGGCATCCCCTTGGACGGAGGAAAGGGAAAGTCCAGACAGCTCATATGCCACTTTTGGGTCAAGCATTGCCATGGCATACCAGAACACGGCAGCGCTCCAGTCGCCGGATAATCCCAGTTTGACGGGGGTGTAATTGGCGGCAGGTACGTTCACTTTTTCGCGTAGGCAGGCCAACGTCATCCTTACGTAGGAGAGGGAACCGGTATTCGCGGGGATGATGTTCAGTTGCCGGAGCCCGATTTTCGGCGCGATGAGCAATAGGGCAGAGGCAAATTGGCTGCTGCGAGCGCAGTTGACGGTCAGCGAATCCGCATGCAGGGCCTTCCCCGTGATAATCCAGCCATCGTTGTCTGGACGTATGTCCGCACCAATGGCGCGCAGCACCTGCACCAGCTCCTCGATGGGGCGTTCCAATAGTCGTTGAGTGCCGGTCAGTTTCCAATGACCGGGGGTCACAGCCAGCAGGGCCATCATAAAGCGGAAGGCCGCCCCGCAGTCTGCCACATCTATCAGGGTCTCTGTTGGGCACCCGGTGGCAGTCGTGAGGGCTTGCAGTGCGCGGTGGGTAACCTGCACGTCGGAACACTCGCGCCCGGAGATCTCCAGCACCTGTCCCTCATAGACATACTGCAGCACCAACTGGCGGATTAGCAAACTTTTGCAGTTGGGCAGAACAATAGTTCTGAGGTTCTGGTTGCCGGGGACGTTCAGGTCCATGTGTCAGAGGATTGTTTTTTCGTTGTTTCCCAAAAACAGGACCACAGTTCCCGAGCCATGCAACTCAATGGTGAACTGTTCGCCAAGGGCCTCGTTCAGACTTCCCTCCCAGAAATGCTTGAAGCATCGTCTTTGCACCGGGTATTTGAGTCCGTGGAAGGTAAGTGGAAGGTGTTCGTCTTTGCAAAAAATGGAAATCTGTTGTCCTGCAAAAGAGGGCAGGGTGGTGGTTTGCCGTAGCCCGATAAAGGTGCCGTAGTCAGTCACCATCTTCAGGTGCAATTGCTCGCAGTAGGTGGCCATTATGCTGAGATTGGCGATGAAATGGTCGTCCCGGAGCCCGTTGCACCCCAAAAGCACAATATGGTCCAGTTGGTGCGCCAGACAGTATTTCAGGGCTTTCTGGAGGTCGTTGTATTCTTCGCTCTTGTCAGGATAGAGGCAATGTTGCCATTTTTGCAGGTCCTCTTTCCGCATGGAATCAAGATCTCCTACAATGGCAGTCGGCTCAAGACCGGCCTCAACCAGCTTGCCCACTGCCCCGTCGCAGCAGATAATCTGTTCAGCCTGCCGCAAAATCTCAAGGGCATGCATTTCTGTCGGGAGTGCCCCATTCGCCAAAATCACCGTTTGGAACACTCCGTCTCTCATCTCCAATCTCTCATCTCTAATTTCTTCTACATCCATTTTACCAAGTTAAAGTCCTGATCATGGGGTAGCATCGGGTGTTGAGGTATAATGCGGATAGCGCAGTTCCATAATCCCACGTCTTTTGCATCAAGATCGAACTGGTAGGTGATAGTGTCGCGGTCTTCTTTTACAGGGACGAAGGGATATTTGGCATACAGAGCGATGCGGTTCTGGATGTCGGCATCGGTGAAAATCATTTCCACCTTGAGGTCATCCGCTTTGAGCGCGCCCTTGCGGATAGTCAGGGTTAGGAAGAGTTTTTCTCCCACGTAGAAAGTGTTGTTGATGTGGTTCTGGTTGCTTACCTCCATGCATCTGATGTTGCTCCAGTTGGCCAGCACTTTCTCTTTCCAGCGCAGCAGGTTGCGCACGGGGAGCAGGTCGTTGCTAGAGATTTTGAGGTATCTTTCTTCCAGTTTGTGATAGAACTTGTTGTAGTAGTCGTCCAGCTGGCGTTTCATGGTGTAGTGCGGGGAGATAAAGGAGAAGCACTTTTTCATCATGGAGACCCACTTTTCCGGGATGTCTTGGGCGTTGCGCACATAGAAGGCGGGAACGATTTCCTCTTCGATGGTGGAGTAGAGCGTGGCGGCATCCAGCTCATCCTGCAGGCGGTTGTCCTGATAGGTGATCTGTTCTTTGATAGCCCAGCCCGCGCCGGGGACATAGCCCTCCGCCCACCAGCCGTCAAGCACGCTGAAGTTGAGCACGCCGTTCATCACGGCTTTTTCGCCGGAGGTGCCGGATGCCTCTAGCGGACGCGTGGGCGTGTTGAGCCAGACATCGCAGCCGGAAACCAGCTTCTTGGCCAGTATCATGTCGTAGTTTTCCACGAAGATGATTTTGCCAATGAATTCAGGCTTCCGGGCCAGCTCGATGATGCGGGTGATGAGGTCTTGACCGGCCTTGTCGTGCGGGTGTGCCTTGCCGGCAAACACAAACTGTATCGGGGTCTGCTTGTTGTTGAGCAACTCTTTGAGCCGTTCTTCATTGGTAAACAGCAAATGGGCGCGCTTGTATGTGGCAAAGCGTCGTGCAAAGCCGATGGTGAGCACGTCATCGCGGATGGCCTTCAGAGTTTGGTTGATAAGGGCGGGCGACTCGTTGCGGCGACGCATCTGGTCGTTGAGCATAGGCTTGATGGCCGCAAACATCTCTTTACGGAGCTCCTGCTTGATGGCCCAGATCCGGTCATTGGCCACGCTGTTGATTTTTGTCCAGTGTTCAGGATTTGAACGGTCGGCAGCGAAGTTGGCGCCGAAGGTCTCGGCATGGAGCTTTTGCCACTTCTTGTGCGCCCAGGTGGGGTAGTGCACGCCATTGGTCACATATCCGATGTGTGACTCTTCGGCGAATCTGCCCTCGTAGAGGTCGGCGAACATCTCGCGCGACACACGGCCGTGGATGCGGCTCACACCGTTGATCTCCTGGGAGAAACGGCAGGCGAGAATGCTCATGGAGAACTTGTCATTGGTGTAACTCTCACGCTTGCGGCCCAGTCCCATGAAGGCCTCCCAGGAGATGTCAAAGCGCTCAGGGAATTGTGCGAAATAGGTGCGCATCAGGTCTTCGTTGAAGGCATCGTGGCCGGCCGGCACGGGAGTGTGTGTGGTGTATAGAGAGGAGGCCCGCACCAATTCGGAGGCTATGGACATGTTCACATGCTCCTCCTGCATAATCTGATACAGGCGTTCCAAACTCAGGAAGGCTGCGTGACCTTCGTTCAGGTGGAACAAAGTGGGCTTTTCTCCCAACATGTTCAGCATACGCATGCCGCCAATGCCGAGAAGCATCTCCTGCTTCAGCCGGTTCTCCACGTCGCCGCCATAGAGGGTGGCGGTCACACCGCGGTCTTCGTTCCAGTTCTCGTCAAAGTCGGTGTCCATCAGATAGAGCGGGATGCGTCCTACGTCCACGCGCCAGATGCGGGCATACAAGTTGCGTCCCGGCAGCGCGAGGCTCACCTTCTTCCAATCCCCGTTCTCATCCTTTATCGGGGTGATGGGCAGCTTGGAGAAACTTTGCGGCGGGTACAGGTTCACCTGTGCGCCGTGAGCTGAAATCTGCTGGGTGAAGTAACCGTAGCGATACAGCAGTCCGATGCCGATCATGTTCACGTTGCTGTCGGAGGCCTCTTTCAAATAGTCGCCGGCCAACATGCCCAAACCGCCGGAGAAGATCTTGAGTTCGTTGCTGATGCCGAACTCCATGCTGAAGTAGGCGATCTTCTTTTCCGGACGCGTGCAGGGCATATCCATGTATGCGCGGAAATCGGCATATACCTTGTCCAACTTGCGCAGAAATGTCTCGTTGCCGGCAAAATTCTCCATTCTTCCCAACGGAAGAATCTGAATCAGATGTATCGGGTTCTCGGCGCACTCCTGCCATAAAGAGGGACCGGCAATCTCCTCAAAAAGCTCGCGAGCCTCGTAATTCCAACTCCACCACAGGTTCTCTGATAGTTTTTCAAGTTTTTCAAGAGACTTGGGAAGGTGTGATTTGATGGTAATCCGGTGCCATTCCGGTGCATCTGCCATGGTGTGTTCCACAATCTGTCCGATGTTTGCGGTTTTGATCTGATACTGATCATAGCGGAGCTCGCTTTTGCCCAGTGCCATAGCGTATGCTTTCTTGTAGTTCTCGTAAAGATGTTTCCAAAGAGCCTTTTGCGACATCTGCATGGCCGTTTGGTTGATATTCTCTTTGGTCTGCTTGTCGCAATTGCTGTAGAATGTGATGGCTGAGGCGATTTTGTCCACAACTTCATCGTCATTGTTATCATTGCGGTCAATGACCACCACACTTTGCTGCTCGCCGAACTGTTCGCGCACCCAGAGGCCAAAGCCGGCCAATGAGGTGGTTACCGTGGGCACGCCAAAGGCGATGCTCTCCAACGGGGTATATCCCCAAGGCTCGTAGTAGGAGGGGAAGACGCTTAAGTCAAAGCCGATGAGCAGGTCGTAATAACTGAGGTTGAAAATGCCGTCGTTGCCGTCCAGATATACGGGTACATAGACCACTTTCACATTGCTTTCGGGGTGATTGGTAAGTCTGTTCTCAACGAGGGCTTTCATGATGGGATCGTTGTAGGGGTCGTGGAGCACGTGCGTGGCGTAGTCGCTCGTGATGGGAGTCTCGCCCACGGGATTCTCCATCCGCTGAAGCAGCTCCACGCGCTTGCCGCTGTTGCCGGCTGGCACGGTGAGGAACGCGACTATGGTGCGGTCGGGATGTTGCTGCGAAAGCTTCGCCAAACTCTTGATGAACACGTCAATGCCCTTGTTCTTGAACTCGAATCGTCCGCTGTTGATAACCAGCAGGGACTCCTCGGGCAGTTGCTGCTGCATCAGCGAGGAGGCCACGTGCAGCAGTTTCTCGCGGGCTGCCGCCCTTTTGGTGGTGTACACCTCCCCCTTGGGTACGAAATCATCTTCAAAACCATTGATGGTGATTACATCGGCAGGCTTGCAGAAGAATGCTTCGCACTCTTTGTCGGTGATGTCGCTGACAGTAGTGTAGGCATCAGCATGCTGCGCGGACAAGGATTCGAGCGAGTATTTGGACTGCACACCAAAACGTCCGGCGGTTTCCAAAGGATTATACTGGTGGATGTTGCCGTATAGCGGAAGACCGTTTCCTGCAATACAGCGCCCCAGCACGGTGGCGTGCGTGGTGAATACCGTGGCAATCTGAGGTGCGACATTCTTCAGATACAAGATGCCCGACCCTGTCATCCATTCATGGAAATGGGCGATGATCTGGTCCATGGAGTTACAATGGAAGTTGTAGAAACTCTCTATCACCCGTCCGGCTGCATAGCCGAACAGGGTAGGCTCGATATAATCCCACTGTCCGGAAATGGAATCCAGCTTGTAGTTAAGCCAAAACTTGGTCAGTATCTCATTCTTCTTCTCAAAGAAAGGCGTGAAATCAACTAAAAAGACCACCGGGGAACCGCAGATGCGCCAGCGGCCAATGCGAACTTTGAGGCCTTCCTGTTGCACAACATCTCGCCAATTTTTATAAAGTGAGGTGTCTTCTATGAAGTCATCGCTGTGCTCTTTTGACAAGTCAGGTCCTATACATATATAATTATCATGAAGTTGTTCCACAACAGTGGCGGCCTTGGTGGACAAAACAGTGTGGATACCGCCCACTTTGTTACAAATCTCCCAGGCAGTTTCAAAGATGTAATCAGCAATCATATAAGGGGTTGTTTTTTTAGGGCGCAAAGATAGTAAAAAGCAATGAATTTTTTTTTATTTTTGCGAACTAATTTGAAAGCTTAAAACAATCAAAAATTTTTGAGATATGAATAAAGTTATTACTGTAGAAGAAGCCGCTTCCTATATCAAAGACGGGATGACGGTCATGTTTGGCGGATTCCTCGGTTGTGGTACCGCCGTGAAAGTTGTGGAAGCCATCGCCAAGAATGGTGTGAAGAATCTCACGCTTATCGGCAACGACACTGCTTATCCTAACAAGGCCATCGGTATGTTGATCTCCAATCATCAGGTTAAAAAACTCGTCGCTTCCCATATCGGCACAAACGCTGATACAGTGCAACAGTTTAACGACAAGGAACTTGAAATCGAGTTTGTTCCCCAAGGCACATTGGCAGAGCGTATCCGTTGCGGCGGCGCAGGCCTTGGCGGCATCCTCACCAAAACCGGTCTGGGTACTGTCGTTGAGGAAGGAAAACGCAAAGTTGAAGTCAACGGGGAGGAATATCTTTTGGAACTCCCGTTGCATGCAGATGTGGCGCTGATTGGTGCCAGCATTTGCGACGAGATGGGTAACTGCATCTACAAAGGTACTACCCAGAACTTCAATCCTATGATGGCCACTGCCGCTGATCTCGTGATTGTGGAAACCAAAGAACTGGTGCCTACGGGCTCTATCTCCATGGAGAGTGTACATACCCCGGGTGCATACGTTGACTATATCGTGAAATAGTTTGCAACTGGCATTGTTGCCAATTACAAACTATTTCATATTTGAGTTTTTTAACAAAAAAAGGAGGTTTGTGAACCTCCTTTTTTTATAGGGTTACCTTGACTATCTTTTTCAGACCTACAACTCGGTTGGAATTGGTTGCACGGATAATATAGACTCCTGGAGCCAGACCGTCAAGGTCTATGATTGTTTTCAATCCTTCGGCTGGATAATTGCGTATGATTCGTCCGAAGGCGTCCAATACTTGTATCTGAGTGAATGGGTCACGTCCATTAATAGTCAGTACGCCAGTTGTAGGATTAGGATGTACTGTTAGTCCACCCTCTTTTTCATAATCCTCTAAACCCACATTGATAGTGAGGGTTAACGTTACGGTGCTGTCGCAACCATATTGGGTTGAAAGTTGAAAGTTAAAAGTTGAGAGTTGGGCTGTGCCTGTTTCAAAGGTGGTGTCAATTTGCCCACTCACAAAATGATAAGGCAGGTCGTTGGTGGTGATTGTGACGGCAGTATCTACAGCGTAGGTCGGATTTACCGTGACCTCTACCGTGTAGACAGTGTTCTCCGCCAGTGCCGTGTCGCGGTAGGTTCCCTGCTCCGTGAGCAGATGCCCGCGCCAGTTGGCCGTTTCGCCCTGGCACAGGGCAATCGGGTTGTCCTGGACGATGTTGAATGCCGTCACGGTGAGGGTCAGGAAAAAGATGCTGTCGCAACCGGCCGTGGTGGTCAGCGAATCGTAAGCGGTGGTGCTGGCGTTGAAGGTCTTGCCGTGCCAGTTGAAGGGCAGGCTGCCTTGGGTGACGGTGTGGTTCTCCGGAAAGTAGTAGGTCGGGTTGACGGTCACGTCCACAGTATAGATGTTGTTCTCTGCCAGTACAG
>CAJODA010000021.1 GCA_905233745.1 uncultured Bacteroidales bacterium
CTGGTTGCAGATGGTGTGCTGCATCTTTTTGCCCCACGGTACAATCTTGCCCATGTCGGTCTCAAAAATACCCGGCGTATAGTCCATCGGGCCGCCCTGTAGCCGTGTGAATGGTAGGATGGTGGTGTGGCCGGGGTTGATGCGCTCGCGGAACTCTGTGCCCATTGCGCTCTCGTTGCCGATCATGTTGGGCCAGGTGCGGCATAGTCCTGTCGGACGCACGGCCTCGTGGGCGTTCACCATGATGTGGTGCTTGGCCGCTTCCACAATGGCATAGTGGTAGTGGTTGTTGATGGGTTGGCTGTAGTGGCCTTCGGCAAATGGGATGATGGTGCCCACGTAACCGCTCTTCACAGCATCGTAACCATATTGGTTCATCAGATTGTAGGCCTTTTCCATCCAACGCTCGTAGTTTACAGTCGAAGCCGAACTCTCGTGGTGCATGATGAGCCGGATGCCCTTCTCGTGGGCATATTTGTTGAGCGCAGGCAGGTCGAAATCCGGATAAGGGGTGAGAAAATCGAAGACAAACTCCTTCTGCTTGCCGTACCAGTCCTCCCAGCCCACATTCCATCCCTCGATGAGAAGCGCATCAAAGCCGTGTCTGGCGGCGAAGTCGATGTAGCGGCGCACATTGGCGTTGTTGGCACCATGGTTGCCTGTGGGTTTGGCGTGTGCAAAGTCGGTCTCGCCAATCTTCACCGAGGGAAAATCGCTGGTGTAAGACCAGCTGCTCTTGCCGGAAATCATCTCCCACCAGACCCCCATGTATTTCACAGGATGTATCCAAGAGACATCCTCCAGGGCACAGGGCTCGTTGAGGTTGAGAATCAGGCGTGAGGCGAGCACGTCGGTGGCCTTTTCGCAAACCATCACGGTGCGCCAAGGTGTGTGGCAGGGCGCCTGCATACGGCCCTTGTAGCCCGTGGCATCAGGGCAGAGCCAGGTACGGAAAGTGTAAGCTTCTGCTTGTTGGCTATGGGCTGTTGGCTGTTGGCGGGAGAATGGAAATATGGTGTCCCAAGGATTAACGGACAAAGAATCTAAAAAATCCAAATGCATGGTCGGATAGTCGAGGGTGGCAGCCTCGTGGATGTTGATGTATAAACCATCAGAGGTTTTCATCTGTAAGGCAGTCTGCACACCTGTCTTTGAAAATGCTGTCCACGGCCATCCGCCGTCCTTGTGGCCTGCTTCCCAAAGGTTGCGAATTTCCGACAGCTTAGATTCCGTGTAGTTGTACTCCTGGGTGTCCAGGTCACCCGGAATCCACCAGGCGGTGTGGTTGCCAGCCATGGCAAATTCGGTCAGCTCCTCCTTGAACCAGAAGCAGACCAGCGCATTCTCCATCGGAAACTCGTAGCGGAACCCGAGCCCGTCGTCGTAAAGGCGGAAACGGATTTGCATCACGGTGGCTTTCTTTTCGGTGGAATGGTCCATGCTTTCCACGGAGCCGACAGGTTGCTCGATAGTCACAAGCATCTCATTATAATGGTTACGTATGCGGGCCTCCTCGCCCCAAACGGGCTCCCATGTTTCGTCAAACGTGCTATAGACTCTGTCTTTAAGTACGAAGGCGTGGGCCAGGTCGTCGCGCCATTCCAAGGTGAATCCCATGCGCGAGGGCAGCACCACGGGCTTTCCGGCACGGTCGAGCGAATATTGCGGCACCCCATCCACCACGGCGAATTTCAACTGTAGCTGGCCGTCGGGACTTTGCAGTGTCAAGGCATCCGAAGGCATAGCGGGCACCTTGGAGCTGTTTTGGGCGATGGCTCTCAGGCCACAACAGGTTAAGAGTATCAGGAACAGAATGGATATTTTCTTCATTTCAGATGGGTTTATTGAAAAATCGGTTGAAAATTCAAGCCTTTATATCCTCCACAAACGCACGCACGTCACTCTCTGTCGTGTCCCAGCTGGTGACAAGCCGGATTTCATTCTCCCGTTCATTCCAGATGTAAAAGAAATGATGCTCCAACAGCTTGTCTGTGAGTTGTTTTGGCAGCTTGAGCAACAAAATGTTGGCTTCCGTCTTTTGGGTGAAGGTGTCGAAGCCGGCATCTATGATGCCCTGGCGCAAGAGTTGGGCCATGCGGTTGGCGTTCCCGGCATTGCTTTTCCAGATGCCTTGTTCAAGATATGGGATGAGCTGGCAGCTGATGTAGCGCATCTTGGAACACAGCTGCGTACTTTGCTTTCGGATATATTTCAGGTTCTCAGCCAATTCCGGACGGAAGGCAATCACACACTCGCACATCATCAGTCCGTTCTTGGTGCAGCCGAAGCTTAGAATGTCCACCCCGCAATCCACCGTCATTTCCTTAAAAGTTTTGTTCAGCGTCACTGCGGCATTGGCGAGGCGCGCGCCGTCCATGTGGAGGTACATGCCATACTGGTGGATGTAGTCCGCAATGGCTTTGATCTCTTCGCAAGTATATACCGTGCCCAGCTCGGTGCACTGGGAGATATAGACCACCTTGGGTTGCGAGTGGTGCTCGAAGCCCCAGTTGATGAGGCGGGGCGCGATGAGCTCGGGCGTGAGCTTGCCGTCAGGGGTCTCAATTTCGCGTAATGCAGAGCCGGTCAGGAACTCCGGAGCACCGCACTCGTCCACTGCAATGTGGGCGGTTTTGGCGCACAGGATGGAATTGTACGCCTGCACACACGCGCGCAGGGCAACCACGTTGGCGCCCGTGCCGTTGAACACGAAATAGGGCTCGGCGGTATCGCCGAAATGCTGCTTGATCAACATCTTGGCTTTATCCGTGTAGGTGTCATCACCGTATGCGTGCTGGTGACCTTGGTTGGCCTCAATTATGGCCTTCAGAATGTCGGGATGTATGCCCGAATGGTTGTCGCTTCCTAAACTGAACATTATAGGGTGAATTTGGTGAATGGTGAACGGTGAAAGGTGAACGGTGAAAGGTGAATGGTTAAAGGTGAACGGTTAGAGGTGAATGGTGAATGGTTTATTAAGTGTTTGATTTTTTGCCGTTTAAACGATATTGTATCAGATTATATAATTGTGATGATATTAATGCAGAGTTGTCAATATAAACATCTGCTTTTTCGGGTGAAATGTATCCTAGTGCTTTGGCAATATGTAATTGGGCGCGGACTTCTCCACAAGAACCCTTGGCAATATACAAGAATTGTATGATTTCTTTTGCATGATTTCGCTCTAAGCCTTCTGCAATATTGGATAGAATGGAAACCGCCGCCCGCTGAATCTGATCCTTGAATCCATAATCCCTGCACTCTTTTAAATGCTTATATATGTTAATAGTTAAATCAAAACTGTTTTTCCAAACTTTTAAATCTTCAAATTTGTTGTTCATAGTTGTTAATATTATGTTATTTTAGTTTGTTTCAATCAACGAATCCCATTGCATTTTATTGCATACCCCTTTCACCTTTTACCCCTTTCCCCGTGTACCATTCCCCGTGCACCCTTTCCCCGTGTACCGTTTACCATTCACCGTTCACCATGTACCCCTTTCACCCCTTTCACTCCGTGTACCGTTTACCCTTCACCGTTCACCTTGTACCCCTTTCACCCCTTTCACTCCGTGTACCGTTTACCCTTCACCGTTCACCTTTTACCTCATTCACCCCATGTACCTCATGCACCCACTTCTCTTTTCCCCTTCGCAATGATTACCACCGCCCCTAATATCAGGACGATACCGATTGCGAGGTTGAGAGTGAAGGGTTCGTTGAAGACAAAGATGCCGATGAGGACGGCGGTAAGAGGCTCGAGGGCGCCGAGTATGGCAGTGGCGGTGGAGCCCACATATTTGGCTGCATAGACCATCAGCACCAAGGCGAAGATGGCGGGCACTATAGCCAGCCAGCCGATATAGAACCAGCTGGTGGCAGTTTGTGGCAAAGAGAGCGGCAACCCGGCAACTAAGGAGTAAACCACCATGCCCAATGTGCAGTACATCAGTACATAAAAGTTAATCTTGAACGAGGACATCTGCAGATTGCTCCGGTTGACCAATATGATGTACAAGGCATACGATAGCGCCGAAGCCAGTACCAGCACCACACCCAACGTGGAAAGTGTACCTGCACTATCACTCCAATAGAGCAAAGTTACACCTGCACCCGAGAGAATTAGCGACACGACGGTGGTCCATGTGATGCGCTCATGGAAAAACACCGCCATAATGACAGCGGTCATCACGGGGTAGGTGAACAGAATGGTGGAGGCCACACCTGCCGGCATGTGGTGAAAACTCAGATAGAGGGTTAAAGAGGAGACAATGAACAGCAGTCCTAACCCTGTCAATGCGGTGAACTCCTGTCGGGTGACCTTCAGAGACTCCTTGCGGAAGAGCATGACGATGGCAATGATAACCCACGCCAGACCGAAGCGGTAAAACAGCACACTGTTGGTCTGCATGCCCTCTGCGTACAGTTTCAACGCACCCAAAGGATTGGTGCCATAGCAAACCGCCGCGGCAATGCCCGCCAAAGTCCCGATGAGCTTTCGGTTACGCATTACTTGCCTCCTCCTTCACCCCATGCACCCCTTGTACCTCATGCATCTCATTCATCCTCAGATTCGCCAGCATAATGACGGCAAAAGCACCCCAGAACGGGAGAGAAAGCTTGTCGGTGTCCAAAAAATTGTTGAGAAAGCCATGCACGAAATAGGAGGTCAGGGCCAATGTCATCATCAAAGCCATCAGACGATCGGTCTTGTCCTTGCTGTGGTTATATGTCCGGATGCCGGTGTACAGACTCACAATCACGAGGGCTAGAACGGTGAGGAGTCCCGGAAACCCCGTTTCAGCGCATGGGCCGATATACTCGCTGTGCGCATTGCCTCCGTCACCGAAGTCCGTAGTGATAATGGTTTTGAACTGGCTTTTCTGGAAAGGGGCGTAAACAAACTGGTATGTGCCCGGGCCCCAGCCGGTTATTGGTCGCTCCTGAATCATCCCGAACGCTGAGTTCCAGCGGTTGAGGCGCTCCACATTCGAAGCGTCGGTGCTGATGTTGGATATGGACTGCAACTGCTCTGTAAGATTGCCGGAGGCGTCCTGACTGTTTCGGCTCATCTTGTAAAGGATATCATCGGCGGAGTAGTATAGTGCCGTTCCGACAACTAACAAACCGGCAACCAGCCATGACAGCTTGATGCGGAGCTTCAGCACGATGAACACACCGATGGCGACCACCAGGCTGATCCAGGCCGCACGGCTGAATGAGAGATAGAAGCCGATAAGCAGGATGACAGTCAGCACCGCATAAAAAATCTTTTTTCTGGTGTTGTTTTCAGGAAGGAAAAAACAACAGGCGGTGATGGGCAGGAAAAATGCCAGCACGGCGCCGTATGCCGTATGGTCGTTGTAGAAGGGACTCATCACCCAGTGGGCGTAATGCTCGTCGAAACCGCTTGCCGCGTGCTTGACAGTGGTGATGATGACCACCACGGCCAGCGCCACCGCATAGCAGTTGAAATAACGCACCGCTTTCTTCCTGTCATCCTTCACAAATTGAATAAGCATCCAGTAACATGCTGTGGTGAACCATATTTTCGAGAGCCAGAATTTGATGGAGACCACGGGCAGTTCACTGGTAATGCAGGTGAGCAGCATCCAGCCCAGATATGCAAAAATGGCAATGGAAATGGGATGTGACACCAGTTTGGGGTCCATGCGCAAGTCGTAGATGATACGACAGAGAAACAGGATGGTGAGCGCAATCATGAAAACTTCCGATGGAAGCGATAAACCAAGATGGATGTTTTTGCTTTCCAATATCACAGAAAAAGGCGTGCAGAGGGCCATCAGATACATGAGCAGGTCCACGCGGAAGATAATCAGGTATATAAAAAAAGCTGCGCCGGTCAATAGCGGAACTATGGGCAGTTCCTGGATGATGGCGTAAGCGTTGACAAAGACAATCAGAATGCAGAAGACTATGGTCAGCCACTGCTTTAAAGAGAGTCTATGCAACAGGTTCTTCAGCTTTTCCAGAAGGCTTTTCTTCAATTCTATCAATCATTAATAGGACGATAACGGACAGCAGCAGTACCGACAGTGTGGAAATGAGGACCACGAGGGAACGTTTCGGGTAACACTTCTTGTCGGCCACGATGGGGCGTTCCACCACGAATTTCACGGGCATGGAGCCCTGCATGTCGAGGCGGGCGTCGAGCATCTTCTGTTTGCAGAGTGCCTGGTATTTGAGGAAAGTGTACTGCATGTTCTGGAGGGCGTCGAGACGGGGTCCCCAGATGGCCAGTTTTTCCTGTTCCTTGGCCAGCCGGCTGATGGCTGCGGCATTGCCTTGGGATACGGCAATGGCATACTGCTGCATCACTCTTTCTGACTGTGCCTCCACATCAAACACGCCGTTCTGCATGCAGATTTGGATGGAGTCTTCAATGCGTCGGACCTCGCGCCCGATGGAATCCATTTGCTCGCACAACGCCTGGTAGGCGGCGGTGGCACGTTCGTGCTCTGTGCGGTTCTTGATGGTGTCCAGCAGACGCAGCATGTCTTCGGCCATGCGGCAGGCAAATACGGGATCATGGTCCTTTATCGCGATAGAGATGGCCCCGAAATTGGTGCGCTTGATTTCAATCTCGTTGTTCAGAATCTTCTGAATACGGGAGTACCAGCTCTTAGAGTTCGTGTCAATATCGTAATGCTGAGCCAGATTGAAATTCTTAATCAGGGAATCTTTGATTTCTCTGGCGTTGAGCAGCTGCATCATCTGCTCGGTTTCCTCCTCAGAGGCGTATGCCTTGATGTCAAGACGCTCGTTATAGTTCTCTTCGTTCAGCAGAATCTTGGCCACGGAGTTGGTCCGCGGTGCATAAATGATAGCCGAAGATTTGTATTTGGGCTTGATGAGGAATGAACAGACGGCGGACACGACAAGCGTGACCACGCAGATGATGATCAGCAGTCTGCGTTTCTCCCAGATGAATTTCATCAGGCTGAAAGAATTGTATTGCTCGTTATTTTCCATTAACGGGTGATTTTAATTGGATGTTTAATTCGTCTAATTGTGCAGGACTGACGGGTGTCGGGGCGGGCAGCATGGTGTCGCGGCCTGCGTTGTTTTTCGGGAATGCGATGAAATCGCGGATGGAGTCGCAGTCGGACAGGATGGCGCAAAGACGGTCGAAGCCGAAGGCAATGCCGCCGTGGGGCGGAGCGCCGAACTTGAAGGCGTCAATGAGGAATCCGAACTGGCTCTGCGCCTGCTCATCGGAGAAGTTCAAAGCCTTGAACATGCGCTTCTGCAGTTCCGGGTTGTGGATACGGATGGATCCGCCGCCAATCTCGGAACCGTTGATAACCAGGTCATAGGCATTGGCGTTGACGGCGCCGGGGTTGCTCTCCAACATGCTTTCGTGCTCCGGCTTCGGGGCTGTGAAGGGATGGTGCATGGCATAGAAGCGCTGTGTCTCCTCGTCCCATTCCAACAGAGGGAAGTCCACAACCCACAGGACTTTATATTCGCCGGCTTTGCGCAAGCCCAGGCGGTTGCCCATTTCAAGTCGCAGAACACCAAGTTGCGTGCGGGTCTTCATGGCCTTTCCGGACATGATGAGGATGAGGTCGCCGGGTTTCGCCTCGCAGCGTTCGGCCACTGCCCGCAAATCATCCTGATCATAGAATTTGTCCACCGATGATTTGAACGTGCCGTCAGCATTGCACAGGATGTAAACCAGTCCGCCGGCGCCTACATGCGGGCTTTTCACGAACTCCACCAGTCCGTCGAGTTGCTTGCGGGAATAGTTGCCGCAGCCGTCCACCTTGATGCCGGCCACCAGCTCAGCCTCGTTGAAGACTTTGAAATCCTTGTGCTGGAGCAGGTCGTTGAGTTCCACAAAGCGCATGCCGAAGCGGGCATCGGGCTTGTCGGAGCCGTAATATTTCATGGCATCGGCCCAGGTGATGCGCTCCACGGCATCCAGGTCGATGTTTTTGAAGGTCTTGAAGATGTGCTTCACCAATCCTTCAAACAGATTCAGGATGTCCTCCTGTTCGATAAAGGACATCTCGCAGTCAATCTGGGTGAATTCCGGCTGGCGGTCGGCGCGGAGGTCCTCGTCGCGGAAGCAGCGCACGATTTGGAAATAGCGGTCCATGCCGGCAATCATGAGCAGCTGCTTGAGGGTTTGCGGCGACTGCGGCAGCGCGTAGAACTCGCCCTGGTTCATGCGGGAAGGCACGAGGAAGTCTCGTGCGCCCTCGGGTGTGCTGTTCACAAGGAACGGGGTCTCAATCTCCAGAAAACCGTGGTCGCTCAAATATTTACGGATTTCAAGGCCCAGTTTGTGACGGAAAATGAGATTGTTCTTTACCGGATTGCGGCGGATGTCGAGATAGCGGTACTTCATCCGAAGTTCATCGCCACCGTCTGACACGTCCTCAATGGTGAAGGGCGGGACCATAGACTCGTTGAGCACCGTGACGGCGGTCACGTCGATCTCGATGTCGCCGGTGGGGATGTTCTTGTTTTTGCTGTAGCGTTCGATAACGGTGCCGGTGATCTGGATGACCCACTCACGACCCATCTTCTCCACCTGTTCGCAGAGCTCGGGGCGCTGCTCGTGGTTGAAGGCGAGCTGGGTGATGCCGTATCGGTCACGCAAATCGATGAAAATCATGCCGCCCAAATGGCGCACTTTTTGAATCCAACCGCACATGGTGACGGTTTGTGAAACGTTGGCGATAGTGAGTTCGCCGCAATTATGTGTCCTTAACATTGAATTATATTTTATAGAGGGCGCAAAAATACAAAAATTACGACGCGTACAAGCACAGGTAACCGCTAAAAAATGAGTAATTGCCAAATATAATGTAGGTGGGAAATTGTGTTGTCATGGATGAATAAGGTGGGACAGTACGGTTACCTGCTCACGAAACACGCCGCAAAGATATAAAAATTTCAAAAACAAAAACAATCATAAAAATTTTTTTCGTAAAAATTAACAAATAAAACTTAAAAAAAGTAGTACATTTGCACTCTCAAAAATAAAATAATGACCACAGAAGAAACAATTTTATCCGCTTTGAATGACCAGCAACAACTTGCTGTGAAACAGATAGAAGGACCGGTAATGGTCATTGCGGGTGCGGGCTCTGGAAAGACCCGTGTGCTCACTTACCGCATTGCCTATATGCTGGCTCGTGGTGTGAACCCCTACCGCATACTCGCCCTTACCTTCACCAACAAGGCAGCCGCAGAAATGCGCGCCCGTATCGTTAACCTCGTGGGTGGCGATGTGGCGAAGGCTGTAACCATGGGAACCTTCCACTCCGTGTTCTACCGAATTCTGCGCGCCGAAGGGGACAAACTCGGCTATACCCATAACCTCACCGTTTACGATACAGATGACTCCAAGTCCTTGATTAAGAATATTGTCAGGGATATGAATCTTGATCCTAAAATCTATGCCCCTAACTATGTTCTCAACCGCATCTCCATGGCCAAGTCCAACCTGCTGTCCGAAAGGGATTATGCTGAAAACGGGGAGATTATGGCCGCTGACCGCGCCGCGGGAAAACCTATGATAGCTGATATTTTCGCTGCCTATAACCGACGGCTTAAAAATGCCGACGCCATGGATTTTGATGATCTGCTCTACTACATGAATGTCCTCCTTCGCGACTTCCCGGAAATGCTCTACAAGTACCAGAACCGGTTCAGCTACATCCTCGTGGATGAGTACCAGGACACTAACTTCGCCCAGTACCTCATCATCCGGAAACTGTCAGCCCTTAACCAGAACATCTGCGTGGTGGGCGACGATGCCCAGAGCATCTACGGTTTCCGTGGCGCCGATATTCAGAATATCCTCAATTTCCGTCGCGACTACCCCGGCGCCCAAATCTTCAAACTGGAACAAAACTACCGTTCCACCCAGAACATTGTGAATGCGGCCAATGCCGTCATCAAGTACAACAAGGACCAGATGCCCAAAGATGTGTGGACGGAGAACGAGCCCGGCAACAAGATAAACCTCATTCGCTCCGCCAGCGACAATGACGAAGCCCATGCTGTGGCCAGCGCCATCTTTGAAACCAAGATGAACAAGCACGCTGCCAATAACCAGTTCGCCATCCTGTACCGCACCAACATCCAGTCGAGAACGCTGGAGGAGGCTATGGTTAAACGCCATATCCCGTACAAGATTTACGGGGGGCTCTCCTTCTACAAACGCAAGGAAATCAAGGATGTGCTGGCCTATTTCCGACTGACTGTCAACCATTACGACGAGGAGTCGCTGCGCCGTGTCATCAACTACCCTATGCGCGGTATAGGTGACACCACCGTGGCCCGTATTGCGGCTGTGGCCAATGAACAGGGACTGCACTTTTGGGATGTGGTGTGTGATCCGCGTCAGTGCAATCTGGAGGTTAACGCCCCTACCATGAACCGGCTGGTGGAGTTTGCCGACATGATCAAAGGCTTCACTGCCCAATTGCAGACAGCGGATGCCTATGAATTGGGCAAGCAGATTGTCTTTAAAACCGGTATCGCCAAGTTGCTGAAGGAGAACACGGACGAGAAGGAACGTGTGGATCATGTGGAGGAACTGCTTGATTCCATGAAAGGATTCACGGAGAAGGAGCCGGAAAGCAGTTTCAATGAGGCGACAGGCGAAATTATGGAGGAATACTTCCCCTCCCTCGACCATTTTATGGAATCCATTGCCCTGCTGAGTGATGAGGATGAGAATAATGCCGAGGAGAATGAGGACCGCGTCAAGCTGATGACCATCCATTCGGCCAAAGGGTTGGAGTTTGACTATGTGTTCATCACAGGTTTGGAGGAGAATCTTTTCCCGTCGTCTCTGAGCGCCAACTCCCGGCAGGAGATGGAGGAGGAACGCCGTCTGTTCTACGTGGCGCTTACGCGGGCCCGCAAGCAGGTGACGCTTACCTGTGCGCAGACGCGCTACCGATTCGGCACCTTGCAGTTTTGCGAGGACAGCCGCTTTCTGGAGGAGATCCCAGACAAGTTCCTGAACATCACGCAAAAGGCGTCGGAAGGCACAGGCGCTTTCGGGCGTAAGGATGACGATGACCGTTGGTGGCGGTCCGGTCCGAGACCCCCTCGCACCAACCTGAAACCCTTGGGCTCCACGCCTCATTCACCAACCCGCCAACCAGTCTCCAAACCGCAGGTGAAAACCCGTTCCGAGGTGCAGCTGGACCAAGTGGGCACTCTTGCCACTTACGACCAGATCCAGCCCGGCGTGCGTGTCTATCACGGCAAGTTCGGCTATGGCCGGGTGGTATCTGTGGAAGGCGCAGGCCCGGATACAAAAGCCCAGGTCTCCTTCGAAACCGTGGGTTTGAAAACCCTACTCCTGAAATTCGCCAAATTGGTAATCCCTAAATAGACAAGATTATGTTGTTTCGTACCAATATACCCGCCCCGCAGTTTCCTTTCAAAATTGGCTTTGATAACGGCATTATGCTGCTTGGATCCTGCTTTTCTGATAACATCGGGAACTATTTTGAACGCCACCGCTTTCAAGTCTGTTCCAACCCTTTCGGGGTGCTTTTTAATCCCATATCCATAGACCACGCCTTGCGGATGCTCATGGCTCCGGACTCCTTTGACAAGGATCGCTATTTTTTCCGGAACCGTGACACATGGGTGAGTTTTGCCCATCATGGCCGTTTTTCCCGGGATAATTTCGAGACTTTCGAGCAGAACATCGATGAACAATTGGCAAAGGCTGCGGATTTCTTGAAACAAACCGACTATCTGTTTGTCACTTTTGGCACCGCGTTTTGCTATAAGTTCATTCCTCGCGATCTTATCGTTTCCAACTGTCACAAGATTCCGAACTACAAGTTCGACCGGATTCGTTTGGATGTGAAGAAAATCGTGTCATTGTGGAACGAGACGTTGCGACTTTTGAAGGAGTTGCGCCCGGAGTTGAAGGTGGTTTTCACCGTCAGTCCTGTGCGTCATGCCGGTGACGGTATGCATGAGAACACGCTGAGCAAGTCCATTCTCCTTCTCGCTGTGGACAAACTGGTGGATAATGAGACCACCTTCTATTTCCCCGCTTACGAATTTCTGATTGATGACCTCCGTGACTACCGGTTTTATGCTAAAGATCTCAGTCATCCCAACGACCTGGCTGTGGAGTATTTGGAGGAAAAAGTGTCGGAATCGTTCTTCACCCCGGAGACCCAGGAACGGGTGCGGATTATCCGTCAGGAGAATAAATTCCTCAATCATCAGCGCCTTAGGAGGGATTGAAGTGGTTTTAATTATTTTTGTATCTTTGCCAGCTCAAATATTTTACAATGAAATTATCTGAATTTAAGTATTACCTGCCTCAGGACCTGATCGCCCTCTATCCTTCGGAGGAGAGAGATGAGGCCCGTTTGATGGTGCTGGACCGCAAGACCAAGACCATTGAACACAAGTTATTCAAAGACGTTATTGACTACTTCGACGAGGGTGACTTGTTCGTGATGAACAACACGCGCGTCTTCCCGGCTTTGCTGTATGGTGAGAAGGAACAGACCCGTGCCAAGATTCGGGTTTTCCTGCTTCGTGAGCTTGACGAAGAGAGCCGTCTTTGGGATGTATTGGTGGACCCAGCCCGTAAAATCCGTATTGGCAACAAGCTTTGCTTCTGCGAGGATGACAGTCTCGTGGCCGAGGTGATTGACAATACCACTTCACGCGGGCGTACCCTGCGTTTCCTTTTCGACGGCGACCATGATGCCTTCAAGAAGAAACTGATGGATCTGGGCACTACGCCCCTGCCTGAGGATATCCAGCGCTTGCGCGAGATTGTCCCTGAGGATGAGGAAAACTATCAGACCATTTACGCGTCGGAAGAGGGCGCTGTCGTGGCCCCCGCCGCCGGCTTCCACTTCAGCCGCGAACTGCTCAAACGCATGGAACTTAAGGGTATTGAACGCACTTATGTCACACTCCATGCCGGCCTGAGCAATTTCAACGACATTGACGTGGAAGATCTCTCCAAGCACAAACCCGATTCTGAACGCATGATTATCCGTGCCGACGTGGCCGATACTATCAACAAGGCCAAAGATGAAGGTCATAAGATTATTGTGGTGGGGACAACCACCACCAAGGCGCTGGAGTCTTCCGTCTATGCCAACGGCCATGTGAAGACCACCCAGATGAACGGGAAAGAGGATGCCTGGACCAACAAATTCATCTATCCACCCTACCGCTTTATGGTGGGCGACGCGATGATTACCAATTTCCATGCTTCCCAAAGCTCCATGCTGATGATGGTGGCTGCTTTCGGCGGCTACGAATTTGTCATGCGTGCCTATAAAGAGGCTGTGGCGGAAAAATACAAATTCCTCACATACGGGGATGCAATGCTGATTATCTAACCCTTTTTAAAACTTTTCATAATGGCAAAATCATACGAGGCGGCGGGTGTCCGCTTGGAAGCCGGCTACGAGTCCGTGCGTCTGATTAAAAAACATATCTCCCGTACAAACCGCCCGGGCATGATGGGTAATATAGGCAGTTTTGGCGGTATGTTCGATCTGGCCTCCCTTAACTATAAGGAGCCCGTTTTGGTGAGCGGCACTGACGGCGTGGGCACCAAGCTGAAACTGGCGTTTATGATGGACAAACATGACACCATCGGCCAGGATGCTGTGGCCATGTGTGTGAATGATGTGCTGGCACAGGGCGCCGCCCCGCTGTTCTTCCTCGACTATATCGCTGTGGGAAAGAACGAACCGACCAAGATTGAGCAGATCGTGAAAGGCGTGGCCGACGGCTGCGTGCTTTCCAACTGTGCCCTCATAGGCGGCGAAACCGCTGAAATGCCGGATATGTATGGAGAGGATGAATACGACATTGCCGGCTTTACTGTCGGCGCCGTGGAAAAATCCAAACTCATTGACGGCAGCAAGGTGAAAACCGGTGACCTGCTCGTCGGTCTTGCCTCCTCAGGTGTGCATTCCAACGGATTCTCCCTGGTTCGTAAAATCATCTTCAAGGACAATCAGCTGGACCTTCACACCCAATACGAGGGTCTTCCCGACACTTTGGGCAATGTGCTTCTCGCGCCCACACGCATCTATGTGCGTCCCGTGCTTGAGGTGCTGTCTAAAGTGGATATCCATGCCATCTGCCATATCACAGGTGGTGGCTTTGACGAGAACATCCCTCGCGTGCTGCAGCCCGGACAGGGTATCTTCGTAGAAGAGGGCACTTGGGACATGCCCGCTATTTTCCCGTTCCTTGAAAAACAGGGCAGGGTGGAACACCGCGAAATGTTCAACATCTTCAACATGGGTATCGGTATGGTGCTTGTGGTTGATCCCGCTGATTGCGACCAGGTACTGGCCATGTTCGACACCCTTGGCGAGAAAGCCTTTGTTATCGGCAAGGTTACCGACAAGGAAGGTGTGGACATTAAACTGAAATAAGATGAGACGAATTTGGATTTTCCTGGTTTGCCTGGCATACATTTCCACGGCAATTGCCCAAGATACGGCGACTGGTCCCAAAGTGCGGGTGAGTGTGCGCGTGGGCGGTGTCGGCTCGTTGTATGTGGCCCCGAAAGGGCAGGCCATCAGCCTCAATCCCTCGCAGGATCATCCAGAACGCACGATGAAAATAGGGGCTGCTGCTGGTGTCTCCGTGAATTTCGCCATGACACAAAAGCTCTTTTTGCAAACCGGCCTGATGTATTCCTTGCAGCGCAACGGGGAGCATGGTTTCGGAACCTTTACGGAAGGCGACACGGTATCCTCTGTTGACGCCACCATCAAATACACCAGCCACCATCTCCGCCTTCCGGTAATGGTGATGTATCATCTTTCCACAAAACCCAATCATTTCTGTTTCGGCGCCGGCGTTTTTGCCGATGTGACATTGGGCGGCAGACTTAACTACTCTTCCTCCGTGCGAGTGAATCCCGGGGATAGTTATCTGTATGAAGGTGATTTCAATCCTTTTGAACAGGGTAACAAATATCTGTATTATCATATGGTATCGGATGAGTATTCTCAGAAATATCTTTTGGGAAATGGCTCCTACTTCAAACGGTTCAATTTCGGCGTTTCAGCAGAGATAGGATACCAGATTTCCAGATTCTACCTGGGTGCGCATCTGGATTTCGGAGTGCTTAACATGGCCCGTCCGGAGATGTGCGGCGAAAACTACAAGCAGCGTCCGTTGGATGTGCAGGTAATGATTGGATACAATATTAATTAATATGAAACACATAGGACCGCATGTCAGTGCCACCGGTGGTGTGGAGAATGCACCGCTGAACGCGGCAGCCGTCGGCGCAACGGCCTTCGCGCTGTTTACCAAAAACCAGCGGCAGTGGGTGTCGGCACCTCTCGCGGAAAAATCAATAACCGCTTTCAAAGCCAATTGCGAGGATGCGGGCATCTCTGCAGATTACATTCTGCCTCACGACAGCTATCTCATAAACCTCGGACAGCCTGAGGCGGAAGCGCTTCAGAAATCGCGTGACGCTTTCTTTGATGAGATGAAACGCTGCGAGCAGTTGGGATTGAAAATGCTGAACTTCCATCCGGGCAGTCACCTCAACAAGATTTCGCTGGAGGAGTGCCTCCGGCGCATCGCGGAAAGCATAAACATGGCCCTGGACCGGACGCACGGCGTCACCGCCGTCATTGAAAATACGGCCGGACAGGGATCCAATGTGGGCTTCAGCTTCCAGCATATCGCCTATATCATTGACAAGGTGGAGGACAAAGACCGCGTGGGTGTGTGCATTGACACCTGCCACACCTATTCGGCAGGCTATGATTTGAAGACGGAGGATGGCTACAAGCGCACGTTTCAGGAATTTGACGAAACCATTGGGGCGCACTATCTGCGTGCCGTGCACCTGAATGACACCAAGAAACCCTTCGCTTCGCGCGTGGACCGCCACGACAGCATCGGCAAAGGCCTGCTGGGGATGGACTTCTTCCAGCGTTTTATGCGCGACCCGAGGTTCGACCACATGCCTCTGATTCTGGAAACCCCCGACGAAAGTCTGTGGGCTGAAGAGATTAAACTGTTGCATTCCCTTGAAAACAAGTAAATTGCAACATATTTATTTTTTTAAAGGGATTATTTGAAAAAAAGTGTATTTTTGCAGCCTCAAAACACCTAATGCTGCGTTCTTCTAACGGTTAGGAATCAAGATTCTCAATCTTGCAATACGAGTTCGATTCTCGTACGCAGTACAAAAAAGACGCTCAATCGAGCGTCTTTTTTCTGTATTTTCCCAAACCTCTATTTCCCAACTTCACACTTCACCGTGCACTTTTTACCGTGCACCTTGTGACATTACTCCTGCATCAGGATTTCCAGCATCTTGATCGCGCTGTCGCTGATGACGGTGCCGGGTCCGAAGATGCAGGCGGCGCCCGCCTTGTAGAGGAAGTCGTAGTCCTGCGGCGGAATCACACCTCCCACAATCACCATGATGTCCTCGCGGCCCAGCTTCTTGAGTTCTTCAATCACTTGCGGCACCAGCGTCTTGTGGCCGGCGGCGAGTGAGGAAACACCCAGAATGTGCACGTCGTTCTCCACGGCTTGCTTGGCGGCCTCCTCGGGAGTCTGGAACAGCGGTCCCATGTCCACGTCAAAACCGATGTCAGCATAGCCGGTAGCCACCACCTTGGCACCACGGTCATGGCCGTCCTGGCCCATCTTGGCAATCATAATACGAGGTCTGCGACCCTCCTTCTTGGCGAACTCGTCGCACATGTCACAAGCTTTCTTAAAGGTTGTGTTGTTTTGTTGTTCTGCACTGTACACGCCTGAAATCAGATTTATTTTTGCTTTGTAACGTCCGTAAATTTCTTCAAGGGCATCGGAAATCTCACCGAGGGAGGCGCGCACGCGGGCGGCCTTGATGGAGAGGTCGAGCAGGTTGCCGTTGCCGGTCTTGGCACACTCGGTCAGTGCGGCCAGCGCAGCCTTTACCTCCTCCTCGTTGCGGTTGGCACGAAGTTGGGCTAATCGCTTGATTTGAGCCTCACGCACGGTGGTGTTGTCGACCTCCAGTGTCTCGATGGGCGCTTCCTTGTCCAACTTGTACTTGCTGACACCGATGATGGCCTCCTTGCCGGAGTCAATACGGGCCTGCTTGCGGGCGGAAGCCTCCTCGATACGCATCTTCGGAATACCCGTCTCGATGGCTTTGGCCATGCCGCCCAGAGATTCAATCTCCTGGATGTGTTTCCAGGCGCGATGGGCGATCTGGTGGGTCAGACTTTCCACGTAGTAGGAACCGGCCCACGGGTCGATGGACTTGCAGATCTTGGTCTCCTCTTGGATGTAAATCTGTGTGTTACGAGCAATACGGGCTGAGAAGTCGGTAGGCAGGGCGATGGCCTCGTCGAGGGCATTGGTGTGCAGTGACTGGGTGTGTCCAAGGGCGGCGCCCATGGCTTCCACGCAGGTACGGCACACATTGTTGAACGGGTCTTGCTCGGTGAGCGACCAGCCGGAAGTCTGGCAGTGCGTACGCAAGGCCAGTGACTTGGGATTCTGCGGGTTGAACTGTTTCACAATCTTGGCCCACAGCATACGGGCGGCGCGCATCTTGGCAATCTCCATGAAGTGGTTCATGCCCACAGCCCAGAAGAAGGACAAACGCGGGGCGAAGTCGTCCACGCTCATGCCTGCGTTCACACCTGCGCGAAGATACTCCAGACCGTCAGCCAATGTGTAGGCTAACTCGATGTCGCTCGTGGCACCCGCCTCCTGCATGTGGTAGCCGGAGATGGAGATGGAGTTGAACTTGGGCATGTTCTTGGAGGTGAACTCAAAGATATCGGCGATGATTTTCATGGAGTGCAACGGCGGATATATATAGGTGTTGCGCACCATGAACTCTTTCAAAATGTCGTTTTGGATAGTGCCGGACAGCTGGTCCATGCTCACGCCCTGCTCTTCGGCGGCCACGATGTAGAAGGCCAGAACCGGCAGTACGGCGCCGTTCATGGTCATGGAGACGGACATCTTGTCCAACGGAATCTGGTCGAAGAGGATCTTCATGTCGAGGATGGAGTCCACAGCAACGCCAGCTTTGCCCACGTCACCCACCACACGGGGATGGTCGGAGTCGTAGCCGCGGTGCGTGGCCAAGTCGAACGCGATGGAAAGACCCTTCTGACCAGCGGCCAGGTTGCGGCGGTAGAAAGCGTTGGACTCCTCGGCGGTGGAGAATCCGGCATATTGACGGATGGTCCAAGGACGAAAAGCGTACATCATGGAGTAAGGTCCGCGCAAATAGGGCGGAATACCTGCCGTATAGTTGAGGTGCTCCATACCGGCCAAATCATCTATGCCATATACCTGTTTCACAGGAATTTGTTCGGCAGTCATCCAATCGGCCGAAATATTGTGCTCTTTTTCCCATTTTGTAAAATCTTCTTGATTTTCAGGGACTTTCTTAAAATCTACATTGCTGAAATCTGGACGCATAATCTTTTAATAATAAACAGGGTGCAAAGATACAAAATAATTGTCCTCTTTTGCCAAAAAATGTAATTTTGCAGCCCGAAGTATTTTTAGTTATGAAAAGATTGTTGCAAGTTTTGGTTGTTGTCATGATGGTGGCTGTCCATCCCGTATGTGCCCAGAAAATCGGAGTGTCACTTGCCGGAGGTGCCGCACTGGGGTATGCGCATCTGGGTTTATTAAAGGCCATGGACGAGGCTGGCATCAAGCCCGATTGTATTGTGGGCACTTCTATGGGAGCTATTGTGGGTATGCTGTACGCTGCCGGCTATTCCCCTGAAGAGATCCTTCAATTTATAAAAGACGAGAAAATGGACCGCTTGACGGGAATTGTGATTTTCGGGCAGCACCGGACAGGCGGACTCATCAGCACGGACCATATACAAAAAGTGCTGCTGAAATATGTGCCCCACAATAATTTCGACTCCTTGAAGTACCGCTTCTACTGTTGCTCCTTCAATGTTGACTCTCTCAGACCCGTGTATAAAGGAGAGGGTGATGGCCTTGTGAAGTACGTGATGGCTTCTTCTGCCATACCGATGGTGTTTTCTCCGGTTTGGATTGATAATAATCCCTATGTTGATGGTGGTATTTACGATAATATGCCTATCCAGCCTCTTCTGGATGAAAAATGTGACGTACGTATAGGCTCGCTTCTGTTGCTCGAGAAACCACAATCCAAGCGTGATATCTTTTCCCTGTGGGTTCGTTCTGTTGTCTGCGGCCCGTTCATGACCTCATTCCTGAACGTGGAACAGTTTACAGATGTGGTGATGGTTGATCCGGAAGAGTATTGGTTGTTCGATTTTAATTATGTGGACGAGTTGTTCCAAATCGGCTATGAGGCAGGCAAGGAGTATTTCAGCACCTATTACATTGGCCCCCGACAATAACAAAAATATCGCGGATTCCCCTATTTTTTGTATTTTTGCGCTTTTTAACGAAAATAGCTATGAATAAAGGATTGTTTAGTGTTATCTTATTGTCTATTATGATATTGACTTCATGTTCTTCTCAAAAGAAAATGGAGTCAGAACCTAAAAAATCAGAGCCTGTGAAGGAGTCTAAAACAGAAACCAAACCCGAAAAGATGACAGAGATACTTATCAAAACCACGAAAGGCAACATCCGTATTGCCCTCTACAACGAAACCCCTCAGCATCGTGACAACTTCATCAAGCTGGTGAATGAGAAGTATTACGATGGCGTTTTGTTCCATCGGATCATTCAAGGTTTTATGATTCAGACTGGAGACCCCGACTCCAAGACAGCCAAACCAGGCCAGCGTCTTGGTGCTGGCGGTCCCGACTACCGTGTCCCCGCTGAATTTGTGCCGTCGCTTTTCCATAGAAGAGGTGCCGTGGCCGCTGCACGCGACAACAACCCTGCAAAATCCTCCTCCGCCTCACAGTTCTACATCGTGGACGGCAAACCTTACGACAACGCCTATCTCAACATGCTTGAGCAGCGAACCGGCAAAAAGTTCACGGCCGAGCAACGTGAGGTCTATACCACCCTCGGTGGAGCCCCCTTCCTCGATGGCGACTACACCGTATTCGGTCAGGTTCTCTCGGGTATGGAAGTGGTTGACAAAATCGCCGCCCAACCCAAAGACCAGTTCGACCGCCCGACGGAAGATATTAAAATTTTAAGTGTGACAATTTTGAATTAGTTGTTGGTTGTTGGTCTTTGGCCTAACATCCCAACTCCCAATCCCCAACCCCCAAAACCCAACTTCACCTCATTCACCCCTTTTACCCCATTCACCCCATTTACCTAAATCATCGTATGAAATCCATTGACGAAATAAGAGCGGAAATTGAAAATTACAAGATTGAGAATGCGGAAGCCCTGGAGCAGTTCCGTCTCAATTTTTTAAGCAAGAAAAGTGAATTGCAATCGATGTTCGGAGAGATCAAGAGCATAGCGCCGGAAAATCGCAAAAATTTCGGTCAGATGCTCAATGAGTTGAAGAACAAAGCCCAGCAGCGCTTTGAGGAGCAGCGGACCAAGATGGAGGCCGCAGCCTGTTCTCGCAGCAACATCGCTGACGTTACCCGTCCATCCGCAAATGTGCCTGTGGGCGCAATGCATCCCATCTCTATTATGATGAACCAGGTGCGTCGCATTTTCGAGGACATCGGATTCACGGCTGTCACCGGTCCGGACATTGAGGACGACTGGCATGTGTTCACAGCGCTCAACTTTGCCGAAGAGCATCCCGCCCGCGATATGCAGGACACTTTCTTCGTGGAGTTGCACCCCGACGTGCTGTTGCGTACGCACACCTCTTCTTTGCAGGTGCGCACTATGGAGAAACAGCAGCCCCCCATCCGGGTGATTTGTCCGGGACGTGTGTTCCGCAACGAAGCCATCACTTCCCGTGCCCACTGCATCTTCCACCAGGTGGAGGGCCTCTATGTGGCCGAGAATGTCTCTTTCGCTGATATGAAGCAGACGCTGCTCTACTTTGCGCAGCGCATGTTCGGCCCGGATGTCAAAATCCGCCTTCGTCCCTCCTATTTCCCGTTCACGGAACCCTCCGCTGAAATGGACATTTCCTGCTATATTTGCGGCGGTGAGGGATGTAACCTCTGTAAACATACCGGCTGGGTGGAGATTCTCGGTTGCGGTATGGTCGATCCCAATGTGCTGGAAAACTGCGGTATCGACAGTAAGAAATACAGCGGTTTTGCCTTCGGTCTCGGTATCGAGCGAATGACTATGCTGAAATATACGACCAACGATATCCGCTTGTATTTTGAAAATGATGTCCGTTTCCTGCAACAATTTAAGGCAGCCACGCGATGAACGATGAGCGATTAGAGGTTATCGATGAAAAATGCAAACTATAAATCTTATCAATAATGAATAAAACACAAAAATTGATTAACACAATTCTTGGTTTGATCATCGGTGTAGTGGCTTCTGCTATCTACATTATGACAGCTGAGCCTACGGTATCCTGGTGGGATTGTGGTGAATACATTGCCACAACTTCCAAATTGCTGGTGGGACACCCCCCTGGAGCACCTACATTTCAGATCATCGGCCGTATTTGCACACTGTTTGCCGGTGGTGACCCCACCAAGATGGCTTTCTGCGTGAACTGTATGTCGGCGGTTTGCAGTGGTCTGACAATCATGTTCCTCTATTTCACCATCGTGCGTCTGGCCCGCAAACTCGTGGCCAAATATGGAGAGATGACACTGCCTCGCGCCATTGCCGTGATGGGTGCCGCTGTTGTGGGCTCCATGGCTTACGCTTTCAGCGATACCTTCTGGTTCTCAGCTGTGGAAGGCGAGGTTTATGCTATGTCCTCTTTCTTTACCGCACTGGTGTTTTGGTGCATCCTGAAATGGGACGAAGAGTATGATAATCCCAAAGCCGATGTTAACCCCAACCGTTGGATTGTTCTGATTGCTTATTTGACAGGTCTCTCCATCGGTGTGCACTTGTTGAACTTGCTGACTTTGCCAGCTGTTGTGCTTATCGTCTATTACAAGCTCTCGAAGAATGCGACAGGCATGGGTGCTGTGCTCAGCATGGCTATTATCTCCTTCTTCTTTGCTTTCTTCTGCGCCCCGATTTGGATGCTTCTGATTTGGGCATTTGTCACCGTTCCGCTTTTTGTGCTTTGCGCCAAGAAAGGTACTCTGAAGTCCAAAGCGGAATGGGGCGTGTTCCTGTCGCTGTGCGGCTCCGTGGTGCTGCTCGGCCTCATCCTTTGGGGAATCATCCCGCAAGTGGTGAATATGGCCGGGAAGTTCGACCTCTTCTTTGTCAATTCATTACACCTGCCCTTTAACTCAGGCACCATCTTCTTTTTTGCCGTCATCATCGCCCTTATAGCATGGGGTATCTTTGCCGGTTATAAGAAGAAAAAAACCGTGCTGCTTACGGGTACATTCTGCTTCATGATGTTGCTGATTGGCTACTCGACATTCTTCACGCTGGTTATCCGCTCCAATGCCAATCCGACCATTGATGAAAACAACCCTGAGGACGCCGTGGCTCTTTTGGCCTATCTGAATCGTGAACAATATGGTTCTAATCCACTTTTCTACGGCCAAAGCTACAATTCCAAGGTGATTAATGTGGAGAACGGCAAACCGGTTTATACGAAAGACAAAAACAGCAAACGTTATGTGGTTTGCAACGAGCGTCAAGGCGAGAAACCGCAATACGATCCCTCCGATTGTATGCTCTTCCCCAGAATGTGGTCCTCTGAGAAACAGGGCGAATACATAAACTGGCTGAACAACCGTTACAGCAGCAACAGCTCTACCGACAAGGAAAACCGCCGTGCGCTGGCACGCGGCGATGTCCCCTCTTGGAGACAGAATATCACCTTCCTGCAGACCTATCAGTTTGGGTACATGTATTGGAGATATTTTATGTGGAATTTTGCCGGTCGTCAGAATGACCTGCAAGGTCGGGGTGACAACATGAACGGTAACTGGATTAGCGGCATTCCGTTTATTGACAAGGCAATGGTGGGTGAACAAAGCAATCAACCCAGAGCCATGCAGCGTCCCGGCCACAATACCTACTACCTGTTGCCTCTGTTGCTGGGTCTGGCGGGCATCTTCTATCAAACCCGCAAGGACACCAAGAATGCCTTTGTGGTATTCCTGCTGTTCATCATGACCGGTTTGGCTATTGCCTTCTATTTGAACATGTACGCTTTCCAGCCGCGTGAGCGTGACTATGCTTTCGCCGCCTCTTTCTACGCTTTTGCGATTTGGATCGGTTTTGGTGTGCTGGGCATTTATGAGCTTTTCGAGAAAATCAAAAGCAAACCTGTTCAGGTTTCCGGTGCGGTGCTCACCACGGTGGTCTGCTTTGCTCTGGTGCCTTGTGTGATGGGTAGCCAGAACTGGAATGACCATGACCGCTCGAACCGCTACACAGCGTTGGCCATCGCCAAAAACTATCTCGATTCCTGTGCCCCCAACGCCATACTCTTTACGTTGGGTGATAACGACACCTTCCCCTTGTGGTACGCACAGGAGGTGGAGGGCTACCGTACGGACGTGCGCGTGTGTAACCTGTCCCTCCTCAGTACCAGCTGGTATGTCGATCAGATGAAACGCAAAGCCTATACTTCCGAGGCACTGCCCATCTCAATGACGTGGGATCAGTACAAGGATGGTACTCGCGACGTGCTTTATCTGGAGCCGGGTAACAACCAGTTTGTGGATTTGAAGGCTGTGGTCAATTACATCAAAGACCCGCTCTTCGATCATACACGCCACCTGTTCCTGCTGTCGCAGAACAAGGGATACCGTTCCAACGGACGTGCTATTCCTGCCAGCTTCTCCTTGGCTGTTGACAAGGCAAAAGTGCTTGCCAATGGTACTGTTGCCGCAAAGGACTCTGCCCTTGTGGTGGATCGCCTGGAGTGGAACGTGGGCAAATCCGGTGTTACCCCGCTGGCTAAAGCTTACATGATTATGATGGATATTCTGGCCAACAACAACTGGGAGCGTCCTATTTATTATGCATCCACAACCGGTTCCGAAGCCTATCTCGGTTTGGAAGAATACTTCCAGTTGGAAGGTTTCGCCTATAGACTGGTTCCCATCAAAACGCCGAGAGCATCTGAAACAGGTCGTATCAATACGGATATTCTCTATCATAACATGATGAATGTGTTTAATGATCACAGTCGCGTTGACCTGCTCAACCACCCGGATGCTCCGCAGCATGAGGCTTACCCGTATGCTTGGGGTGGTTTCAACGACGCGCGCGTGTATCACAGCGAGGACAACACCCGTTTGATTTCCCTCATCCGCCGTCTGTATAACCGTCTGGGCAACCAGCTTCTCGCAGAAGGAGACGTGGAAAAAGCTGAAAAAGCCTTCGACCAAGGTAATAAGGTCCTCCCGAATGAGGTCTTCCCGTATGTGTCTGTCATGTCAAATATATTTGGCTATTCTCAGAACTGTATATTCTATATGCAGGATTATTTCAAGCTGAATACCGCTTCGGGTGATAAGAAAGGCATGGAGATGGCCAATACGATTTGGGATGAGATGGTGGAACTGTTCGGTTGGTACAACAAGTGTGATGAGCACACTTTGGATATCCATGCTGAAAATATCCATTACGATGTGATGTTCTTGCACTACATGATGATGAATATCAAATATCCGGACAACACCATGAACTCCAGATTCAGGGAATTGAAGATTGACAAGATGGCTCCCTACTACGCACAAGGTTTGGCCAACAGCATCAGTCGCTTGGTGCGTCAGCCTGATTTTGACCAGCAGGCTGTGGCCAACAATTTCCAGGAGTTGCATCAGCTGTTAGATGTGGCTCAGAAGATCGGCGACCAGGCAACCGCAGAAAAAATAAACGGAATCGCCGAGGCACAACTGAAATTGATGGATAGTGTTTCACCTGAAATGGGTGGCGCGTACCGCAATTTCTATAACAGTCTTGGGCTGTCGAGACAGCTTGCCCAAGATAATACAAACGAATAATAATGAATGATATGAAAAAATTTGCTGTAATTTTATGTGGCTGTGGCTCATTGGATGGCAGTGAGATACACGAGTCTGTGATGACCCTATTGGCTATCGACCGCAACGAATGCGAGTACAGCATCTTTGCTCCTGACGACATTCAATATCATGTGGTCAACCATTGCACAAAGCAGGCCACAGATGAGAAACGGAATATGATGGTGGAAGCCGCGCGCATTGCGCGCGGCGACATCCGTCCGATAGAGGAATGCCATGCTGAGGATTTCGACGCTTTGGTCTTCCCCGGAGGAAACGGTGCGGCCAAGAATCTGTTCACATACGCTTTCGACGGTCTTGAATGCAAGGTGCGCGAGGATGTGGCTCAGCTTATCCGGACGTTCCACCAGCAGCACAAACCCATCGGGGCACTCTGCATCGCACCGGTGATGATAGCTAAAGTGCTGGGCGATGTGACTGTTACGGTGGGAAATGATGAAGGTACTATTGAGAATGTGCTTAGCTTTGGCTCCAAACACATTAACACACAACAAACCGAAGTTATTGCCGACAAGCAGAACATGGTGTTCACCACGCCCTGCTATATGCTTCCCGCCCGTATTTCCGATATCGCTGACTGCGCTCAGAACCTCATTGATGCAATTCTGGAAAACATGCAGTAATGACTCGCAATGTAGTGCTGGTCGGATTCTCCGGCTCCGGTAAAACCACTGTTGGGCGGGAACTCGCTATCCGGTTAGGTTTGGAGTTTGTGGATCTGGACAGCGCAGTAGAACAAAAATACCACGCTTCGATTCCCCATATTTTTCAAAAGTATGGGGAATCTGTTTTTCGCCAGTGTGAGTATCAGACCCTGATGGAGAAGCTTGCCCAGTCCGGACTTCTTATCGCCACGGGCGGCGGTGCGCCGGCCTTTAAGGATGCAATGCAGCAGATAAAGACACATGCGTTTTCCGTTTACCTCAAGCTGCCGGAAGAAACGCTTGTCTATCGATTGAAAAACACGAAGAAAAGACGCCCTCTTACAGAAAATCTATCCCAAGACGAATTGGAAGAGTATGTCCACGAAACCCTTCGGAAGAGGACACCGTTTTACGCGATGGCTGATTTGAAGGTGGAAGAGGAGAAGATTTCTATTGATGAAATCGCTTTGGCTATTTCTGATCATATCCTTTGAAATAATGAAGCATAAAATATTGTTTGTCTGCCACGGAAATATCTGTCGTAGCCCGATGGCTGAGTTTGTGATGAAGCATATCGTAGAACAGCGGGGAGTTGCGGATGATTTTGAGATCGCCTCCGCGGCCACCTCCACAGAGGAGATTGGAAATCCAGTCTATCCGCCCGCCCGACGTAAGTTAGCAGAACACGGGATAAGCTGTGCCGGTAAAACCGCCCGTCAGATAACACATGCGGACTACAAACACTATGATTACATTATAGCTATGGATCACAATAACTTGCGAAATCTCAGACGCTTGCTTGGAGATGACATTGAGTCAAAGATTTCCTTGTTGATGGATTACACTGACCGCCCCGGTGATGTGGCAGACCCATGGTACACTGGTGATTTTGAAGCTACTTGGCGGGATGTTTGGGAAGGATGCCACGCATTGTTGGCTTTGTGGCTGTAGAGTGTGGTGGAAGTCGTTTGGTCCAGGCAAAGAGTTTAACGATTTTTCTATGTAACATCATTAAAAAATTGTATATTGCGCGGCTTTTTCGCAAGGGGAAAGCTTATTCTCTCTTGCGACTTGTAATTATTTGATAATATATGATTTATAAGAAATATTCTCATTGGTTGACGGGACTCTTCGTAGCTCTTTTTATGGTTGTTTGCTCCTTATCTCTTCAGGCTTCTGAAGATGAGGGTTTTAATGCTGGCCCATTCATTATAGAGCACATCACCGATAGCTACGGATGGCATATTTGTGGTGACGGGGATAAGAGTGTCACTATCCCGCTGCCTGTTCTGTTGGTTGATGACGGGCATTTTGTCGTTTTTATGTCCAACAAATTTCATCATGGCGAGGCTGCCTACAATGGTTATGCCATGGGGTGGGGTGACCAGAAAGGGGATATTGTGAAGCTGGCCGATGATTATACCGGCCATTTGGAGGAAGGGGTTGTTTACCCCGTTGACCATGTTTGCAAGTTCAATATCTCCATCACGAAAAATGTGTGCGCTTTGATCATATCTTTGATATTGATAACATGGATATTCCTGTCGGTAGCGAAACAGTACAAGCTTCGTCCGAACCAAGCGCCGAAGGGCTTGCAGGCTATTGTGGAACCTGTTATTGTCTTTTTGCAGGAAGAAGTCATTGCCCCCTCTTTAGGGAAAAATGCCCCGAAATACACACCGTTCCTCCTCACACTCTTTTTCTTTATCCTGTTCAACAACCTGATGGGACTGATTCCCATTTTCCCTGGCGGTGCCAACCTCACCGGCAATATTGCGGTTACGGGAATCCTTGCCCTGATAACATTTTTTGTGACCCAATTTTCCGGTAAGAAGGAGTATTGGAAAGACATTATTAACACGCCCGGTGTGCCTTGGTGGCTGAAGATTCCGCTGCCTGTCATGCCGTTGGTGGAGATAATCGGCGTGTTCACTAAACCGTTCGTTTTGATGGTGCGACTCTTCGCCAACATTACCGCCGGACATATCATCGTGCTGGGCTTTATCTCCTTGATTTTCATTTTCGGACAGATGGCTCCGGCCTTGGGCTATGGAGTTTCTGTGGTCTCCATTTTCTTCTATCTCTTCATGAGCTTCCTCGAATTGCTGGTGTCTTTCATCCAGGCTTTCGTTTTCACCTTGTTGAGTGCCATCTACATCGGAGCGGCCTGCGGAGAGGAAGAGGAGGAACTTCAATTGACAGAATAAACCTTATTATCAACTCAATAAATACAAAAAACTATGTCATTATTAACCATTTTATTGCAAGCAACCGCCGGCATTGGCATCGGCAAAATGGGTGCTGGTATTGGTGCTGGTTTCGCCGTCATTGGCGCAGGTATCGGTATTGGTAACATCGGTAAGGACGCCATGTCCGCCATTGCACGCCAACCTGAAGCAGCTGGCAACATCCGTACCAACATGATCTTGGCAGCCGCCTTGGTTGAAGGTGTCGCTTTGTTCGCCTGTGTCGTGTGTCTGCTTATTGCAATCGCTTAATTTGTTGATGGACCCCGCGGTTGGCGGGGTTCCTCAACATTTTCCAACATTCAAGTAACAACACAGATTACAATATGGAACTTATAAAACCCTCATTTGGACTCATTTTCTGGATGCTGCTCGGCTTCGGCATCTTCTTCTTCATCCTGGCGAAGTTCGTCTGGCCGGTAATCACGCAAGGCATCGCCAGCCGCAACAAGAAGATTCAGGACCAGCTGGAGGAGGCTGAGCGTGTTCACGCTGAACTCGGGAACCTCCATTTTAAACACGAGCAGATGCTTGCCCAGGCAAAGGCAGAACGCGACGATATCCTGAACGAAGCCCGTGTCATCAGCGAGAAGATGAAAGAAGAGTCTAAAATCAAGGCTGATGCGGAGGCACAGTCCATTATCGCTGATGCCAAACAGGCTATTCAGATGGAAAAGATGAAAGCCATTACCGACTTGAAGAATGAGATTGCCAATTTTTCTATCAATATAGCCGAAAAAATCATGACTGAAGAGCTTTCTGACAAACAGAAGCAAGAACAGCTTATTGAAAAATGGGTTAAGGAATCTAACCTTAACTAATCATGTTTTTTGTTGACACTCATACCCATCTTTACCGTGAGAGCTATCCCGATAATTGGGAAGCTGTGGTTGGCCGTGCTCTGGAAGCAGGGGTCGGCAAGATGATATTGGGCTGTGTCAATAGCGAGACTCCGGCGCAGATCAACGAGGCCGTAGCCCAATATCCCGACCATTTCTTTGCGTTGGTCGGCTTGCATCCTGAGGATACTAAAGAAAACTTTGAGGAGGAATTGGCCAGGTTAGAACCCCACATCCAGGATGCGAATATAGTGGGCATCGGTGAGATAGGATTAGATTATTATTGGGACCGGACCTTTGAAAAAGAACAACGCGAAGTGTTCTACCGACAGCTGTGCCGGGCTCGTGATTTGCAGCTGCCTCTCTCTCTGCACATCCGGAGCGCATATAATGATGCTATTGAAATTTTGAAAAGATTCCGTCCCTGCGAACTTACAGGCGTGATGCACTGCTTCTCAGGAGGCGTTCAAGAGGCTGATTGGGCAGTGCGCAACGGCTTTGCCCTCGGAATTGGCGGCACTGTGACGTTCAAGAACAGCAAGGTGCAGGATATTGTGGCTCATGTGGGACTGGATAATGTGGTGTTGGAAACAGACGCCCCATATCTGGCTCCCGTTCCGCACCGCGGGAAACCCAATGAGAGTTCTTATATCCCCATTATCGCACAAAAGGTCGCAGACATCTTCAATGTCTCCCTCCAAACTGTGGCTGACCAGACCACGGAAAACGCATACAGGATTTTCACTAAATTAACCCGATAAAATTATATAATAATCATAACTATGTCTGAATCAAAGATTTTCACCCCTTGCCAGATTGGCCCTATTACGCTGCGTAACCGTACCATCCGTTCCGCTGCTTTCGAGAACATGGCGCACGGAAACCGCCCGACCAAAGAACTGTTCGACTACCACACAGCCGTTGCGCGTGGCGGTATCGGCATGACTACGGTAGCGTATGCCTCTGTGTGTCAGAGCGGTCTATCCTTTGATGGTCAACTTTGGCTCCGTGAAGAGATTATCCCTGAATTAAAGAAATTGACGGATGCCATTCACGCCGAAGGTGCCAAGGCCTCCATCCAGATCGGCCACTGTGGCAATATGACGCATCGTGCCACTTGCGGTTGCAAACCGCTGTCTCCATCCGGACGTTTTAACCTTTATTCACCCACCTTCACCCGCAAGATGACGATTAAGGACATCGACGAGATTGTGGACGCATTCGGCAAAGCCGTCGATCTGTGCCGCCGCGCCGGGTTCGACTGTATTGAGGTGCACGCCGGCCACGGCTATCTCATCAGCCAGTTTATCTCGCCTTACACCAACCATCGTAAAGACGAGTACGGCGGCTCTTTGGAGAACCGTATGCGCTTCATGCGCCGCGTCATCACCCGCGTGATGGAAGAGGCGAAGGATGACATGGCTATCGTGGTGAAAACCAATATGTACGACGGTTTCCGCAGCGGTATGCAGGTTGACGAATGCATTACCGTGGCCAAGGAACTGGAGAAACTGGGCGTGCACGCACTTGTGCTCACTGCCGGTTTTGTAAGCAAGGCCCCGATGGATGTGATGCGCGGTGCCATGCCGCTCAAGACACTGGCTTACTACATGGATATGAAGAAGTTCTGGTGGCTGAAACTCGGTCTTTTCTTTGGCGGTCGCATAGTAATTCCCACGGTTCCGTACAAGGATGCCTATTTCTATGACACAGCCATGAAGTTCCGTAAGGAGTTGAAGATGCCGTTGATTTATGTGGGCGGTATGGTGGACAAAGCAGATATGGAAATGGTGCTGGATTCCGGGTTCGAGGCTTTCCAGATGGCTCGCGCCTTGGTTCAGGATACCGACTTCGTGAACAAACTGCAGTCCGGTGAGGTAACGCGTAGTGCCTGCAAGCACTCCAACTATTGCATCGGCCGTATGTACACATTGGATATGAGATGTCACCAATGCATGCAAAAGGACGAAATTCCAGCTCGCTTGCAGCGTGAACTTGAGAAGGCGGAGAAAGCCGTTGAAAAATCCAACAAACGATAATGAAAAAGGT
>CAJODA010000022.1 GCA_905233745.1 uncultured Bacteroidales bacterium
TTGGCAATCTGGCAAACTTTCAGGATGAGGTCGTGGTTGAAAATCAGATAGCCCTCTACATGTATGCAGTCGTATTGATCAAACACGTTGGGATCCAGCTCGTTGGGGGTCATCATAGCGGCGGCGCCGAGGTAGGTGGCGAAGGTGCGCTCGGCATCCTGCGAGATGAAGGTGGTGGCGATGCCCGTGTCCACATCCGACTCAATCAGGTGAGGCGTTACATGAAAGCGTGCCATTTCGCGGCGGAAGAAGTCGCCCATCTCGTCGCGGCCTATTTTGCCGATATAGCCCGCCGGAGCACCCAAACGCGCTAATCCATGGATGGTGTTGGATGTGGAACCGCCCGTAGCACACAACTGCTCCATTCCTTTAATCCGGTTGTGAATCTCTTTTTTCCTGTCGGCGTCAATCATCACCATGCCGCCCTTGTCCAGGCCGTTCTGACGCAAAATGTCATCGTCGTCAATGTTTAACAATATATCAACCAGTGCATTACCTATTCCTAATATCTTTTTCATTTGTTTGGATTATAATTGTTGTTTTAACTTTCTATTATTCTTTTACGCCCTCTATATATACCGTTATTATCGTATCGCTTCCTCTTTCTGGGACAAAATTCGGATCTATCATGACAGCAATGATGCTGTAAGTATTTTTATCATAACATTATACTTTTTACTATTAATCTTCCTTGTTCATAAAAATCTCTCTTAATATTGATTTTATTCCTTGAATCTGAAACTGAAGATTACTTATCGTAGCCTCTAAATCAGCTATTCTAATTTGGCAGCTATCAATTATTGCTTGTTGTTCATTAAAACCTTTTATTAAAAAGGGTATCAATTCGTCATAGTCAACACATAAATGTCCGTTTATAGTGTCCACGATGTCCGGGATATATTCAACCAGTTCTTGAGCCACTATGCCATACTCCTTTTTAGGTGAAACACAGCTGTCTTCTATAAAATTATAGGAATAAGTGTTTATTTGTCTTAATATCTGTGATGCACTATCAAGAGGAATCAAGTTTGTCTTAAAAGCAATGTCCGAAATTGTCTTATACCTCTTGGCTAAAAGTTTGTTCCAACCAGATTGGCTATGCCAGAAAGAGATAGTGCTCCACCTTGACCCGTCTGAACCACCTATCTCCGGACCGGGATTGGCCGGCTTGAGCGTAATCCTATTACCTCCTATCCCTACATAAGTGGGGAAAACTTTCAATTGTGCAGAAGCACCTAATGAAATAGAAACTAAAAGAACAAGAGTTAATAATTTTTTCATATTAAAATGATTATAGGTTTATTATATTATCTCATTGACACGGGCTTACATCCAAATACAACTGTCCTCCTGCTGGCACTTCAAAACCTGAAAGAAGTTCTATATAATCATTTGCCCGCAAACTAATGTCCGTCCCAGCAGGAATTGTTGTTCCGCTTCCTAATGTGATGGACTTTTTCACCTTATAGTCATAAGCCGAAAAGTCGGGTATTTCATTTATGATGGTATGTTTGTCGCACTTCAAACCATACACTTTCACATAATCCACCAGCATGTGCCTTGCAAAATACGGGGTTGTCTCCGGCCAGTATTGCCCATCGCTTACTATAGCCACATTCATGATGAGGCGAACAGAATCCATGATGCCGTGGTTATAAGTGGTTCGTATTGGGGTGTCGTCCACATACCAGATTATTTTTACCGGATCCCACTCAATGGCATACTTGTGCCAGTCGGTATAATTGAAGTTTTTCAGGTCGTGCTCTTGCAGGTAAGCCGTAGGTGGCTCCGTTGAGGGATTGTATACGTGATGTAAATTTGTTTCCATGTGGTTAAAAAGATTGGAATGCGCTTTATGGGCATAAATCTCGAATATGTCTATCTCCGAAACAGAATGTCCAGGATCCTCATGATGCAAGCCCTGTTTGATAAGTGTCCAAAAAGCAGGCCACAACCCATCGTAATGTGGGACTTTGATGCGAGCCTCCACATATCCGAAGCGAATTGCATAAGCAGGCATGGTTTCCACCCTACCGGAGGTGTACTCGTATAATAGCGAGGTGTCGCATTCTTGACAAGAACTATATTCTTCAAAATCTTCAAGACAACGGGTCTTATCATTGTTCACTCGTATTATCAATTTCCCATCGTTTACCCACACATTATTTTTTACAAAAAGTTGGGGCTCGTAGCCGTGTTTGCAATCATTTGTTTTTAACCATAAATCATTGTTAAAACCATTAAAATTGTCTTCCCATAAAAGTTGCCAGTTCAGGTCGGTCTGGGGCAGTTGTCCCAGTACTGCAACAGGTATGAACATCAAAAATAATATCGAAAATCTTTTTATCATTTTGAAATTTTGGTGCCTTTAATTTTTTTTGTTTTTAAAATCGTATATCCATCTTCATGTATCAAATCCGATATCAAATATAAATTTTCTAAATGATAATAATCGGAAAAAAATCCCGCAGGGCCACCTTCTTGTCGGTAATGAAAACCTCTGTATTTACAGAAATGCGAGACTTTGAAACAACCATAAAAATCCGCATTATCATTCACTTGTACTTCTGTGGTGTCCTTGTCGCCGAAAATAATTCTGAGTATGTGCTTCTCTTCATCCATACAGGTTATTTTGCCAATAAAATGGGAAACAGTTTTTGTTTGATGGTGAAGACCTGTGCTGTCATAAAAGTTTATAGTTGTCCAATTCTCGAAATCCCATGTGCCCGCATATCTGCATGCATGATTTTTTTCACAGCTGGAGCAAACCATCATTACGATGGCAATAAGGACCAGGAAAACATTTGTGGTGTGGATTCTTTTCATTTTATGGATTTTTAACACTCTTTTGCTTTGAAAGCCACTGCGTACAATTTAATCTGTTTGATCATGGAAGCCAGACCGTTTGATCGGGTGGGGGAGAGATGCTCTTTCAATCCGATGGCATCCAAATAGCCGAGGTCGTTATCGATAATCTCTTGCGGGGTACGCTCGGATAACACGCGGATAAGCAGATTTACAATGCCTTTTGTGATGATGGCGTCGCTGTCGGCGGTAAAAAACACCCGGCCGTCACGATAATCGGCGTGCAGCCAAACCTGTGACTGACAACCCTCAATAAGAAACTCCGGAGTCTTGTATTGCGGATCTATCATGGGCAACTCTTTGCCGAGTTCAATGATGTAGTTGTATTTGTCCATCCAATCTTCGAATAGTTCAAATTCTTCTATAAGAGACTGTTCCACTTCTTTCATCGTATTCATAACAGAAAAAGGTTTTGTTTATTCTTGATTATTCTTTTTAACGTTATCTTGATCATTATCTTGACAATCATCATGAATGATTTTCTCCCACTCCAGGGCGTGCGGCACGATAGGTTCAACGTATTCGTAGACCAAAGAGTTCTCTTTCGTTTCTTTCTTAATGATAATTTCATGAGAATCAATCATTTCAATCATATAGAAGATAACGCTGAAAACGAGGAGGACTTTTCCGATGCCGAACAAGAGCCCGAAAATATGGTCAACCGCTCCGGGAATCACCAGCTTCACCACTTTGCACATCAATTTTCCGGCCAAGTGTACCAGAAAAAGAACAATAAAGAAAGTTAGCGCGAAAGAGATTTGTTTGGCAAAAGGCATATTGGGCAGCCAAAGGGCAAGGGAGTCAGAGAAACGATACGAGGCCCACACCCCAAGCACCAGCGCCAGAATGGAGGTGAGTTCGTAAATCAAACCTTTACGAAAGCCCATAAAGGCGAACCAGCAGAGGGGAATCAGAACAATATAATCGATGAGATTCATGGTTTACAAGGTTTGTCTGAGTCTTTGAGTGAGCGGTTGGGCAAAAATGAAGTTGTTGAGATTCTCATTGTCGGAGGTGAGCACATTGTCCTTGTCTCCGCGCCATTCCAAATGGCCCTCATAGATGAAGGAGATGGTTTCGCCGATGGTAATGACAGAATTGAGGTCGTGGGTGTTGACCACAGTGGTGATGCCGAACTCGTGGGTGATATCGATAATCAGTTCATCGATAACAAGGGATGTTTTCGGGTCGAGGCCGGAGTTGGGTTCGTCGCAGAAGAGGTATTTGGGGTTGCAGGCGATGGCGCGGGCAATGGCGGCGCGCTTCTTCATACCGCCGCTCAATTCGGCGGGGTACAGACGGTTCACGTTTTCCAAATCCACGCGTTGCAGACAAAAATTCACCCTGTCCAGTTTTTCTTCATTCGACAGGTTGGTGAACATATCCAATGGAAACATCACGTTTTCATGAATCGTCATGGAATCGAATAATGCGGAACCCTGAAACACCATTCCCATTTCGGCGCGAAGTTTTTGTTGTTCGGCAGACGCCAAGTGATGGAAGTTGCGGTTGTTGTACAAAACGGTTCCCTCCTCCGGGGAGAGAAGACCTACGAGACACTTCATCAACACCGTCTTTCCCGAACCGGAACGCCCTATTATGAGGTTGACCTTCCCCTCTATGAATTCAGTGTTGATATCAAACAATACCTGTTTGTCACCGAAAAATTTCGACACATTATTTAACTCTATCATCTTACAGCATTATTTGGGTGATCAACACATTTAATATCAATATGATGAAACTTGAAACCACGATACCTTGGGTGTTTGCCTTACCCAACTCCAAAGCACCGCCATCAATTTTGTATCCATAGAATGAGGCAACGGAAGACATCACAAAGGCGAAGAAGAAGGTCTTGACCAGGGCATAAACAACATCATACACCCGGAAACAATAGGTAAGGCCGTCCATGAAATCATAGGTGGTCACGCACCCCGTCATGGCTATCGTGGCATAACCACCCACAATAGCGAAAAAGATACTGAAGATGATGAGCACGGGGTTCACTATTACGGATGCGACTATTTTCGGGAGAACCAGATAGGATGCCGGGTTAATGCCCATAACCTCCAAAGCGTCAATTTGTTCGGTCACACGCATACTACCGATTTCAGCCGTAATTCTGGATCCAAGATTGCCTACCAGCAAAAGACTGATAATGGTGGGGCAGAGTTCCATCACAATAGAAGTTCGGGACACGAAACCAACTGTCCAGGAAGGAATCCAACTACTTTCAATCTGCATGGCCGTCTGCATGGTGATTACGCTACCCATGGCAAGGGACACGATGCTCACAATCAGCATGGAACCGACGCCCATGGCATCCATCTCGAAGATTAGCTTCTTGAAAAAAATGTTCCATTTGTCAGGTTTTGAAAACACCTTCTTCAAGAATATGAAATAATCCCCAACTGTGATAAAAAAGTGTTCTATCATTATATCGTCTTAAGAAAGCGCAAAAATACACCTTTTTTTGTACTTTTGCGCCTGCCAAAACCAATATGCGATGCAACCCATAATTACCTTGATCAGCGATTGGAGAACCCGCGACCCCTATGTAGCGATGTTCAAAGGTGCCCTCTTGTCTGCTATTCCAGACGCACAAATAATTGATATCAGTCACACAGTGGACCTTTACAACCTGAATCAGACGGCGTTTCTGACCAAGCAGAGCTATCAAAAATTCCCGGAGGGCAGTGTGCATATCCTATTGACAAATGTGTCTGCGAACGCCTCCTTTTCACCCGTTGTTGTGGAATATGACCATCATTACTTTATTGGGGAAGATAATGGCATTTTCTGTCTGATGTTTAACATGAACTTTCCTGTAAAAGGAAGACAATATGTTGAAAATGAGATTAATTCTGTAGATAAAATCATTCAGTTGGCTGAGGCGGTATGCAGCCGGAGAGTGGATTCTGTTACAATTGAATACAGCCAGTTCAAGCGTCTCTTTGCACCTATGCCCATACATTTTTCCAGCGAACGGACGATAGAAGGGGAGATTGTCTATATAGACGGTTATTTTAATGCCGTCACCAACATTCCGACAGAAATGTTCAAGGAGGCGGTTCAAAACGGACCCTTTCAAGCGTTTATTTCCTCTAAAAAGGAATGGAAATGTCAAATTTATCATGAATCTTATGTTTCTGAAGAGGAGTTCTATCTCACCAGCAACGCGCTTGGCTGCATAGAAATCGCCATGTATCAGACTAAAGTCTCCATCCTGGCCGATTTTTCTGTTGGAGACAAAGTAACCGTCAAATATTAGAAAATGATTACAGTAGGATTGGTTCAGGCAGACATCAAGCCGCATAATGTCGATGTTAACATAAAACATTATGAAGAGTTGTTGCTCGCAAAGGTACAAGAGCCCGTCAACCTTTTGGTTTTCCCTGAAATGTACAATTGCGGATTTTCTGAAGATTTCAACCGGGATGCGGAACCGATGAATGGCAGAAGTGTGGCCTTTTTGCACCAGACTGCCCAATACTTCCGTTCGGACGTGGTGGCCACCCTGCCCATAAGAGAGGGTGACTGTATTGTCAATCGTCTGATTTGGATGTCTCCGGAACGCATTTTGGGCTGGTACGATAAAAAACACCTTTTTATGGGGTCGGAACAGAAAATCTGTAAGTCGGGTGAGAAACGGACCATTGTGGAGAGCCTGGGACAACGGTGGTTGCCTCTCATCTGTTTTGATGTGCGTTTCCCAAAATGGAGCCGTAACAGATTTTTTGACAATAAGTTTGACTACGACGCATTGATCTACACTTCCAATTTTCCAGCTCCGCGCGAGCAAGCCTTGTTGAAGTTGGCGACTGCCCGGGCCATAGAAAACCAGTCGTATGCTTTGGTGGTCAACCGGGTCGGATATGACGGGGAGGGGCATCACCATTGCGGAGGAACGGCGGTCATCTCTCCTGAAGGGAAAATTCTGAGCCAGGCCGGGCAGAATGAAGAACAAGTGCTTATCCACACCTTGGATTTCGATTACCTACAACAGTATCGTCGCGATTTTCCTGTGGCAAAACAGTGGGATTGATGGTTGGTGAATGGGGTGAAAGAGGTGAATGGGGTAAAAGGGGTAAAAGAGTAAACGGATTAATGATTCGTGCAGATTCGTGAGATTCGTGGCAGACGTACCGCGCCCAAAACGTAGAACAAACACGATTAATCACCAGATTACCAATACAATACAAAAAATTTCATTTCAAATGCGGTTTGAATAAAAAAAAGTGTATTTTTGCAGCCTCAAAACTGAGATGGTGCTGTAGCTCAGTTGGTAGAGCAACGGACTGAAAATCCGTGTGTCACTGGTTCAATTCCCGTCAGCACCACAGAGCCTCGAAATTTCGAGGCTTTTTTTGTATATTTGCCCGCTATAAAAAATCGGTACACAAATTAACATCAAGAATATGAAAAACAAGCTTTTAGAACGGTTTTCCAAGTATATCTCCTATGCTACCACTTCTAATGAGGCATCGGAATCATACCCGAGCACGCAAGCATTGCTGGATTTTGGGGATGTTATGGTAGAGGAGTTGAAGTCCATTGGCATGACAGAGGTGACAAAAGACCAATACGGCTATGTTTCGGCCTTGTTGCCTGGCAACTCGGGTGGCAACGAGCCCACCATCGGTTTTATTGCGCACATGGACACGGCACCTGATATGCCGGGCATTGCCGCACCCCGCATTATTGAAAACTACGATGGGAAGGATATTATGTTGGACGCAGACACAAACACGGCGCTCACCCTGGCGGATTTTCCGGAGCTGGCGGGTTACAAAGGGCAGACATTGCTGACCACGGATGGCAAAACCCTTCTTGGGGCTGACGACAAGGCGGGCATGGCTGAAATTGTGTGCGCCATGGAATACCTGATCCAGCATCCGGAGATCAAGCATGGTCCCATTAAGGTGGCTTTCACTCCGGACGAAGAGATTGGCCAAGGGGTCAAGTTTTTCGACGTGGAGAAATTCGGCTGCGATTTTGGATACACCATGGATGGTGGTGCCATCGGCGAATTGGAGTATGAGAACTTCAATGCCGCATCTGCCGTAATCAAGATTCAGGGCCGTAATATTCATCCGGGCTATGCGAAGAACAAAATGGTCAATTCACAATTAATTGCCATGGAGTTCAACAGCATGTTGCCGGAATTCGAGCGTCCCCAATACACACAGGATTACGAAGGTTTTTTCCTGCTCATCCACATGGAGGGAAGCGTGGAAAACAGCCAGCTCAACTATATCATTCGCGATCACGACAGGACAAAATTTGAAGCTAAAAAGCGGCAAATTCAGCAGATTGTGGATTTCCTGAATGTGAAGTACGACAATCGTCTGACCTGTGAAATCAAAGATCAGTACTACAATATGCGGGAGAAAGTGGAGCCGGTGTTTTATGTGGTGGAGCGTGCCATCAAGGCTATGGAGAAGGCGGGAGTGAAGCCTACCGTGCAGCCTATCCGAGGCGGAACAGACGGCGCGAATCTTTCGTTCCGCGGACTTCCCTGCCCCAATATCTTCGCCGGCGGCCATAACTTCCACGGCAAATACGAATATGTGCCGTTGGAGTCCATGGTGAAGGCTACGGAGGTGATTGTAAATATCGCAATGGTGTAGTTCCTAGTCCCGAAAGAAGATTTTATCCGGAACAATATAGGCGTTCGGGTAGGTCAGTTGTATGCGTTTGAGGTCCTTATATGCCTCCAAACGGGTGTAATAGTTGCCTACGCGCAGTTTGAAATAGGGTTCTGTATAAGTGAGATAAACGCTAATACCCGGAAAATTGCTTTTGAAAGCAGCTTTTTCGCCCTCTGCCCGGTTACGGGAATTGTTGCCTGAAAAAGCAGTGATTTGTATGCGGTAACCGTCTATCTTATCTACTTTGTCCCAAGCTTTTATATAATCTGACTCTATCTGCTCAATCATAGGTTCAATAGAATACTGAACTTGCGCAAATGAGATTAGGCTGAAAAAAGTCAGAAAACAAAGAGATACGAACTTCTTCATAAGAAAAATTTGTGCAAAAGTAACATTTTTTCGTGAACATGTAACATTCTTTAAAACTCATCGTAAAGAAGTTAGATTTTTAGTACATTTGCAATCTTAAATTTATAAAGCAAATTATGGGTTTATTTTCAATATTCACAAAGGAAATCGCCATTGATTTGGGTACGGCCAACACCGTTATATTGCAAAATGAACGAGTGGTGGTGGACGAGCCCTCAATTATTGCCATTGATCAGAAAACCAAAGAGGTTAAGGCAGTTGGAAAGAAAGCGTTGATGATGCATGGAAAGACTCCCGAGGGCATTCGGACCATTCGTCCGTTGCGTGATGGTGTTATCGCCGACTTCCAGTCCACAGAGCTGATGTTGCGCGAGTTTATCAAAATGACCAGCAAGAAAGGACATTTTCTCCCGCCCGCACTGAAGATGGTCATCTGTATTCCTTCCGGCATCACGGAGGTGGAAGAGCGTGCCGTGCGCGACACGGCCGAACAGGCAGGTGCTAAAGATGTGCGTCTTATCCAGGAACCTATGGCTGCTGCCATCGGTATTGGTATTGATGTGTTGGCTGCCTGTGGCAACATGATTATCGACATAGGCGGCGGTACGGCTGAAATCGCTGTGATTTCCCTCGGTGGTATTACTACTTTCAAGTCTGTGAAAGTGGCCGGCGACCGTTTCAACAGCGACATTCAGGAGTACATGCGCAAGAAACACAATATTGCCATCGGCGAATCTACTGCCGAGCAGATTAAAATCAATGTGGGTTCTGCAGTGGAAGATTTGGAGAATCCGCCGGCAGACTATGAGTTCTACGGACGAAACCTGCTCACAGGCGTGCCGACAGCAGTGAAAGTGAACTATCGTGAGGTGGCTCAGGCTATCGACCGCTCCATCGCCCAAATTGAGACTGCGGTCATCAACGCCTTGGAGAACACCCCGCCGGAGCTGTCAGCTGATATCTACAAAACCGGTATCTATTTGGCCGGTGGCGGATCCCTCCTGCGCGGTCTTGACAAGCGTATTGCCAAGAAGACCACACTTGATGTCCATGTGGCGGAAGACCCGCTGAAAGCAGTGGCGCGCGGAACGTCAATATCCTTGAAGAATTTCGACAAGTTCCCGTTCCTGATGAAATAAAATGGAAGGCTGACCAAAACGTCAGCCTTTTCTTTTATATCCTCTATAAAATGCATATGACAGCTTGAGTGTTGAGGAAGGTGAACAAAAAAACGCTTTTTTGTGTATCTTTGCGCGCTCATTATAACTTTATTAAAATGCAGGAAATTAGAAATATAGCTATCATTGCCCATGTTGACCATGGCAAAACAACGTTAGTGGATAGAATTTTATACCAGTCACACCTGTTCAGAGAGAACCAGCAGGTGCAGGATTTAGTACTTGACAATAATGATTTGGAACGGGAAAGAGGTATTACCATTCTTTCCAAAAATGTCTCTGTGCGCTATAAGGGTGTCAAGATTAACGTGATTGACACTCCGGGGCACAGCGACTTTGGCGGGGAAGTGGAGCGTGTGCTCAACATGGCCGATGGTGTGCTGCTTGTGGTGGACGCCTTTGAGGGCCCGATGCCGCAAACCCGCTTCGTGACCCAAAAAGCCATCGAATTGGGGTTGAAGCCTATCGTGGTGATCAACAAGGTGGACAAACCCAATTGCCAGCCTGACTTGGCTCAAGAGGCTGTTTTTGAACTGATGTTCAACTTGGGTGCTACCGATGACCAGTTGGATTTCCCCACCGTTTACGGTTCTGCTAAGAATGGCTGGATGGGACCTGACTGGAAAACACCCACCTCGGACATCTCCTATCTTTTGGACACTATCGTGAAATACATCCCTGCACCCAAGGCCGACCCGGGCACGTTGCAGATGATGATATCTTCATTGGACTACTCCTCTTACGTGGGCCGCATTGCAGTGGGCCGTGTAAAACGTGGCACCATTTCTTGGGGACAGAATGTCTCTTTAGTGAAACGCGATGGCAGAGTCCAACAATCAAAAGTTAAGGAACTCTATGTTTTTGAGGGTCTTGGAAAAGAGAAGATGAAAAATCCTGTGGAGGCTGGCGAGCTTTGCGCTATTCTTGGTCTGGATGACTTTGAGATTGGGGATACGGTGGCCGATTTTGAGAATCCGGAGCAGTTGCAGCCCATCAAGGTGGACGAGCCCACCATGAGCATGTTGTTCACCATCAACAACTCCCCGTTCTTTGGCAAGGAGGGTAAGTATGTAACTTCCCGTCATCTCCGTGACCGCTTGTTTGCAGAGTTGGAGCGTAATCTTGCCATGCGTATAGAAGAAACCGACTCCCCCGACCGGTTGAATGTGTATGGCCGGGGTATCCTGCATCTTTCTATCCTCATTGAAACCATGCGTCGTGAGGGATACGAGCTACAAGTGGGACAGCCGCAGGTCATCATCAAGGAGATTGACGGCCAGAAGTGCGAACCGATAGAAGAGCTCACCGTTCTGGTTCCGGAGGAAATGTCCAGTCGTGTGATAGATTATGTTTCCCGCAAGAAAGGCGAAATGCAATCCATGGACACACTCAACGACCGGGTGCACTTGACTTTCACAATTCCTTCGCGTGGTCTTATCGGTTTAAGCAACCAGCTGCTGACCGCTACCGAAGGTGAAGCCATCGTGTCGCACCGCTTCATTGAATTCCAGCCTTGGAAAGGAGAGATTCCGGGACGTCATGCGGGTTCACTGATTGCTATGGAGACAGGCCAGGCATACGCCTATTCTTTGAATAAACTGCAGGATCGCGGACGCTTCTTTATTGAACCGAACGATCAGGTTTATGCGGGTCAGGTAATAGGAGAACATATCCGCCAGGGGGACTTGGTAATCAATGTGTGCAAATCCAAGAAACTCTCCAACATGCGTGCGGCTGGCTCTGATGAGAAGCTGGTCCTCGCTCCGGCGATCAAATATTCCTTGGAGCAGTATATGGAGTTTATTGCAAAGGATGAGTATCTGGAAATCACACCGCAGTCGCTTCGTTTGAGGAAAATTATCCTTGATGAGCTGGAGCGCAAGCGCGCCGAAAAACGCGCAGAATCTGCGGAATAAAAAGTCTGATATGGAAAAGCTGATTGGAAAACTGCAAGAGTGGGGTACCCGCCAAGTGGTTGTGCTGGCAGACTCGAATGTGGCAGCACTCTACCCCCGCTATTTTGAAAATCTTGCAGATGCTTTTCCTTGTCATTTTATGGAGATTCCGGCTGGCGAAAACTCCAAAAACGTTGAGAATGCCGTTCGTGTTTGGGAGCGGTTGTTGGAGTTGAACATGGATAGGAGCGATACGCTTCTCATGTTTGGCGGCGGCATGGTCTGTGACCTGGGCGGTTTTATTGCGGCCACTTTCAAGCGAGGCATACATTGCGTCTATTGCCCCACCACCCTTCTCGCAATGATTGATGCTGCCATAGGCGGGAAGACGGCTGTCAACCTCAATCATGTTAAAAATTGTGTCGGACTTGTGCGCCAACCGGACTACATCATGTCTCCTGACCTGGCTTTTTTAGAGACATTGCCCGCCGAAGAGCTGAAAAGCGGTTTTGGTGAGATAATCAAGTATGCACTCATAGCCAGTTTCCCTTTGTTTGATGAATTGCGGAAGACAGAGGTTTTATCGGCCGATTCCATTCAAGAGTCCTGGATTCAGAAGTGTGTTGCCATTAAAAACAGAATAGTGGAATCAGACCCTTGCGATTATAAGGAGCGGCATGTTTTGAATTTTGGGCATACGTTCGGACACGCCATAGAGGGCTATCAGGCCTCTTTGGGACAGAGCATTCCCCACGGGGCGGCTGTGGCTGCAGGTTTGCTTTATGAAAGTGAGCTTTCAGAGAAGATAACAGGATTGCCACATGATCAACTTCTTGAGATTAAAAACTTGGTTCGGCGCCATTTTGATGTGCCGGAGTTTTCTAAAGAATTATGGCGCAAATGGGTTCCTTTTATGCATCAAGATAAGAAGAACAAAGAAGGAAAAATCAATTTCACACTGTTAAAGGAGATTGGGACTCCTGTTATAAGTGTTTATATTCAAGATTATCCATTTTAAAAGTAATATAATGTTAAGTACGAAATTAGACATAGTACAAAACTGGCTCCCCCGTTACACGGGAATGCAGTTGGAAGAATTTGGTCGATATATTCTGTTGACTAATTTTCAGGATTATGTAAACAACTTTGCAGAGATGATGGGTGCTGAGGTGAGAGGTGAGGGACACCCTATGACGTGTGCCACGAAGGACAATATCACCATCATCAATTTCACGATGGGCAGTGCCAATGCTGCAACCATCATGGATTTGCTTACAGCCATAAAACCCAAAGCAGCCCTGTTTCTGGGCAAGTGCGGCAGTTTGAAGGCCAAAATCGGCATCGGCGAGCTGTTGCTTCCCATCGCGGGTATACGCGGTGAGGGTACTTCATTGGACTATTTCCCGGAAGAGGTGCCTGCACTGCCGGCCTTCAATTTGGAGAAAGCTATCTCCACCACCATCCGCGATTATGGTCTGGACTACTGGACAGGCACGGTCTATACCACCAATCGTCGCGTATGGGAGCACGATGAGGATTTCAAGGAGTATCTGCGCGAAATCCGTGCCACAGCAGTGGATATGGAAACCGCGACACTGTTTTCCGTGGGCTTTTACAATCGGATCCCCACAGGTGCACTTCTCCTGATTTCCGACCAACCCATGCTGCCCGACGGTGTTAAAACGGAGGCCTCCGACAAGAAAGTGACTAAAAACTATAGTCTAAGACATCTTCAAATTGGCATCGATTCCTTAAAACAGCTTATCAATAAAGGGATTACGGTGAAACACCTGAAATTTGACTACGAAGAATAAAAAAAAGAACGGCCAGACGGCCGTTCTTTTTTTTGCATAAAGTTTTTACTTATAAATAAGAAAACTGTTTTTTAGAGCTTTACGGTTTCGTTCATGCTGCGGATGAGGTCAACAACCTTGTTGGAGTAGCCAATCTCATTGTCATACCAGGACACCAGTTTCACGAAATGCTCGTTGAGCATGATACCTGCGGTGGCATCGAAGATGGAAGTTCTCTTCTCGCCGAGGAAATCGGTGGAAACCACAGCCTCTTCGGTGTATCCGAGGATACCGTTAAGTTCGTTCTCAGAAGCCTTCTTTACAGCGGCTTTGATTTCGTCGTAAGTGGCGGCCTTGCGGATTTTGCAAGTGAGGTCAACCACGGAGACATCGGCAGTGGGGACGCGGAAAGACATACCGGTAAGTTTGCCTTTCAGTTCAGGGATCACGCGACCGACAGCCTTGGCGGCACCTGTGGAGGAGGGGATAATGTTACCCAGGATGGAACGACCGCCGCGCCAGTCTTTCTTAGAAGGACCGTCAACCGTCTTTTGGGTGGCGGTGGCAGCGTGTACGGTAGTCATAAGACCCTCTTCCAAGCCGAAGTTGTCGTTGATAACCTTGGCCAAAGGAGCCAGACAGTTGGTGGTACAGGAGGCGTTGGACACGATGGATTGTCCGGCGTATTCCTTGTTGTTCACACCCATCACAAACATGGGGGTGTCATCTTTTGAGGGAGCAGACATCACCACTCTCTTAGCACCTGCTTTCAAGTGTGCAGAAGCAAGTTCGCTGGTGAGGAACAAACCGGTGGATTCCACAACGTAATCAGCACCCACTTCATTCCATTTCAAATTGGCAGGGTCTTTCTCAGCCGTGACACGAATCTTGTTGCCGTTTACCACCAGCATGCCGTCCTCGATTTCAACAGTACCGTTGAATTTGCCGTGGGTGGTGTCATAGCGCAGCATATAAGCCATGTAATCCACATCCAACAAGTCGTTGATGGCTACAACTTGAACATCATCTCTTTCAGTAGTGGCACGGAAAACCAATCTACCAATTCTACCAAAACCATTGATACCAATTCTAATTTTTTCCATAAGTTTTTATTTTATTGTATTTTTATGTTAAAAAAAGCATAGTTTTTAGGACTGCAAAAATAAGAATATTATTTGTAATCGCCAATCTTTTTTCTTATATGGTTTTCATAATCGCAAAGAAGATTCCTCAAAAGATTCAATTGTTCCACATTCAAGTGGTTAAATGAGGTGTTTTTGGACCACCATTCCGGCATTTTATCGGGAATCCAGGTCATCATGTTTTCGTAAAGGATGGTATTCTCTTCGGTATCGGAGGTATGGTGCTGCCGGCGCACGAATTGGAGCAGACGCAAACCGTCGGCCTTTTCATGAAAAGCCTGGATGAAATGGGGCAGGTCTTTCGCATTGCGTCGCAAGGGTTGCCAAGGCGAGTTGCAGTCGTTAGCGCCCGTCTGCAGGAAATCCAGAAAGTCGGTGTGCAGGTCTTCGTGATAGAGTTCGGGAAGCAGGCGATAAGTCTCGGCAATCGGGGCGAAGAGGGATTGGGAATAGATCGGATAGCTTTCCCAGTTGCCGGCGCTACCCTTCAACATGGCGGGACCGGTGCCGAAAGCCACGCGGGAGGAGAAGCGGGCGGCGGGATAGACAAATTCTTCGTTATAAAGGCTGATTTCCGACATCTTGCGCATTTTCTGCATGAGGTAGAAGTCTTCGCCACTCTTCAGTGGGGTGATGCCTCCGATTTTGCGCAAAGCCTCTGCCCGCAGAGCTATTGCTGAACCAATTGCGGTAAACCCGTATGGACTTCCGATCCGCAAAAGGTTGATGGCGTAATTGCGCATGTAAAACTCATAGCGCAGTATCGCTCTGTCGCGCAGTTCATCACCCGTGAGCGGATGGTAGTAGGGAACAGCAATGGCCGGAAATTCGGGATGAGCCGCGAAATTGTCCGCGACGGACTGCAAATAACCCGGCCTGATGCGCGTGTCAGCGTCCAGGCTTACAATCATGTCATCCGCGCCGGCATGTGTCAAAATCTCATCAAACATGACCTTCCGGGCCCAACCGACGCCAAAGTTCTTTCCACGCCACCCTCTTCCCGGCGAGGCGTAATCCATAATTGTCAAATGCAGGCCTTGAAAATTCTGCAAAAAAGACAATAATGCCTGATTGCGCTCGCATACAGCCCTTTTTTCAGCGTCCTGCCAGTATTCCTCCGGCTGGTTAACACAAATATAGACTTCAAACGGGATGCGAACCTGCTGGCTGAGCAAATCCTGAAGGGTCAGTGGCAAGTCCTGCAGTTCATCCATGGCCGGGATGGCCACATATATGCGGGTGGTCGTCATTATTTGACGGTAACCTTTACCTCCCGGGTTCTGTTCGGTTCGTTGATGTTTTGACGGGCATAGACAAATTTGAGGGTTTGGGTACCCTTTTCCTTGGCTGTGAACTTCCAAAAAAGATCGGAGGAGGCACCCACCATTCCTTCCGGAGCGTTGCTTTCATAGCGTTTGGATTCGGGTGTCACAACGGTTATCTCTTCGGAATTGACGAGTTGCCACCAGAAACCCGTAGAAGCATTGGTGCGGAATTCGATTTCGCAAGATTGCCCCACTTTCAGTTCCACCGCATCAGTGGTCTTGTCAACGGATACCATCTTTTTCGGGGATTGACAACAGGTCATAATACACAATAAAACGCTGATATACATTATTTTTTTCATAAGGGTAAAGGTAAAAATGGTTGTGATTGTAGAGAAGTGGCAATGCCGCGTCTCTACATGGGGTTATTGATTGTTAGTTAATAATTGGCAAAGATATTCATAATCCTGTATGGTTAGTTGCTCTGCGCGTTTGGAGAAAAGGGGATCAGAAGCGGTAAGTTCGGATGGGAAAGGCAGGGATTGCAGGGCATTCCGCAGGGTCTTGCGGCGGTAATTGAAAGCGGTTTTAACCACAAGTTTAAAAGTCTCTTCATTGCAATGCAATTTTTTGTCAAAATTGCGGGTGAGCCGGATGACAGCGGATTTCACTTGCGGCGGAGGGTTGAATTCGTTTTCGTGAACAGTGAAAAGATATTCGGTGTCGTAGAAAGCACCTAGCAGCACACTCAAAATGCCGTATTGCTTCTTTCCGGCTTGGGCGGTGACCCGTTCCGCCACCTCTTTTTGGAACATGCCTACCACCTCTATGGCTTTGTCTTTGTGTTCCAGAACTTTAAAAAGGATTTGGGAAGATATGTTATAGGGGAAATTGCCGACGATGACAAAGTTGTCGTTATACCGGTCGGGCAGGTTCATGCGCAGGAAATCGCTGGCGATGAGGTTGTCGCCCAATTGCGGAAAATGTTGTTGCAGGTACGCTACGGATTCCTCGTCCAGTTCAACGACCGACAGGTCGGCAAAGGGTTGTTGGAGGAGAAATTGGGTTAGAACACCCATGCCTGGTCCGATTTCGAGTACGTGTGCATTGGGGGTGCGCACCGCTTCGGCGATGCGGCGGGCGATATCTTCGTTCTTAAGGAAATGCTGCCCTAGCCTTTTTTTTGCCCTGACATTGTCGTTGTGCATAGTTTATTCAATGGTGTCCCCCCGGAGCGCGCGATAGTGTTTTCGAGCCTCTACCACATACAGGCTGCTGCTGTAGTTTTGGATGACTTTCAGATAATACTCCATGGCTTTCGGAATATCTTTCAGATAGTATTCGTAAAGTTCCGCCAGTTTGAAAACGGCATCGTCTGCCAACAACTCCTCACCATGGCTGTCTTCAATTTTTTTCAGGAGGACTTCAGCTTCCAGATACCTTTTCTGTTTGATTAAAATGAGCGCCTTTTGATACAGGGCATCATCCACTAATGTGCCGAGAGGAGAGAGTATGATGACCGAATCCAGTTTCACCAAAGCCTGGTCGTCTTTGTTTTGGAAAATCAGAAAGTCAGCTTCGGCGTATTTTTTGAGGGGCAGATTTGTGGAAGGGTTGTTGAAGAGCAAGTAAGTGGTGTCCTCATCCTCCTCTTCATCTTCTTCTTCCTGATTGTCCGAAATAAGCAAGGAAAAGTAGATGGCGTCATTGGCAACCAGTTTGGAGGTGGCGGCGCTCAGCACGTCCAGTTGGCTTTTAGCCCATTCAAATTCGCCGATGTAGAAAGAGAGTTTGGCGTTTTTGAATTTGGCCTCATTGCCCAAGGCGTCATTGGGCATATCTTTATCCACCTGCGAGTAATTCAAAGTGGCATCCCACACATTGCCCATGTAAAGTTGCACGTCAGCGAGATCGATTTTATATTGATTTTTCTCTTTCGCGTCACGGGTGTTGTTCATCGCCTGATTCAGCAGGTCAATTGCCTCTTGGGGCTTGTTCACATAAAAAGCCAACAGATGGGCATATTTCCGAATCCAGTCCATTGTGCCGGAGTGCAGACCGTTTTCCTCTATCACCTTTTTGAAATCCTGTTCCAGATTCAGTGCATCCACCATCTTGATAGGGGAGGTGGATATGAGTTGTTGATACCGCACATCCAAAATTTTCATTTTGGCGAAAACATAGTTGTGCGTACTTTCCCCCTTTGCAATGATATATTCCAGTGCTTCAATAGAGGTGGTGAAATCACGGTTGTCAGCGGCCAGACATGCCAGCTCATACACTTTTATGCCTTCGGTTTTGGTCCTTTTATCTATGGCCTTGGCCAATACGAGTGCCTCCCCGTACTCTTTATGCAATTGGTTGATCCAATAGAGCAGGGTGAGGTAACTTAGGTTGCCGGGATTCTTCTGGGAGATTTTTTGAAGGCTGACTTTGACGGTGTTGTACTTCTGGTTGTCTTCATCATCTTGAAGCAGGTTTTGGATGGCTGTCTGGGCCTGTTCCAGATGCTTGGGATCATCATCCTTCACCAAGAAAAGCACCTCGTCCACCACTTTATCCGTCTGCCTTTGATACTGATAGAGATTGATGAGTTCCCTGGAGAGCAGGGTGGGGTTGTTCAGCAGTCGGCGTCCCTTTTGGATAGCCTCTATGGCATAATCCACTTTCGTTCTGGAGTAAAAAGCGCTGTACAGTTCTTGTACGGCATACTCCTTAGCCTGGAGGTTTTTGAGAATTTCCTGATAGGTCTTTTCTGCTTTGGCGGGGTCGCCGGAACGTTCATACACATATCCCAGGTCCACCTTGTAACGTTGCACATTCGGGAAGTTCTTCACCTGTTTTTTCACCATCTTCTCCGCATCCGAATACCGTTCCAGCTCCAACAGGGAAGAATAGTAATAATAGTAGATGTAGGAAGAGGGTTTTTTTGCGTGAATTTTCTCGAACAGTTCGATGGCTTTGTCGTACTCTTTATCCTTGTAATACTGCATTGCCAATTTCTCATCGTCGCTCTGTTGGGCGCACACGGCCCCGAGCGAGCAGACAAGCAGCAGGAGGAGGAGTACTTTTTTCATTGGGCGGATTAGTCTATAATATCGAAATGGGTGTATGGGCGGAGCACCTCAGGAACGATGATGCCTTTGTCAGTCTGGTAGTTTTCGAGGATGGCAGCAAGCACGCGCGGGAGAGCGAGGGCGCTACCGTTGAGGGTGTGCGCGAGACGTGTCTTGCCGGTAGAATCTTTGAATCTCAGTTTCAAACGGTTGGCCTGATAGGATTCAAAATTGGATACAGAGCTGACTTCCAGCCACTTCTGCTGTGCCTTAGAGTAAACTTCCAGATCATAGGTAAGCGCGGAGGTAAAGCTGATGTCGCCACCGCAGAGGCGGAGCACGCGGAAGGGCAGACCCAGCTTGGTGAGCAAACCTTTGGCATAGTTGGTCATCTTTTCCAGGGTCTCGTAAGAACGGTCGGGATGCTCAATGACCACAATTTCGATTTTGTCGAACTGGTGCAGACGGTTCAGGCCGCGCACATCTTTGCCGTATGAACCGGCCTCACGACGGAAGCAGGCAGAATAGGCACAGTTCTTCATTGGAAAATCGCTCTCTTTGAGTATAACATCGCGGTAGATGTTGGTGACAGGTACCTCAGCGGTGGGGATGAGGTAGAAATTGTCCACCTGGCAATGGTACATCTGGCCCTCTTTGTCGGGAAGCTGACCGGTGCCGTAAGCAGAGTCCTCGTTCACCATGTAGGGCGGTTGTATTTCTGTAAAGCCGGCAGCTACGGCGCTGTCCAGGAAGAAGTCGATCAACGCACGTTGCATGCGAGCTCCTTTTCCCTTGTATACCGGGAACCCGGCACCCGTTATCTTATTGCCAAGTTCGAAATCGATGATGTCGTACTTTTTGACCAGATCCCAATGGGGCATGGCCTCGTAGTCGAAATTGGAGGCGTCACCTTCTGTATAGACAATCTCATTGTCTTCAGCACCTTTACCTGGGGCAACGGCTGGACTGGGCAGGTTGGGGAGCAGCACCATCTTGTTCTGTAGCAAGGTTTCTTGTTCTTGCAATTGCGCCCGCCCGGCCTTTTCTGCTTCTTTCAGCTCAGCCATGCGTGCTTTCAATCCTTCGGCTTCCTCGCGTTTTCCCTCTTTGAAGAGCTGACCGATTTTCTTGGCTCCCTGGTTTTGCTCCATCAGGTTGTCGTCCAAATTCTTCTTTAGAGTACGGTTATCGGTATCCAACTGACGGATTTCGTTTACCAATTCTGTGGCATCGAAATTCTTGATTTTCAGTCTGTCAATTACTTCTTGCGGATTTTCTCTTAATAGTTGTATCTGTAACATCGGTTCAAAAATTTAAAGGCGCAAAGATAAAAAAAATGAGGAGAAGAAGGATAAAAGGGTGAAAGCGTTAGCTTCTGTTGTAAAATGTTTCCCGCAACATTCTGAAATGGGAAGGTTTCACTTCATCTTGAATAAACTCTTTGGCGGAATTTTCTTTTCCATGCTCATCATACGTATATTCGGCCCAGCCTATCAGATCCCCTTCCTTGTTGAGGAGGGAGTTTTTGACGACCAGACTGCCTTCATACTCCAATGTGATTTTTCGATAGCTGTCCAAATCTTCCGTTTCTGTTTCCACAAGCTGGTTGTTTTCGTTGTATTTCCGGTAAGTTTTGGAGATTAACAGGTCGTTGTAATCATATATCAACTCTTTAATGAGGTTGTTTTTCTCATCGTAAGAGAACTCATACGTCCGGCGGTCCTTGTTTTGCACCTCGTTACGTATGTGTTTTACCAACAATCCTTTATCATTATATTCATAAGTGTGGACATTCATGGTTTTGCCGTAATCGTCGTTCTCGGTCTCTTTAACCAAACGACCTTCCCGATATTCCATTTCGCGTTCCACATAATCCAGCTTACCATCGTCAAACATCTCCTGTCGGAGCAGGTTTCCGGCCTCGTCATATATGTAATGAGTTGCATACTCAATATCCTCTTCGCCGAAAAAGTTGCTCTGCTTTGTCATCAGTCCTTTGTCGTTGAAGGTGTTGACAGACTTTTGCAGCAAAATGTCATCCTGATCATATTGCTCTGTTTGGCATAGCAGACCATGTTCGTTGTATTGGTTGATGGTTAGGGTGTTCAAGCTTCCATCAGGATCGAATCGTTCTTCCCTGAGGATTTGCCCGTTTTCATTGTATTCAGCTTCCAGTTCTACAAATTCCAACTTTTCAATATCTCCCTCATCATATCCTATGCGCTGGTATTCTGCTTTGACGATTTTCAATTTTTTCATAACATTTAATTTTATTTAATAAAACCCATTCAATTCACATTTGTATAGACAACCGGCGGATAACCGCAACGTCCCTTGTAGATCAAGGGGATGAGATTGGTGAGATAATTCTAAAATTCCTCTTCTACGGTAATCCATTTGAAAATCTGGTCGCCGCGGCGTACAAGACTCTTGACGGGAATGGAGCAAAGAGCACCTTTTTCCACCTTCTCAACCGGTTTCAAATCCAGACGGATTTCTGACAGATGGTCTTCGTAAACACCTGTGGTGGATCCGATGATAAGAATATCGTCACCAACGGAAAGGGAGTTTTCCTCAACGCAGATTTCGGCAACGGAGAGTTTGGAGAAATAGTTCGTGATTTTGCCGATTCTCTGTTTGTATCGGGTAGCTTGTGATCCATAGCGTTTAGACCATTCGCCGATGGTGCGACCGAGGTAGTAGCCGCCCCAGAAGTCGCGGTTATAGACACTGCGCAAGCGAGTCATCCATTGCTCGGTTTTCTCTTGGGAGAAGGAACCGTCTTCTATGGCGCGAAGTGCTTCGTGATAGCATTCCGTCACCACTTTGACATATTCAGGAGATCTTCCGCGTCCCTCGATTTTAAGGATAGAGACACCGGACTTGATGATCTTGTCCAAAAATCCGATAGTGCACAAATCTTTTGGAGACAAGATGTAGGGGTTTTCAACCTGCAGTTCGATTTCATTCTCCTCGTCGATGATTCTATAAGCCCTGCGGCAAGGTTGGTTGCAAGCTCCCCGATTGGAGGAGAAGTTGTAGTTGTCCAGGCTGAGGTAGCATCTTCCGGACACGGCCATACATAGAGCGCCATGCACGAAAATCTCGATCTTCATCAACTCGCCTTTCGGACCGGTAATATTCTGTTCCTTAATGGCCTGGCAGATGTCTGCAATCTGTTTCAGCGTACACTCGCGACCCAGCACCACCACATCGGCAAACTGGGCGTAATAGCGCACCGCCTCCACATTGGTGACGTTGCACTGTGTGGAAAGATGAATCTCCAATCCGAGTTGCCGGGCATACTGGATAACCGCCATATCAGAGGCGATGATGGCGGTGACTTGACATCTTTTGGCTGCCTCCAGCAACTCGTGAGCTGTTTCAATCTCATCGTTATACACGATTGTGTTGACGGTCAGGTAGGTGTTTACCTGATGCTCGTGGCAAATGTCCGTGATTTGCTGCAGGTCTTCCAGTGTGAAATTGGCTGCGGAGCGCGAGCGCATGTTCAGCACGCCCACGCCAAAATACACGGACCCTGCGCCGGCTTGAATCGCCGCCCTCAGAGACTCGTACGAGCCGGCCGGAGACATTATTTCTACCATAATTTTATGAATTAAGACTAGAGACTGAAGACTGGAGACCGGAGACTGTTCTTATCCCATGCACCCCTTGTACCTCATGTACCTCATTCACCCCATGTACCTCCTTCACCTCTTGTACCCCATGTACCCCTTTTACCTATTCTTCCTGTTTCTCTTTTTTGGAAATCATTTTCAGAAACGCCACCTCTTTTTTGGTGAGGAAGCGCCACATGCCTCTAGGCAGGTCTTTTTTGGTAAGGCCGGCGAAGATTACGCGGTCGAGTTTCACCACATCGTAGCCGAGGAAATCGAACATACGGCGGATGATGCGGTTCTTGCCGGAGTGGATGGTGATGCCGATCTCTTTTTTGGATTCGGAGCCATCTACATACTGTACGTCATCGGGAATGATAACTCCGTCGGAGAGCTCTAGCCCGTTACGCAGTGCGGCCATGTCGATGGAGGCAAAGGGTTTATCCACTTCAACAAAATAGGTTTTCTCAATTTGAGTGCTCGGGTGGGTCAGTTTCTTGGTTAGGTCGCCGTCGTTGGTGAAGAGCAGCAGGCCGGTGGTGTCGCGGTCGAGGCGTCCCACAGGGTAGATGCGTTCCGGGCAGGCGTCGCGCACCAGCTCCATCACGTTGGCACGGTCGCGTTCGTCGTCGGTGGTGGTGATGTAGTCTTTGGGTTTGTTGAGGAGCACATAGACAGGTTTCTCGCGTTGGAGCACGCGGTCGCCATAGCGCACCTCATCGGTGGGCAGTACCTTGTGGCCCATCTCGGTCACCACTTCGCCGTTCACGGTGATGGCTCCGGAGGCGATAAGCACGTCCGCATCGCGGCGTGAGCAGATGCCCGCGTTGGCGATGTACTTGTTCAAGCGGATTGGGCCGTGCTGTTCCTCAAATTCGAGGGAGAGGATTTTCTGCGAGCGGGGAGTCTGCCGTCCCTCGCGTTTGCGCCGGGCCACGATCTCGGTCAGAATCTCCGACTCGGCCGTCACGTTGCGTTTGCGCGGACGGTCGTCCTCCTTGCGGTCGCGGAACGAGCGTCTCGGACGCTCGTCTTTGTCGTTGAAACGGCGTTTTGGGCGGTCGTTGTCGTAGCCGGTTTTCTTGAAACTGCGTTTGCCACGGGAAAAGTTTTCCCCGTCGTCATCAAAACTGCGTTTGGGTTTATAAGGCTTGTCCTTGAACGAACGTTTGGGTTTTGAACTGCCCGCTTCATCGTTGTTGAAGCGGCGCTTTGGGCGACTCTCAGTGCGCGGCTTTCTCTCAAAAGTCTGGTCGTCCGAAAAATCATCACTGTTGAATTTTCTTGCCATTAACGGTTTTTTCTAAAATCGCTGCAAAGATATACAAATTATAGCATATTTTTCATTTGGGTCTGCCAAGCCCGGTAGCAGCGAGACCACCCCCACACAAAATCCCCCGCACGCCTTCAGGTGTGCGACGGGAAACCTGAAATAGCACATAACAAGGAAAGGGGGAGGACAGCTTCATTTTTTAGAAAGACGGCAGAGAATTTATGATGATTATTCTTTTCTGGATTTCGTTTTACAACTTTCCAATTCCATGCAAATAATATTATGTTCATCGAAAATCAACTCCAGCTCAAGATTTTCGTATCTTTCTTCCTCTCTTTCAAAGTCAAACGGTGTTGGAGGATAAGTAAAGATTGGCTTATTGTTCTCTTCCCTAATAAGAAAGTTTCTGTTCAATGTCAAACTGTCATATATTTGAGACGAAAATAATGGGGGTGTAAATGTTGTCGTTGATTTCTGCAAAGCGTCTTGATTAATCAATGAACTGTCAGCCGTTAACACAAAATAAGGATGATTCTGATAGCAAAATCCACCATAAATCTTGTTCTGATAGCATTTTATCACCAAAGACCAGATCTCCACCAATTGCTGTACGACAACCTTGACGCGGTTTGTGTCGGAAACATATATGACGGCATAGCAAGGATTTCTATCAATTTCACATTCATCCCAGTAATGCTCTATAGTGTCCAGCAACTGGTAATATTGCTGGTTGGCGACACTGATGGAATCCACTTCGCAAAGACCAATTTCGCTCTCTAATGTATGCCAAAAACTTTGAGCTTGTAATTGACCAACACAAAGAAAGAAAGCAAAAATGTTAATAATAAATATTTCTCTTGCCATTGCGTAATAAAAAAACAGGTTGTTTTAACTCTTTCTGTTTAATCATTCGTTTGTTTTTCGTGAGTGAAGATACGGTGCTGTTGGATTATAATCATAATCATTGTTATCTATAAGTACAAACTTTCTCTTTTGTTTTCTGAAAATCCAAACAGGAGGGTCTACATGAAGCTCTCCTTGAAAAAACTGTTTCTTCCATTCCTGAAAATCTGTTTCACTTCCAAGCAATGGCTTGAAAAAATTATTCCTATCGACTAAGCTAACCATTCCGATGGTATCAGAAAGATATTGTTTCATCTCATTACCAAAAAGGAAACAAATACCATTATTCAAATACGAGCAACCAATGAAGTCATTATCCTTAACTTCCCAAAGTAAACTGTAAAATTGCAGCCAGGATAATAAATAGCATCCGACCATCAAATATTCTTCCGCTCCTTGAGAATAATTCACAACCACTAAACCAACTTGTTGATAGAGTTTACTGCTTTCTTCTTCTGCAATGTCGGACAAACACTTTTTTAGTTGGTGATTTTTAATTCTATATTGCAGAATTTTAAACGTATCAATCTCCATTGCACACGAAGTGAAACCGCAGGTAATGACAAGAAGACCTATTATGATTTTTTTGATGGTGGATTTTAATATATATTCACGCATAATTACCTTGCTAAAATTTTCAAAAGGGTAATGCTTTTTTCTAAATTCTTAGACATCTCTCTTGTTCCATCCAACTTGTAAGAATTAGGATTATATGTCGCGTATGATCGTTTACCCGACTCATACACTTTAAAAGTAACCCCGACATTATAAGAATTCATTGCTCTATTGTTATCGGATCCTATAAAACTATTGGGATTATCAGGATGACTATGAATATCCTCAGTCATATTTTTAGGCTCTTTAATGGACACAAAAGTCGGATCATGACATGTCCCCACAATGCTTTTGTCAGGCGAAATTTTTAAACCCCACTCAACGTCAGAATTATTTGCGGCGAACTCAAAAAAGTCTGTGGCTGTTTCACTATCATTGAATTCCATTATATCAGATGTGAACCATCCAACTTGGCTGTCATATCTTTCCTCACACTGAGCGTTGAAGTTAATAGAACCAGCTTTATAGTATCTTTCAACATCGTTACCGTCCTTATCTTTAGCATGTACAATATCCACATCTGTTCTTCCATTTGCTCTTTGACTCAAAGTCCCATCCTTTTCCAAATCCCACTCATCTTTCCCATTAGGATCAATGACTTTTATAGGGTTATTGCTACAATAAACATAGTTTGATTGATGAGGATATTTCGAGGCCATCGGATCGACACTTAGCCAGATGCTCAAATCGCTGCAGTAATACCTTGAGCCAAAGTAGGAAAAGCCGGTTTCGGAGTCCTTTTCCTTTGCGGAGAAGGTGAAAGTCTTAGCAAAAGAAAGACACATGTTGGTTGTCGTATGTGTAAAAGACTGATTCATAACAAGTGACAAAGCGAGGCAAAGATAGCAATTTTTCTTAATGAGAAGTTTTTTTGACCTAGCCGCAGGCCTTTAGGTCTGCCAAGCCCGGTAGCAGAGAGACCACCCTACACTGTCCCCCGCACGCCTTCAGGTGTGCGACGGGGAACCTGAAATAGCACATAACAAGGAAAGGGGATATTTGCAGCTTCATGCGGCAAAGCTACAAATTCGAATATGGTCAATTCAATTGACTGTATAAAAAAGAATGTTTATACGTTTAGTTTGGTGTTATCAATGACATATATAAATTCCCATTATATCTTCTGTAATTACGGGCGGTCCGTTTTGAATGTCTTCAGACCTGTATCGTATTTTTTTACCATGATATCTAAAGTTTACGTCATAAGGTATTTCAGAGACTCCTATAAGACCTGAATAATTAGTTATATTTTTGATAGTAAGATAATAAGTCTCATTCACTTTGATTATTTCTCCCCATCTCTGACAACAGTTGTTTTTGATGGAAACAATAGTGTATTTGTATTGATGTGAAGTATCTATGATATCAATAGCATAATATTTATGATGATCCTGTATTCTTGTCACAATAAAAGGGGTTGAATGGTTGAAATTCTGTTGGAGCTCTGTTGTAAGTTTATCGGAAAATTGTGTGAGATTGAAATTTATCCAAGCTTGCTTGTCAAATATGGTATCGTTGGTGTTTATTTCTACATAGTGAATTAAGGAGTCGGTATTAGGAATGTTTTGGCCATTCGTATAACCACACAAAATGAAAAAATAACAGATCAATATATGCTTTTTCATTATCTATATTTCTTTGGCATAGGTTGCGGAGTTGCAGCATTATGTGCCCTGTTGTATATATCCTTGTTTATTACACCTTGAGCAGATTTTCCAGGTGTGTTTTCACTATATGAAATTCGACCTCCTTGATATGATTCGGTAATTTCGTGATTAATAAGGGCTCCCCAATCATTCTTATCATAAAATTCATTTAAACCATCCATACTGATATACTGAAGAGTTCTTACTTTATCAATATTGTTCTGATCTCGTCCCTTACCATCATAGAAAATCTCATTTCCTAAAAAAGCACCTGCCCCATCTACTTCAAGAGATTCACCATTGCTGTTTTTATAATCCAAGAAGGAAGAAGAACCTATTTGAATATTGACTTCAATTTTTGCGTCAGATAGTGCATCGGCAAAAGCTATTTCATCTGCCGTTTGTGCTATGCCTTCTTCTATACACAATTTTCCACTTTTTTTATCATAGCCTATGGTAATGTTTTCAAAATGCTGATTCAAACTATTGACGATTGTATTTTTGTCATCGCTATTTCCGTAAATGAAAACTTCTTCCCCATTCGGGTCCACCAATTTCACAGGGTTATTCGCGCAATACACATACGGACTCATAGAGGGATATTTGTCTCTCATCGGGTCCACGCTCAACCAGATGCTCAAATCGCTGCAGTAATACCTTGAGCCAAAGTAGGAAAAGCCGGTTTCCACGTCCTTTTCTTTTGCGGAGAAGGTGAAAGTCTCAGCAAACGAAAGAAACAGGTTGGTTGTCGTATGTGTAAAAGACTGATTCATAACAAGTGACAAAGCGAGGCAAAGATAATATTTTTTTCAAATATCTCGAAACGGCCATTTTTGCGCCGCGGTGTTTCATCCGAAAATGTCCGTAACCCCACGTTGTAGGAAGTTCCACCGGTGTGATAATGCGCCATTTCTGCGCCAAGATTGTGCCTGAGGCACTTGAATTGGGACGCCATCATAAATATGTTTTAAACAATAATGTTTATTATTACAACAAAAATGAAACATACATCACTTTAACAATATATCCATTTACATTCACCAAATCATTCATCATTATGGCAACACCATTCATCGACTTCATCCCTGCACAAGTGGCGGGCAAAAAAGAGGTATATGTGAGTTTTCACGTTATAGACCCTGTCAGCGGCAAGTTCAAACGCATCCGTATCAGGTGCAACCGGATAAAAAACATCCGAGACCGGATGCGCCACGCACACCGGCTCTGCGCGGAGACCAATATCAGACTTTATGAAGGCTGGAATCCGTTGACAGGGGAAGAGGGCACTTGCAAGAGGCCGCTGACCATAACACAAGCGGCCAAGGAATTCTATAGGGCAAAGCAGGATGGGCTGCGCAAAGACTCCTCCAGAGGCTACAAATCCAAACTCACCTTCTTCATCTCCTGGTGCGAAAAGACGGGGATCTCCAACTGGCTGTGCGGCAGGTTCACGTCCAAGCAGGCTTCCGAGCTGCTGGCTGAATACGGGGCAAGCGGGAGGAGCGCCTATTCCTACAACAACATGCTCCAGTTCCTGAAGTCCATGTTCAAGTCGTTTGCCAACGACGGGCTTCTGCCATCAAACCCTTTTGAACCGTTCAAGGGGATGAGGAGGGAGAAAAAGCACAGGACAACCATCCCGAAACATGACCGCAGAAGAATCCTGAATTATTTCCAGAAGAGAGGCATGACCGGATACGTCGCCATGATGCGACTGTGCTTCAAGCACCTTGTCCGCCCCAAGGAGATTCTCATGCTCAGGATGTGCGATGTGGACCTTGACGAGGGACTTCTGCGCATCCCGCCGGAAGTGTCCAAGAACCATGATGAGCGGATCATCGCACTCTCCCATGAAGTGCTGAAACACATCCGGAACTTGCATATCCAAGAGGGAACAACGCCCGAGACATATTTGTTTTCCAAAGACTTCATGCCCGGATTGAGGCTTTACACGACAAAAAACCTGTTTGATGTCTGGCACAAGATGTTGGAAAGGCTCTCCATGCCCTCGTCCTATCACTTCTATTCCCTCAAGGACACGGGCATAACAGAGATGCTTGATTCCGGGATGCCGCCAAAATACGTCAGAGATCTTGCGGGCCACCATTCCCTATCCATGACAGAACGCTATACACATGTGTCGGACGCAAAAAGAATCCTGGCTGCAAACACAATCCGATTCTGAAAAAAAAATGTCATCGTATGAAAATTATTGTATTTTTGTAGCTCAAAAAATCAAACGCATGAACCGAATAATATTTCTATCCGCCATCATATTCCTGGCGATTGTCAGCACTGCCCAGTCCCAAATCCAACATCCCACCGCGTGGCTGCGCGCCGACAGCGCGACACTTGGCGCACCATCGTGGAAGGATGTGTCCGGCAACGGGCTGGACGCCACGTCGTCTGCGGGCTCCATGCCCGCCGCGTTCTCCCGCATGAACTTCAACAAATGCTTCGAGGTTGGCGGAACGGAGACCTTCACACTGCCGTTAGGTATCAACGACTCCCGGCAGTCGGACGTGATTGTGGTGTATGAGACCTACGACACGGCCAACGAGAACGCCCTGTGGCAGATGCAGTTGGACACCGCCAAGCGCATCGGGCAGACCACACAGCGCATCCTCAACGACAACGGCCAGATCACCTACGACACGGCCAACCGTCTGAAGCCCGTCATCAACTACCTCGCCCAGTCGTGGCGGACACCCGAGGTATGCGCCCCCACGCTCAGCCTCTGCACGGCGGACTCGCTGCCGCTGTACGGGCGCATCGCCGAGGCCATGTACTTTGACCGCCGGATCAGCGACACCGCTGTCATCCAGTGGATCAGCTACTTGGCGGTGAAATACGGCGTGACCCTCGCGCAGACCGACTATCTGGACAGCCGCCGCAACGTGATATGGGACTACACCCATTATCCTGACTACAGCACCTCCATCGCGGGTCTTGGCAGGGATGACTCGGTAGGGCTGAACCAAAAACAGACATATTATGCCGATAATCAGATAATTATCGGTATGGCAGGGGCGAATAATTATTCGCCCCTACAGACGGGAAACAACGAAGATAACCCCGCATACATCGCTGACGGCGATTTCATCGTCTTCGGTATGGATGGTGTTTTGCCTGCCGTTTCCGAA
>CAJODA010000023.1 GCA_905233745.1 uncultured Bacteroidales bacterium
TTTTATAGTTCAGATAATTGTCAGTACTGTCTATGGCAAATCGGTCTTTGAATTTTTCTTTAAAAAAAAGAGTTAGTTCCCTCTGACTCTCGCAAAAAGGATAGCGAGAAACCAGAAGAAAATACTCGTTCTCCCTTATCTGCTTGTCTTTTATGTCTGCAATAAAACTTTTATTGCAGGATGCGCATCCTTGAGGGTAGAAAGTGTAAATGATGATCTTGGAAGAATCATTGTTAAAGTCAAAATAACTATTGTAATAGCTGAAAGATTGGTTGCTATGTTGCTGGCAACCGAGAAGCACCCACGATGATATTATGAGAGCAGACAATAATCTTTTCATTTTTCTTTGATTTTAAAAAGGCCATACTTGGTGTTCCCGGAAAAATCATCCGTTTTCTTTAACATCAACCCGTCAGGAATAACATGAGCCCCTATGCAAATATATGGAGTGTTCTTGAACATTTGTTCACCTATGATGTTGAAGCCATTGTCCAATATCATAATGGAAAAACTATTTAACATGTCGTGCCCTTTTTCCGCATCTGATAACCTGACAAATCTGTAGTAACAATTACGATATGGGTCAAAGATAATGCCAAGATAGGTTTTCATGGAATTCCGTTTTTGGATTAAATGTTCGTTGTCCATTTCAGACACAGCTATTCTGTCAGGGAGTTTTTTGATATGCTTACTCTTGCATCTCTTTATGGTTTCTGTGCCATCCAAATCATAGATATATAAATTATGGTCGGCGAGGTGTGAGACAACAATTTGATCCCTGCTGTTGATGGTATAAGTAATAGCTATGTTGAAAGGGAATATGGTCTTTTCGTCTTCGTAATAATTGTCCGGGAATCGTCCTATGCTGTTATCCGTTATCATGGAGTCTTTATTGACAATAAAATGCAAAAGTGGTATTTGTCCATTTCTATCATCTTGGGGGTTAATTGTGTTGGAAATGTAGTAATGGGGTGGCTTAATGATAAGGGGGGATGCAGGACCGGCTATGAATTCTACTGACTGGCCAAAATCTATTCCATTGCGTTTGAGGGTTGAGAGTGTGTTAATGGACAAATCAATTATGGTGTCCATCTTATTCCGAACTTTGTTGTATCTTAATAATTTTGTTGAATAAAATGGGAAGAAATAGATGGATGAGTCTGAATCATAGTGAAAACACCGTATGTCCTGATCCACAGGTATTTTCAGTTGATTCAGAATTTTTCCACTGCTTAAGTCATGAATATAGATTGTTTTGGAGTGATACGGATTGCCTATAAACAAAGAATCGCTACATTGGCAATAGAAATAATCATTGGTTCCGTTCTCTCGAGTGAAAACGACCTCTTTGACAAAATCAAATGACACTGTTGGCTTGCATGAAGCCAACAGTGAAAATAAAAATATAATTGTAAACCTTTTCATGTGGAAGGGGCATTTACCAGTCATAGTTATTAATGTCATCGTATTGGGTCGCATCACGATTAACAATGTGGATTCCTTCCGGGAATTTCTTTATAGCCAAAATCCCATTAGAAAAATCATTAAGGAGTGTAGGGGGGATGTTTTCACATTGTTCGGAAAAAGCAGATAGGAAATCATATTGTATCCTCCAATCTGAATCCAATATTGAAAGCAGCGGTTGGGAGTATGATTCATTTACATGGTGAACCATTTCATCTTCAAGTAAGTAAACGATTTCATTTGAAATCATGTTTTCGTTGCCATCCGTGTTGTGTATTTTGCTTTTGATGACAACCTCAGGTAAACAATTGCCAGAAAATCCATAACAATCAGGACCAAATATCCATGCTTGTAGTCCGGTTTTCCGATAAGTCCTCATGTAATAACCTGTATGAACATATCCTTTACCGTAAACCCAAACATATATGTGTCCTTTGGAAAAGAGAATGTCAGAGGTTTTCTCGTTTGATTGATTTAAAACAACCAGGTCTGTAGTCTCTTTCTCGCAACCAGTATAGAATATTCCTAAAAATACAGCTATTAATGCTAAATAAATTAATTTTTTCATTGTATTATCATTTTGTCCGTTATCAATATATTTTTTGTCACCCTATCGCAAAAAAACATTATTTTTGCCGTCGGATTTCCTGTGCCATTGCGTGACAAACATCACAATATATGCGACCTGAGGTGCTTGGTGGCAGGGGAACATCGCTAATGGTTCCTTAAACATCAATGCGATGCCCCTGCATGGGCACCTTTAATTCCTGCTCCGCTACCGGCCTGCTGCACACCATAGCGGAGCATCATCCATTGAAGTTGTTTTTGCCAGACCAATAGAGGCTGGCTATGATATTGGGTTGTGGGTAAGGTCTCATAACTGTTTATACAATTACTAATTGTTGCTGTATGCCGCCGTTTCGCTGAAGAAGAGTCCCGTGAAGGTGAACTGCAGGGTGGCGGTGTCACGATAGACCAGCTGCTCAGGAATGTTCAAGAAAACAGAGCTGCCCTTTTCGCCCGTATAGCTCAATGAACGGTCCGGCATGAGAAAGAAGTCCTCAGAAGTCAAATCAAACGTGTCCGTTGTGGTGGCGAAAATTTCTGAGCCAATCTGCTGCAATTGGACAGCGGCGGTCTTCGCACAATAGTTTCCGTCACCCATGCAATTCTCATGAATTAGCCTTCCCCCATCCCAAATACATCCTTTACAAGTCTTTCCGTCATGTCCAAGATTCACCAGAAGGATTGTCGAATTCCCTGCCTTGCCGTCAGAAGGAAGAACTATCACGCGATTGCGAGAAATTTCCTGTGATGTCGTCTGTTTACCCTCTTTTTCACATGAACCAAACAAGATTGCTGCGAAAAGTGTCAATGTCAATACTTTTTTCATTGTAATTGATTTTTTGTGATTGATATTGTTAATCATTTTTTTTACAAAAATACAATCGGTTCTGATAAGATTATATCCTTCTCATTAGAAATATGCTCCATCATTTTAAAAATATGTTTATATACTCAAAAATATATACTTATACAAATTATAATACACTGGTAATTAATATAATAAGAAAAAAAACAGTAAAATAAAAAAAATGATGGAATAAATAAAATTTTGCGATGATTTTGGCTGTTTTTTTTGCGGGGGATTAAGATTAATGTTTAATTTTGCTGCCGAATATTAAAACACTTTGTGATGAAAGATTTGAACAAGATTGTAAAAGTTTTATTGAATATCCTGTTTTGTGTCGCTTTACTCTATTTTTTTACCCAGAACGCATTTCTCCGACCATATGCTGGCAGTTCATCCAAGGAAATCATTGCAGGTCTGCTCTTATTGGGGTCTATGTATGCGAACTATTTCCTGCTGTATCCGAACTTTTACGAACAAAACTCACATATATTCTATTGGTTTTTGTTAGCCACCTTAGTCTTCATTACTGCATTTCTGGATTTGGCGATTGCTTATCCATATATTTCGAAATTTAATGCTTCTACAATTGAAGCTGTTGGTTTCTTGAACTATTTTGCCAAACGTTTCCTTTTCATTGCTGGTCGTAACCTTGCTTTTAATTTCTTCCCATTCATGTTCAGGGAAAGAAAACAGCTACAGCAAGCATTAGAATCTGAAGTTAGGGTCGTTTACAAGGACACCCAATTGATTGACATAATAGACAATAAGGACTTCCGTCTCATCCCTAAAGACAGTATTTACTACTGTTTGCAAGACGGCAACTACACTTGGATTTACACGGTTGAAAATGCTCGTTATTCCCGTTCCGGCTCCTTGAAGCATCTTGAACAGCTGTTTGGGAAGAAGGACTTTATCCGAATTTCCAAACAGTTGCTGCTCCCATACCAGTACATCAAGAAGTGCAACGGAAACGAGGTTGTCATGAAAAAAATGCCTTGGCAAGAAAAGCCTCTTGCTTTCATGATAGAGAAAAGCGACAATGAAGAAATCGCTGAACGGATTATCAGTCGCCTGCGGGTCAGAAGCCGCAAAACTGACAATATGACCTCACATCGGAAATCAAGAAAGCCCAGCCATCCCTCTGGAGAAAAGATAAAAGCAGTTTTCTTATATATTCAGGAACATCCAGGATGCAGATGCTCGGGCATCTCTGCCCAAACCCAATTCTCGTCAAGCACCGTCGAGCGTTGCATTTTTGCACTCAAAAAGCAAGGGTTCATCAAGCACACTGGCAGCAAAAAGACCGGCGGTTACCGGGTGGTCAACACTTCACAAGAAAAGAATGTGGTCGCCGAATCCGCTCAAATTTCAAAGCCCATTTGAGCAAGCTTTGGGGCCTGTCATGCGACCGGAACTGATAAAAAAAACGGAGACTTCCCAATTGGAAAGTCTCCGTTTTGCCAATAGCCAAATGCTACCGGCCAACTGCTTACCTCTTCACAATCCGTTTGGTCACCATGCCCTTTTCGGTGATGACACGGACAAAGTAAACACCGGAAGCAAAACCGGATGCGTCGATTTCAGCAACATTGTCGTTGATCTCAACGCTTGTCAGCAGTTTGCCATAGACATCATACACCTCCACATGCTCAATGCTCAGTTCTGAATTCTCAATTCTGAATACTCCAGTGGTCGGGTTAGGATAAAGGGTGGTGCTGTTCAACAGATAATCATTGATGCCAGTCGGGGTGAAGGTAACATGGTTGGACTCACCACTGTGTTGCTCGCCGCAGTTGGCCACCACGAATGCCTCATACTCGGTACCGGATGCCAGATTGGTGATGGTGTACGAGGTGGTAGTGGCGGTTGCAGTTGACCAAGAACTGGAGGAAGTCTGCTTGTAGCTAACAGTCCAGTTGTCGGGAGTGCCTTGTTGATTCCAGATAAGTGTGACCTCGGTGCCGCTTAACATGATGTTGACATTCAAGTCGGTGGGTGCATAGCACGTTTCTTGCCCCTCCTGCAAGGTTGTGAAGGAAGCGGTCATGGACCAGTCACTTGCTCCTGACGTACAGATAGCCTGAACACGCACCAGATAGCTGGTGTTTGCCGTGAGTCCGCCGATGGTGTAATTCGGGCTGTTGGTCTGTATGGAGGTGCTCCAATCATTATCGCTGGCGGATTTGTATTGCAGATTCCATTGGGTTTCCTCGCCGCCTGCCGTCCAGCTGATAGTGGCACCGGTCTGGCTGATGTTGCTGGAAACCACGTTGGAAGGTGCTGTGCATGGCCCTTGCGGAGTTGCCGAACAATCTGTGGTGAAAGTGTACATTGTGCCGGAAGGCGTGGAGGAACTGGCGAAAATAACGTTGCCTGCAGGATCTTCAACGGAGAAACTGCACTCGCTGTCGTATGAACCGGAATGCCAAACCAAAGAGGTGGATACGTTGTCACACAAGGTTACACTCTCTGTTGTGGTGTATGATGAACCTAACGTAATGTTGGCTACGGTAATACCGTTCTGTTGGATGTCCAGGGAAGCGCCATTCCAACCGTCTCCGTAGGTGTCGACCAGATTGAAATTGTAGTTGCACTGGCTTGTGACATCGCACAAAGGAGTGTTGAATGAGGCCGTTGTGTAAAGTGACTCATCACCCATACCGCAGTCTGCTTTCACGCGCAGGTCGTAGCTCGTGCCTGCGGTAAGACCGGTGAGCTGATAACTTGCCGTGCCGGTAACCGGAATTGGATTCCAGTTGGTGCCGGAGCTCTCCTTGTATTCCAAAGTCCAGTCCGACTCGCTGCCGGTAGCCGTCCATGCCACATCCGCCGAGGTCATGTTGATGTTGGAAACGGACAGATTGATGGGCTGCGGGCAGGAGACTTCTGATACGGTCAGGTTGGAGATGACTGCGCCAGGTTGGTCTCCTGTTGAAAAGTCGTTCTTCCATACAAACACAATCTTTGCCGTGGAAGTGGCATCGGGGTTGGTGTTCGGATTGGGCATGATGGCGGAAACGTGGATGGTGTTGTTGGTCAAGCACAGATTGTATGCACTGCGGGTCGGGAAATAATATGCGTATGTGGAGTAACCTGAGGAGGCCCAAGTCGGGGCGGAGGTGGCAGCCGGGAACTCTTCCGTGGCGGGTGCCAGGAACATCTTCAAGTAGTCGTAGCCGCTCTCGCCGCCTACCAACACATCATACTCAATGGCAATTTCGGCGGCGGCCCCCACCGTGAAGAGTTTTTCTGCGGTGACAATGGAAGTTGAAGAGGTGTTATAACCTGGAGTCGTGCCATCGTTGGTTACAAAGAGTCCGTTGGTGTTCGTGGTGCTGTCAAGGATGCCGGTGGTCCAGTAGTTGTTGCAAGAACCGTTGTTTAATAACCATTCTCCCGAGGCAGGGAAAGTGGCCGTGAAAGGCAGTGCCTCTGCAACCTGTGTGGTTGTGAAATGGATGGTGTTGGTGGCGTCAAAAATCTCGCTCGGTGTGCTACAGTTGGTGATGACGTAAACATCATACGATGTGGAGCTGTTAAGGTTGCTCAGCGTCACTGTAGTTGAGTTGGTCGGTTCCGGAAGCCATGAATCGTTTCCTGCTGCGGTAGGCTTGTAGTAAACCGTCCATGATGTGTGGGTGGCGTCATTGTCTGTGAACGTGATCGTGGCGCTGTTGTCCGTGACATTGCTGGCCTGCACACTGTTCTTGACAGGAGAAGGACAATCCGGAATCAGGGAAACGGTAAAGTCATCGAGGTTCCAGGATGCTGTAGAACTGTAAGTGTTGGTGTAACGCAATGCAATACGTCCGCTGGTGGCGGTCACGCCATTGAAGTCGAACGGTCCCATATAGTTGCCGACACCGTCTCTTTCGGAAGGTCTTCCGGCATCAGACACCAACTCGAAGGTGCTGGTGTCGGTCGGGTCTGTCATCACACCAATCTCCACGTTACCATGGTTCGAGTCAGTGGATGTAGCCCAGAAGGAGAGACGGAGCTCTTGAATGTTATTGCTGAATTCAGGTAGCACCAGTACGTTGACGGCGCCTTTGAACTCTGCTGAGTTGGCACCTGAGTGACAAGAAACAGCATGCCCGCAATAAACAAACGGACCATTGGGATGAACCGGTGTCTCCCAGCACCTGAAAGACTGCTCGCCGCTGCCGGCATAGCCTTCAAAGTCTTCAAACCAAGGAGAGATGGCCGTTACGGTAATTGCACCGCATAGGGTGTTGAATGTAACGATGTTGGAAATAACAGAAGAATCGCCGCCGCACAGGGCGCGTACATATACCGTGTAGGTTGAGCTGGGCTGCAAACCAGTGAGGGTGTAGGTGGTGTCGGAGGCAATGAATTCGGTGGTGTCGTTGCCAGAGATGGCATATATGCCATAAGTGCTTGCGTCCCCGTACCATGAGATGGTGGCACCGTCCAATGTGGGGTTGGAAGCTGTTACATTCAACGGAGGCATACATTGCGGGATGTAATCAAATGTCACATCGTCTAACATATAGGAATATGATGTGGTGTTGGCAGAACGGAAGGCGATATACTGGCCGGTACCGTTGTAGTTGGCCAGATATATTGTCTTGTGCTCCCAAGTGTTGGTTGCATCGAAGGATACGGTGCTGACAAGTTCGAATGTGGAAGCATCCGAAGGATCTGTCAACACGCCGATTTCAAATGTGCCGGAGCCAGAGCCGGAATTCTTGCGTGCATAGAAATCCACCATAATGGTGTTTACAGGAATGCTGTTTTCAATCATCGGAGAGACAGCCATGGTGTAACAAGAAGGCGTATAGTGGAAGTCGAGGACACCGCCGGAAGTGGTGGAATGGTTATAACTGTTGCTGTAATAAACATAGTGACTGTTTCCGGTGCTGTTGTTCAGACGCTGCCAGCAGGGAACAAATTCGGTTCCATTATCCGTGATATGTGCGTCGAAACTATCCGTATAAGGCAAATAGTCAATGGCACCGCAAGTGGTTCTGAAATCCACGGCATCACTCCATAAGCTTGTGTCGTTGTTGCCGCAAATGGCGCGCACACGCACCGAATAGCTGGTGTTTGAGATCAAGCCGGATAATATGGCGGGCATGGAGGATACTGTTCCGTAAGAGGTCCATCCTGTATCGGTTGAAGCTTTGTACTCTATCTCCCAAGTGCTCTCGGAACCAACAGACACCCAGTTGATATCGGCGCTGGACTCCGTGAGATTGGTGATGGTCAGGGTGTTAGGACGGATACAGGTACTGACGTCGCAGTAGCCGAAACGGATGTTGTTCACATTGCTGGAGGCTGTACCGGATTGAGACATGCTGGCATAGTTGAAAGGTCCATCGTAATCGCTTCTATAATAACGACCCATGCCGGCGGCGGATTCATGAATCTTGAAATATGCGTTTGATTCATAATCCCCCGTGTTGTCCATAACGGTCAGCAATACGTTATCTGCGCCATTGTAGCTGAAAACAGTGTCCAGGGTGATTCCGAACCAGTTGTCAACACCAGTGTTGTTGAATGTCACATCACCGGAATAGATCAACTTGAACTCAAGGTTGTTGGCCGTATCAGGTACAATCCATCCATTTGAGAGATTCATAGTGCTGGGAATATGGGCTACGTAAATGTCAAGATCTCTAGTATAAGGATTTGAGGTGGTGTATTGGAAGGATATGGATGCATAGTCTTGAGCCATATTGTTCATCTCATCAGCAGTATAAATCTGTTGAGTCATGGAATAATTGTAGTAGATAGAAGTGGGGAAGTTGGCTGATGTGCCGGTTCCATTGCCGATGGTTAATGCAACAGGATTGTTGCAGGGAGTCGTTGCGTTAACGAAAACAGTGTCACTGCTGCTGCCATCCATACAAGAGGTGAATACACCGAATTCGTATGCAGTTGTTTCATTTAATCCCAAAACCGTGTAATGGGTTTCGGTGGTGCTGTAGCTGGCCTCAGTGTTGTTCACCAAGTCGTGCACATATATGTTATATTGTAACATTTCACCTACGCTATTGGCATCCCAGGAAAGAGTGGCGTTGGTGCCATATACATTGGAAATGCTCAAATTCTGAACGGGCGAGCAGGTCGGTGCAAGGTCCACAGTAATGTCGTCGATGTAAATGCTGGAGTAAGAAGAGCCGATCAAGCCTTTGAGGGCAATATATTCACCATGGGCGGCATTGCCAAGATAAACCGTGTGTTCCTGATAAGAGCCAGTGGAACCATTCGTGAAGGTCTGGGAGGCCGTGAATGTGGAGGCGTCCGTGGGGTCCGTCATCGTACCAATCGTAATGGTGTTGGAGGTGCTGGACACTCTGGCATAGAAGGTCACCATCAGACTACTGAGCGGATAGGTGTTGGTGTCCAACACTTTGGGCAGGATGAAATATTGCTCGGTTCCTGTATAGTTGGAATAGAAATATATGTCTTTGCTGCCGCTATGAGCATTGTAATTGTAGGTGTATGGATAGGAGTCGGAAGAGATCCGCTCGTAGCATTCGGGAAGACTGTTGGTGGTTGCATTTTCGAAATCATCGCTGAACGGGATGGATGCGATACCGCAACTGTCGGTATAGACTGCCTCAATGGTATGGTTGTCATGGATGTCGAAGAAATCGTAATAGTTGTCCATAACCGTGATACCGTCCACAATAGCGTACACCAGGTGCCAACGGGCGGTATTATTGAAGGTGTAGCGGGCAGAATCTCCAGCATTTACCGTATTCACACCGTTTGTGCCATAGGGCTGTACCAAGTTGGAAACATGCATCGTGTCTCCAAGGTCTGTGAGCAGCAGCGTGGTGATGGTATATGTGTTGGAGAGGTAAATCTGTACATTGCCCAGCGTGCCGTTGGGGTTCACTGTGATGGTGGCGGGACCTTCGCCGAAGACATCGCCGTAAATCTCATTGCCGTTCAAGGTTACGCGGCTCACGCGGTAGTTGGGTTCCGGGTTGACAGTGAATTGTACCGTGCCGGTGCTGCCGCAACCGATGGTGGCCTGGTCGGGCGTGACCGTGGCGTGCACCTGTCCGTCACCACTGGAGGCGACCGTAGCCGTTACTACAGCATTGGGGAATACCGTGACCGTCACGCTGTGGGTGGTGCTGGTGCCGTTGGAGGTGCAGGTAACCGTGTAAGTGGTCGTGGTGGTCGGGCTCACTGTGATGGATTCTGTGGTAGCTCCGGTGCTCCAAGAGTAGGAGTCATAGCCGAAGGCGGTCAACGTCACGCTTTCGCCAGAACAGATTTCAGCGGAAATGGGATTGACACCAGCCATGTAGGACATTACAGGATAACCATTGTTAATGCCGTTATCCATCTTGAAGGTGGGTCCCAAGTCAGTTATGATGGAACTGGACTGCATATAGGATTGAGTCACCACATTGCCGTCAGAGGCACCTTGGCTCGATGAGTTGTTGGAAGCTGGTATATTGGTGACGGAATAGCAATTGGTGACTGTGCCGGAACCGCCTCTCCAGGAGGTCATGCCGCCATGGTTGCCTTCACCACTGCCATAATCATTCAGCGACCCGGCAAAGTAGCAGTTTTCCAGGTTGGAGTGCTCGCCGCTGGCGCAGATGCCGGCTACATAGTATCCGGTAATGGTGCCCGTGGCACCGCAGTTCTGTACGTATGTGTAACTCGTGGAAGTGTTGTTGTATGCTGCACCAATGATGCAGGCACTGTTGTTGTTGCTCGTGTTGTTGGTGTTGACAGGAGCCTCCAGGCGGGCGTTCACCACCAGACAGTAGCGGATGTACACGTTACCGCTTGTGCGTGTGAATCCTGCAATGGCTCCCATCATGCCGCGGGCTTTCACCACAGGGTTGACCATCACCAATGAGTCGATGGTGCAGGGGTTTTGGATACAGGCAATCAGACCTCCGTGGAAGGTGTTGCCCTTGTCACAGTACAGGTTGTAGATTTTGTGTCCGTGCCCGTTGAAATTGCCCCGGAATGCGTTGCCTATGTCGGTGGACTCGCTGGAGGGCGAGCCGCCTCCGATAGGTGTCCAGTTGTTCGTGGAGTCGCCGGTGCTGTTGAGCCAGATGTCGGCTGTCAGATTCAACGTCATGCCGTTGAACGTTGTGGTGTTGTTGTTTACCAACTGGGCGACACCAGCAAGTTGCTCGGGCGTTGAGATGTCAAAGGATGTCTGGGTCGCGTCGTACCAAGAAATATCGGCCGTGCCGTCCCAAACTGTTTGTGCCTGCAACTGCTGGGCGGGCATTAGAAAACTCAATGCGCAAGCCAGCAAAGCTGCGGTGAAAAAATAAAACTGTTTCATTTTGTGATAATTTTGAGAATGAAAAATTCGAGCTGTAAAAATATTAAAACATTGTTTGTTGAACAATCGATGTTAATAACTTTTCAAAAAAAAAAGAGACGCGCCATGGCGCGTCTCTACAAAGATTAATAGATAATTCTTATTTTTTAATTCTTTATTCTCATTTTGATGATTTCCTCCTGTTTCGCGGCAGGCATGGGCATGTATTGATAGAACTCCATGGAGTAGTTTGCGCGGCCGGAGGTGACATTGCGAAGTGCAGTGGCATATCCGAACATCTCCATCAGTGGGCAGAAACCGTCCAGTTTTTGCGACCCCTTGCGGAAACGGCGCATGTTCTCGATGCGCCCGCGGCGCTTGTTCAGGTCTCTCGTCACGTTGCCGATGAAGTCATCGGGGGTGTTGACTTCTATCTTCATCACCGGCTCCATGATGATGGGGTTGGCTTTCTTGAATGCCTGCTTGAAACACATCGCGGCACATAACTGGAAGGCCATGTCGCTGGAATCCACAGGATGGTAGCTTCCATCCACCAGCACGCATTTCACATCCACTACGGGATATTCGGCCACAGGGCTCTTCTCCATGGCCTTGCGCAAGCCTTTCTCCACCGAGGGGATGAACTCCTTGGGAATCACGCCGCCTTTGGTGACATCCACGAACTCGAAGCCTTTGCCCGGGTTGGGCTCGAAGCGGATGACGGTGTTGGCAAACTGTCCCTTGCCGCCGCTCTGCTTCACGTGCTTGTATGCCTGTTCCACCGCCGTGGTGATGGTCTCGCGGAACGACACCGACGGCTCGCCCACGGTGATGGGCACCTTGAACTCGTCGCGGATGCGCTCCACCAGGATTTCCAGATGCAACTCGCCCATGCCGGAGATGATGGTCTCCTCCGTCTCTTCGTCAAAGTGGGAATGGAAGGAGGGATCTTCGTTGCAGAGCTTGGCCAATGCCTCGCCCAGCTTGTCGCGGCTCTTCTTGTCCTCCAGGTTTACTTTCATCTCGATAACTGCCGGCGGCACAGAGATGGACTCCAGCAGGATGGGTTGTGCTTCGTCGCACAGCGTGTCGCCCGTGCGAGTGTATTTCATGCCCACCAGCGCCACGATTTCGCCAGTGCCGGCTTCCGTAATCTCTTCTCTCTCTTTGGCCTTGATGCGGAAGATGCGGCCTACGCGCTCGCTCTTGCCCTTGTTGGTGTTGTAGACACTTGTGCCGCTGGAGAGCTTGCCGCTCACGATGCGGATGAAGGTCTGCTGGCCCACGTAGGGGTCGTTGATGAGCTTGAACGCCAAGGCGGCGAATTTCTCGTTGTTGGAAGGATTGCGCTGGATGGTGTGCTCCTCGTCGTAAGGGTCGTGCGCCATCACCGCGCCGATGTCGGTGGGGGAGGGCAGATAATCGACGATGGCGTCCAAAAGCAGCTGTATGCCCTTGTTTTTGTAAGCCGCACCGCACAACACCGGGGTGATGATCAGTTTGATGGTGGCTTCGCGGATGGCTTTCTTCAGCATCTCCTCGCTGATTTCCCCGTCTTCGAGGTACAGCATGGCGATGTCGTCGTTATAGTCCGAAATCTTCTCTATCAAGGCTTTGCGGGCCTCTTGGGCGGCGGGCATCAGTTCTGCGGGAATTTCGCCCACAATGCGCTCCTTGTCGGTGAAGGTAATGGCCTTCATGCTGACGAGGTCAATCATGCCTTGGAACTCGCTCTCTGCACCCATGGGCAGATGGATGGGCGTGGCGTTGGCTCCGAGGTACTTGTTCATCTGGCTCACCACCTCGTTGAAGTCCGCACCCGTGCGGTCCATCTTGTTCACGAAGGCTATACGTGGCACGCGGTACTTGTCGGCCTGGTTCCAGACAGTCTCGCTCTGGGGCTCCACCCCACCCACGGCGCAGAACACGGCCACCATGCCGTCGATTACGCGCAGCGAGCGTTCTACCTCGATGGTGAAATCCACGTGGCCCGGCGTGTCAATCAGGTTGATCTGGTGCTCTTTCCATTGGGCGGTGATGGCGGCGGAGGCGATGGTGATGCCGCGCTCCTGCTCCTGTTTCATGAAGTCCATGGTGGCCTGCCCGTCGTGGGTTTCTCCCACTTTGCGGTTTACGCCGGTGAAGAACAAAATGCGTTCCGACACGGTGGTCTTGCCCGCATCAATGTGGGCGGCAATGCCGATGTTTCTGAGTTTGGATATTTGCATAGTTGTCTTTAAAAATAGCATCCGCTATACCTTGGGGTACAGCGGATGCGAGTTGTTATGGAGTGTTATTCACTGTATCTATGATTATTCTTCGCCTTCTGTCATGCCGAACATAGCCTTCAACTCAGCAGGAGCATCCTTGATGGGCGTGGAATCGGAAGGACGCAGGAAGTTGGAAGCTTTAACCTTCTTGTTCGGTGTGATGGTTTTGGCAGTTTGGATGATGGTCAGCTCTTCACCGTTGACGTCTTGTTTGATTTCCACACGCAATGGATAGCCTTTCAAGCCAGGATAGGTGCTGAAGTTGATCTGTTCGCCTGTCATCAGCTCCTCAGTAACCCAAAGTACGATTGAACTCTCTTCGTCAGACTCCAGGTCAGTAGCGGTGATGATAACTTTCTTGCAGTTGTATCCGGCTATTTCCTTGGTGTCCGTTGTGTAGTTGAAGTCCATTTTGGTGGTTTCAAACTTTTTGTTGATGTCGGCTTCTTCCTGTTCGATGTAGTATTTGCCATATCCCGGGATGTCAATGATGGTGGTTACAAGTTTGTAGTCGCCATTGGTGATGTTGATGATACCCACGCCCATTTGGTTGATGGCGGTTTTGGTGTTGTTGCCAAGGATGGTCACTTCCTCGGACATTTCAGCCAATTGAGCAGCCACATTGGGATCGTCGGTGCCTTCGGCAGTGGTTTCAAAAACAATGGTGCCGGCGAAGGGCTTTTGAGCAAACATGGAGATGGTGCCGAACAACATGATGACGGCCAACCATAAGGTAATCTGTTTTTTCATTGTATTGTTATTTTAAGTGTTAACAAAAAGACGCGGCAAAGATAGAAAAAAAAACGTTGCCAAGGACCGTCTGGAAACAGATAGGTTTAACGTGGGGATGATTCAACAAATTCGTCATCGGAAAGTGTCATCAGAAAAGCTTTGAGGTCGGCTATTTCGGAAGGGGAGAGCAGTGTGCCGCCGTCGTTGATGTGATGCATCAGCGGACTAACGTATGGAGAGGGTTGCAGGCCGGTGTTGTAAAACTCCAATACTTCGTCCAGTGTTTTGAAACGCCCGTCGTGCATGTACGGGGCTGACACGGCAACGTTACGCAATGAGGGCGCCCGGTACGCTCCATGGTCAGCCACTGCACCGGTCACATGATAGCGGTCGTAGGGGTCGTTGAAAGTGTTGTCCAAACCGTTGTTGTAGAACAGGTTGGTGGTGAACAGCGGCGAACCTTCGCTGCCGTGGCAATGGAAACAGTCGGCGCCCTCTTCGGTCGTGAAGAGGATGTAGCCGTGCAGTTCCTGGGGGGTGAGCTGTTCTTTGCCTTGCAGGTAGCGGTCGAACTTGGCATTCCCGGACACGAGGGAGCGCACGTATTGGGCTATAGCCTTGCGTATGCGGTCCATCGTGATTTCTTCGGAGCCAAAGGCTTTGGCGAACATCTCGGGATATCGGCTGTCGGCGCGAATAGCAGCCAGTGTGCGCGCTTCGGTGCTGCACAGTTCGTCGTCTGCTACGATGGCCATCTCAACGATGTCCTCAATATTCCGACGCCCCGGTGCATTTTGGGGATTAACGCTGCCATTCCAGAGGTAGCCCTCGTGGTTGAACACCAGGTTCATCAAAGGCATGGCGTTGTGATGAGTCGCTTTGCCTGTGCGCCCGACAGGACGCCCGTTCACCAGGCGCGGGTTGTCAGGCCCCAAGTCGTAGTTATGGGCGCGGTCGTGGCACGAAGCGCACGACATCAGTGAGTCGGTGTTATGGCCTGTATATCCGCAAAGATGCGGGTCGTGGAAGAGGGCCTTCCCCAGGGCCACACCCTCCACCGTCATCGGATTGTCTTCGGGAATGTTCAGCCGGGTTGGGAATCCGTAGGGTATCTCAATCTCGTATGGCGTCGGCTTTCCGCGTTCAGGACCACACGTGGCACTTACAAGCAGCACAAAAGCCAACAGGCAATATAGAATCCGTTTTAACCGGCTGTCATTCATCGAAAATTGATAGCTGGACGCCCTCTTCGTCCAGCTTGTTGGATTCACTCTTTTGTGGCGCAGTTTCAGAATTGAAAATCTCCCTGGCTACAGCATCATCCACATTTTCAGGAGCCATTTCCACCTCATCCTCCAACTCTTCCTCCTCGGGTTCTTCTTCTGGCTCTTCGTAGGGGAGTGGCTCAATGAACTTTATAGACTTGATGTCCGGGAAGTTGATCCGCTTGCCTCTGGCTCGTGCGGTCATTACCTCCACAAATTCTGCTGCGGATATAATCTCTACGCTGTCCTCTTCAGCTTTCTTCTTGCGGTAGGCAACCTTCACCTGAGGTAGATAGTCGATGGAGATACCGACAATTTTGATGTCGCTGTCGTCAGGTATAAAGTCTATCTTCTTGTTCAGACTGTCGGCGGCCAGCCGCTTAAGATAATACTTGTCCTCTTTTTTATGGTGATATACCGCCGTGATAACCACATTCTGATTCCATTTCCGGATGTAAAGGAGGTCGTCTTCAAAGTGCGTGGTAAGTTCGAAGCCTGTGATACGATACCAACCGCTTTTATAAACGGTGAGAATCTTGTCGTCACTTTTAAATGCGCCGAGCAGGATGCCGCGACCGTCATTGTTGAGGCGCATGACAGATTCCTCGTAGTAAACGTTAATGGCGCTGAGGGTGGAGACACCCTTTTGGCTCATCTCGATTCTGGATACGGGATAGCGCGTGAGAATGTTGCCCATGGCCGAACGGCTCTTCACGGCCAGTTGGCTGAAGTCGAAGTCGAACTCCTTTTTCTTCAATTTCGGTTTGGGCTTGAGCTTCACGCGGACCACTTCAGCTTCGCCATTGGGGTTGGAGGTGAAGTAGATGACCCTGGAGCCGGGCTTGCCTTTGGTAAGATCATACTCCTTGTCGCGTGACACACCGCCGATGGCAAAACGCTTCACCATGGCAGGGCCGTTGCTGCCGTTGGTATAGACCATGTTGTAGATGTGACGGTCGTCGCCGCGCTTGAACACCTCGACGTGCAGGATGTTCTTGCCGACAAAATGCTTGTCTGACACTTTGCTGATAGAGAATTTTCCATTGTCGTGGAAGGTGATAATCTCGTCCAGATCGGAGCAGTCGCACGCATACTCCACACCTTCGTCTTTCTTCAGGGAAGTGCCGACAAAGCCCTCTTTCTTATCCACATACAATTTCTGGTTGGCAACGGCAACTGTGGAGGCTATGATGTTGTCGAACTCCTTGATTTCGGTGAGACGTTGTTTGTCCCCGCCGTATTTTTTCTTCAGTTGTCGGAAATAGTTCACGGCATAATCTACCAAATGTGCCAGATTATTCATCACCTCTTCCATGTACAACTCAATGTCTGCAATCTCCTGTTCTGCCTTCTTGATGTCAAACTTGGAGATTTTGCGTACGGGTTTCTCGCAGAGGGTCAGAACGTTTTCGCGGGTTATTTCTTGACGGAACAATGACCTATAGGGGTCGAAGGCCCGCTCTATGTTGGTGATTTGTGTGTCCCAAGTGTCGGTGTCCTTTTCCAATTCCTTGTAGATTCTCTTCTCGAAGAAGATTTTCTCCAAAGAGATTTTGTGCCATTGCTGGTCCAGTTCATCGAGTTGGATTTCAAGTTCCCGCTTGAGCAATTGAAGGGTGTTCTCGGTGTTGATCTTGAGAATGTCCTTGACATTGGTGAACCTCGGTTTGCCGTCCCAGATGACACAAGCATTGGTGTAGTAGGTCATCTCGCAGTCGGTGAAGGCGTACAGGGCGTCTATGGTCTGGTCAGGGGAGACGCCGGGTTGGAGATGCAGGTATATTTCGGCGTTGGCGGCGGTGTTGTCGTCAATCTTCTTGATTTTGAGTTTGCCGCTGTCCACGGCATTGGAGATGGAGTTTTTGGCCTCTGATATAAGTTTGCCGGTAGTGGTGCCGAAAGGAATCTCGGTAATGACCAAGGTTTTGTTATCCACAATGTTGATTTTGGCTCTATTGCGGATTTTGCCTCCCTGGGCGCCGTTGTTGTATTTGCTCACATCTATAGTGCCTCCGGTGGGGAAGTCGGGATAGATTTCGAAGTCCTCGCCCCGCAGAATCTTGATGGAGGCGTCAATAAGTTCGTTGAAGTTGTGTGGCAGGATTTTGGTGGACATGCCCACGCCCACACCATCAACGCCTTGCGCTAACAGCAGCGGGAACTTGATGGGCAGTGCGATGGGTTCCTTGTTCCGGCCGTCGTAGGAAATTTGCCATTCGGTGGTTTTATGGTTGAAGACTACCTCCAGGGCGAATTTGGAGAGGCGTGCCTCGATGTAACGTGGGGCGGCTGCGGGATCGCCCGTCAGGATGTTGCCCCAGTTGCCCTGAGTGTCAATGAGCAATCTCTTTTGCCCTAACTGAACCAGGGCTCCGCCGATGGACTGGTCGCCGTGCGGGTGGTATTTCATGGTGTTGCCCACAATGTTGGCCACCTTGTTGTAACGCCCATCCTCCAACTCGTCCATAGAGTGTAGGATTCGGCGCTGTACCGGCTTCAGTCCGTCATAAACATCGGGAAATGCACGGTCCAAAATAACGTATGAAGCATAGTCCAAATACCATTCGCGGTACATGGTCTGCGCAAAGATGACTTTGTGAAGGTCAGAAGTCTCAGCCTTTCCTTCAGCTGGAACGCCATTAAGGTCAATATCTTCTGTGCCCGGATCGATGAGTTCGTCTTTTTTATCTGACATAGGTAGGTTTTAATGGACGGCAAAGATAATAAAAAAATCACTCGTACACTACGTCAACACCTATGTTGGCGGGATTTGCAAGTTGCGAGGTGTCTTTCAAGACCATTTCCTTTTTCTTTTTGGCTACGAGTTCGGACGCTTCGGACAGAATCTTGCTGGATTGGTCTTCGTCTCCCATGTAATATTGTAAGGAGGTGTTGAACTGTTCGCGGGTGATTTGATAGCGGTTGAACAGTTCCTTGTAATAGGCTTTTGTGCTTTGGTAACGGTTGAGGGTGTCAGCCGGATTGAAACTGACAATGCTCTCAATGACGTAGCAATCAGCGAGGATTTTCACCATTGTATTGCGGCTGATGAGGTTGTCAGGTTTTTTCTGTACCTGTTTTTTATGGCAGCCTGCTGCTAGCATCATGATGGGGATGAGCAAAAGCCATAGATATGATTTTTTCATAGCAGTTCTTCGGGTTTATTGATGATGGTGTAACCTAATTTGGTGCCTTCCTCAAGCATTTTTTGCAAGGCGGCTGGGCGGGTGTTCTCAATCTCGCCGTCAAGGATGGCATCGCAAACGGCGTCTTTGATGACGCCGATGTCTTTACAGGGTTTCATGTCGAAGGTGCGCATGATGTCCATTCCGTCGAAGGGCGGACGCCAGTTGCGCAATTTGTCTTTTTCTTCAATTTCGTGCATTTTCTCGCGCACTTTGGCGAAATTGCGGAAGCAGCGGGAGATTTTGGCGGAGTTTTTGGAGGTGACATCGGCATGGCAGAGCATCATGAGGTCATCGATATCGTCGCCAGCCTCGAAAAGAAGGCGGCGCACGGCGGAGTCGGTGATGGTGTCTTCCACCAAAGCGATGGGCCGGAGATGCAGCCCCACCAGTTTCTGCACGTACTTCATCTTCTCGTTGTTGGGCATGTGTAGGCGGTGGAATATGCGGGAGACCATCTTCACACCCACGGCGTCGTGTCCGTGAAAAGTCCAACCTGCGACGGGGTCGAAACGCTTGGTGACAGGCTTGGCAATGTCATGTAGCAGGGCGGCCCAGACCAACCACAACTTTGGAGATTCGCAGGCCATGGCGATGTTGTCCACCACTTCCAAGGTGTGCAGAAAGTTGTCCTTGTGCCCCTTGCCGTTGATGAACTGGACTCCTTTGAGTGCGATAAGTTCGGGCAGGAACTTTTCCAGCAACCCGCAATCATCCAACATGCGGATGCCGCGCGAGGGACGCAGACAGAGGAGGATTTTGTTGAATTCCTCAACAATACGCTCGCTGGAGATGATATCCAGACGGTAGGCGTTGCGTTGGATGGCCTCGAAGGTTTCGGGGTAGATGTCAAAGTTGAGTTGTGTGGCGAATCGCACGGCGCGCATCATGCGCAGCGGGTCGTCGGAGAAAGTCTTGTCCGGGTCGCACGGGGTTCGGATGATCTTGCTCTTGATGTCCGCGATGCCGTTGAACGGGTCTATTAGCTCGTAGGCATGTTCTCCGTTGAGGGCGATGGCCATGGCGTTGATGGTGAAGTCGCGCCGCATCTGGTCGTCCTCCAGCGTGCCGTCCTCCACCACGGGCTTGCGGGAGTCGTGGCTGTAAGATTCGCGCCGTGCGCCCACGAATTCGATGACGCATCCCTCGTAGTTGAACTGGGCGGTGCCGAAGTTCTTATAGACGTTCACGTGCAGTTCGGGATCGATGAGCGCGGCGGTCTGCTTGGCCAGCTCAATGCCGCTGCCCACTGTTACGATGTCGATGTCGGTGTTGTGGCGGCGCATGATGAGGTCGCGCACCACACCGCCCACCACGTAGGCTTCGCAGCCCAGGGCGTCAGCCGCTTGCGCCACCAGCGCATAAATGGGGTGGGAGAGATCCTGCTTGTATGTCTTCGTTTTTTGTGTCAAAATCGGGTTGTGAATTTAGTGTGCAAAAATAGCAAAAAAAACAAGGATTTTGCTTGCGACTATTGTCCGAACGTTCCGACAAGTGCCCCCGACACACACCAGGAACTAAAACTGCCGCCCTCGGGCTCCCCTTGCGGGATGGCGATGGTCATGGTGTGCTCGCCGGGCTCTAAGCCTGTCAGATCAAAATAGACGGGTTGCGTGGCCGTGCCCGGGCACCAGCCGGAGCGCGAATAGTCGGAGGAGGACATGCCGTTCCAAAAGTTGCCGGAAGCTGGATTGGAGGTCCTGTACGTGCCGCAGTCGCCACGCCAAGGAGTGTAGATGTAGCGCGGGACCCCGTCGATCAGAATGGTGTTAGCCTTCGGCACGAACTCGTCACCAGTGTCCCAACCACCATGCCCCGTGGCAATGTATCGCAATTTCAGCTCCTTGAGACCGTTAGGCACGTAGAAAACCACCTTCAGACTGTCGGTGCGGAAAAACTTGCCGTAGTTCTGCCCGGCCATCTCCATCACGTTGCACGTGTTGAACAGTGGCAGTAGCATCTCGACATTGTCGTCGTCATACTCCCAACGGTTGTCCTCCGGGTAGGCTTTCAATGTGAGCGACAGCTTGTGCCCGCCCTTGTCGTAGTTGCCGATGAAAACCCCGATATAAACGTCTCCTTGAAACAAGGGTTTCAAGTCGCTGATATCCTGCTTGTAAGAGACTTGTTCCGCCCACGCTCTGTCTGGCAACGCGCGGTACTCGTTGTAGTGCCGTACGCCGAACGGTGTGAAGAATCGCATCAATTCTATCGGTGGAAGATAGGTGTCGGTATAGGTCATGCCTTGGTAATGTTCACCCGACTTGTCGGTGAAGTAGGGGAGCACTTGTATGCTGTCCAGCAATGCGTGCAGGAAAGATTGGCGAAGGGCCATGGGGATGACAAACACGGACCCGGTGCGGTCGTACGCGTCGCCGTTGGAGTATTCGGTCACTTCTGCAAAAACGCGATAGTGCTCAGGCAGGCGCGTCATATCCACCCTTTTCAGGATGACGGTGCCGTTGGCCAAATGGTAAACCGAATCGTACTCAATACTATAGGGCTTTTTTATCTGTGGGTTGAAGCATATTTGTTCCTCCTCGAAAACAGGGGTCGTGATGACCAGCTTCTCTTTCTCCAATTGATTCAGTTCCGAAGAACTCTTTCTCTCTCCAAAATCACTTGGAAACAGGTCTTGGATATCCTTGTCTTTGGTGACACTGGCCAGCTCCATAACAGCGTTGCCGTTGCGCAGGTATTTCACTAAAACGCCTGGCAAAGAGGCGAAGCCGGCGATAGGGGTGGCACGGAACCTCAGATCCTCGGTGATCCAAAGTTCTATCTTATTGGAAAATAAAATGATAGAATATTTTGTGCAGTTGTAGCCATTCACCTTTTCTTTACCTTCCTGTTTGAATTCATAATCTTTCCGGATGGAACTGCTGCTAAAAAACTTTTCATCCACATGGTAGAATAGCTGTGTGATAACCGAGTCCTTGGCGTAGTCAAGGTAAGTATAATGCTCTGCCATGCCTGGGACGGGGTTGGCGACTTTTGGGTCCGCCGACAGGATTTTCAGTTGTCTGCCCTGGCGCAACACTTCCGTGCGGGAGGTGTCGTTCCCGCCAATGGAATAGGATTGGTAGAGCAGTCGGTTTTGTGCCGAAATGGTCGTCATGCAGCATGTTATCAGAATGCTGACGAAGATGATATGTCTATTTTTCATGATGAAGAGGGATTTCAAAGGGATGAATTGTTGGAAATGAGCATAAAATCGGCGATGACCATGGCGGCCATGGCTTCCACTACGGGCAGCACGCGCGGGGCCACGCACAGGTCGTTGCGGTCGGAACCGTAGTAGATGGCGGGCTTGCCGTCAAAATCGATGCTCTGCTGGTCGAAGCGCACCGACGGTATGGGTTTGAATGCCACTCTGAAACAGACCTCCTGGCCGTTGGTGATGCCGCCTTGCACGCCGCCGTCGTGGTTGGTCTTGTAGGAGAAATCTGGGTTTTGAACGTCGTTGTATTGACTGCCGCACATATTGGCAGCATCAAAGCCCTCGCCGATTTCAAAGCCTTTGGCGGCGTTGATGGACATCATGGCGTAGGCGAGGCGGGCGGAGAACTTGTCATATACGGGCTCGCCCAATCCGGCGGGCAGGCCTTGGATGCGGCATTGCACGAGTGCGCCCACGCTGTCGCCCTCACGCGTGGGAGTGCCCGTGCGGAGTGTCTCGGCCGCGATGACAATGCCGTGAGGCCTCAGGATCAGCTTCGCGATGGCGCCCGCCACCACGCGACAGGCTGTCTGTCGCGCCGAAGCACGCCCCATCAGCTCATTATCGCGGAATCCGTACTTTTTGAAGTAAGCGTATGAAGCATGCGACGGCTTGATTACGTGGCGGTTGCATTCGTTTATTTGGATGTCTTGATTAGGTATCTGGAATCTGATAGGCTCGCCCGTGGCAAAGTGTTTGTCATCTATTCCCGACAGGAAAATGACGGGGTCGTTTTCGCGGCGTTGGGTGCTTTCGGCGGTCGATTTTGGTGCGCGCCGGGCCATTTCGCTTCTGATAAACTCAAAGTCAATGGGTGTACCTTTGGGACAACCCTCAATCACCCCCTCCAGGAAGGGATCATGCGTGCCACCCATATCGGTGAGCTTATAGATGATTCCAAAAGTCTCTCTCATTGTATAGTTATGGTTTTAGTCGTTGTCATCGTCATCGCATTACATGGGCTTTATTTTCCGGGCCAGTTTGGCACATAGTCCGGGGAAGAAGCGTTTGATGTGGGCCATGATGAGTTCACCGCTGCCCACGAGTTTCTCACGTTTCTCCTTGGCGATGGCCTTGAAGATGATGCGCGAGGCCTTTTCAGCGGTGATGCCCCCTGCCTGTCCCGCATCCATCCTGCCGTGCCGGCTGCCGTCCTTTTCCAGTGAGTTGACGGAAATGTTGGTCTGCACGCGCCCGGGGGTGAGGAAGGTGACGCGGATGCCGTCCTTGTAGTTCTCGGCGGCGATGGTCTCGAAAAAGCCGTAGAGGGCGTGCTTGGCCGACGAGTAGGCGCAGCGCAGCGGGAATCCGAAGAGTCCTGCGATGCTGGTGGTCACGGCCAGTTGTCCGCCGCCCTGTTCAATCATCTTGGGCAACACGGCTTTGGTGAGGATGACCGGCGCGTAGAAGTCGATGTCCATCACCTTGCGGATGACGGCCATGTCGGTCTCCACGGTGGTGCCGCGCTGGCTGATGCCGGCATTGTTGTAGAAAAGGTCGATGCGTCCGTAGGCGTTCCACGCGTCCTGTGCGAGTTGCGGCAGTGCGTCGGTTTGCGAGAGGTCGAAGGGCAGGTTGGTTACGGCCTTGGCACCCAGACGCAGGCACTCCTCGCGTACCTGCTCCAGCAGGTCAGGTTCCAGCGCCGTGAGGATCAGCCGCGCGCCAGCCTCCGCAAAGCGGAAGGCCACCTCTTTGCCCATGCCGGACGAGGTGCCCGTGATCCAGACTACTTTGTTGGTATAATCGTTTTTCATGTTATAGTTTTGCTACAAATTTCTTAAAGCATATAGAGGAACGACATTAATCTGGCGTGTTGCAGTGTTGATGGTGTCATTATATTCACATTGTTGGAAGTTCTCCATAGAGGTTCTAACTGCTTTCACCAGTCCCTTTTTTGCCATAAACAGGTATAAACTCTGCATACTTCCTTTTGTGCCGGCTTTTACCTCAACAGGAAGAACTTTACCGGCGCGAGGCAAGAGGTAGTCCACCTCAGCATTGGCGTTTTTGGACTTGTTTAGCCAGAAATAAAGCTCCGGTTTTTGAAAGCAGTCGCTGTATTTGACCAATTCTAATCCAGCAAACACTTCAGTGACAGATCCTTTGTTGATAATGTCGGTGTCGTTGGTCAGAAGAATATCAGTGGCGGGTGTGGAAAGCAAAGTCAGCATAAGCCCTATATCCAAGAACAGGTACTTTTGATAAGAAGTATCTGCTTCTGCCCCGAGAGGAAGTCCATTGGCATCGCTGCGCGTTACAGGGATGGCCAATCCCGCCAGTCCTAATAGTCGTAATGCTTCCTTGACCTTGTATGCGGACATGTCAGTTGCCACCTGTGAAAATACAAATTTTCTGCCTGCCTGCAACGCTACGGATCTCAGGACTTGCCGAAGGAGGTCTGGGGAAACACGTTTCTTGTATTTTGCAAAGTCATCTTGATAAGTGTCCAAGATGTCTCGATGTATTCGCTGAACGGATATGTGGTCGTGGTTTTCAATCCAATTGGCTACGGCTTCGGGCATACCACCCACCAGAAAAAAAGTTCTGAGTTGGTCACAAAGAAGCCGATGTATTGTTTCGAATAACGGTTCGTCGGCAGTTGCTTTCCGCTTTGCTTCAAGTTGAAGGTCCAGCCCTTGGGCTGTGAGAAATTCATCAAAGGAAAATGGGTACATATACAAAGACCGGATTCTGCCAACAGCAAAAGAAGGAATCTCATTCAGGGTGAATTCCAGTAGAGAACCGGCTGCGATGACGTGCAACTCAGGGTAATTTTCCTTAAAATACCGCAAGGACATAATGGCGGGTTCACAGTTTTGAATTTCATCAATGAAAAGCAATGTCTGAGATGGGATTATGGGTGTTGATACCGCAGCACTCAACCGCTCGCAGGTTTTATGTACATCCACATCTTCTGTGAAAAGTGCCTTCAAAGACGGTTGCTTTTCCAGATTGATTTCAACATAGTATTGGAAAGTTTTTCCTAATTCCTGTACGGCAGAAGACTTTCCGACCTGCCGGGCACCACGTATTAGCAGGGGCTTCCGTAGGGGGGATTCCTTCCATAGAAGCAATTCGTTGTCTATTTGTCTTTTATAGTATGCCATTAAGTTTATGCTTTTGGCTGCAAAAATACAAAATTTTCAAAATCCAATGCGGAAAACCCGTTAAAATTTCAAAAATCCAATGCGGAAAACAACTGAAAAATTAGAAAATCCAACCCGAAGCGCAGGAACGAATAATTATTCGTCCCTACGCTTCGTCGATCATCTTTTTAAAGCAGCTCGCCCTGGCCGCACCTTCGCCGGTGTTGAGGAGTACGGTCTCGCCGTTGCGGATCTGTCCCTCTTCCAGCGCTTTGTAGAAGCCTGCAAAACAGACGATAGAGGCGGGTCCGAGGTAGATGCCGCGCTCATCCTTGACAATCTTGCCATATTTTGCCAGTTCACTCTCTTTCACCTGCAGGAAGGTGCCGCCGCTCTTGCGCACGATGGGCGCTACAATGGGATACATACCAGGGTTGCCGGCGGAAAGGATGGATACCATAGTCTGCGGATTCGGGATGATAGGGTAGTCCTTCTCATATCCCTCCGGGAATCCGGCTGCTACAGCTTTGTTCCAGCCTTGTACCATCGGATCGCAGGTGTCCTGCTGGATGAGTAGCATACGCGGCAGCTTGGTTTCCGGGAAGGTGGTCTGCATGTCGCGCACGCCCTTGTCGAGAGCAATCGGGCCTGTGCCGCCTGCGACGGCCTGCACATACACGTCGGGCATCTTGCCCAACTGCCGCAGGTACTCGAACACCATGGTCTTCTTGGCCTCCACACGAATAGGATCGATGTTGCCGGCGGAAATCAGCACGTGGTTCTTCTGGTGGAAGTCGTTGGCCTCTTTCTTGGCGTCGCCGTAGTTGCCGTCGCACACGATTACGGTTTGTCCGTATGAGCGGATGGCGTTCACGGTGTCCTCGCACGCGTCGTGCGGCATGAAAACGGTGAACTTGATGCCGGCCTCGGCCAGGTAGCGGGCGTATGCGGTGGCGGTGTTGCCCGTGGAGGCCACGCAGAACACCTTCACGCCATTCTCTTTGAAAATGGAAGCGGCCAATGAAGCGGCAATGTCCTTGAACGTGTTGCTGCCGCCGTTCAGGTCGTTGCGATAGACCATCACCTGGCAGTTGATGCCGTATTTTTCTTTTGCCAACTTCTCCAAGAAATCCCATTCTTCAATCGGGATGGCTCCCTCGCCGAAGGTGACGATGTTTTGCTCGTCCATCACGGGAAGGAAATCGAAATAATGATAGAAGTTGGCGGGTTTGTGCTCCAGCTTGGTCAGCTCGGTGATTTTGTGATAATCGGCACTATAGACGACCTCGGCGCGTTTGCAGCCGCAGGGACATTCCTGATTCATTTCAAACCATGTGGCAAAATCGGGGATGACCTTGCCGCACTTGGAGCATACGAGTTTGTATTTATTTTCCATAATAATCACATTAAATTTTTAAAAGCGCAAAAATACAAAAAATGATTGTGTATATTTTTTATTTTTGTCCTGCTTTTCTATATGAAAAAATAATGTTGTGTAATTGTAAATAACTGCTTTATGATAAAATGTTTACATCTTTTGAAGTGTAGTCATCGGACGGTCATGTTGTCCGTTGTGATCGGTTTTCTTTTTGCTTTGACGGCAAATGCCCAGTCCACCACCTCTTTCATCTCTGGCTTTGTGAGCGATGACGATGGCCCTATCACGGATGCCGTGGTGACAGCCGTGCACAATCCCACCAATACAGCGTATTATACGATGACCAACAATAAGGGTTATTACGTGTTCAATAACATCATTGCCGGCGGCCCGTACACTATCAAGGTGGATAAGATGGGATACCAGCCGGTAATTATCAAGGGTGTCTTTTCCCGTCTGTCGGAATCAGTGGTGGCCAGCACGCCGATGAACAAGGCGTCTGTGGGCTTGGATGAAGTGGCCATCGTAGGGGAATCGGAATTTTCCACGATGAACATCCAGCGCTCTGGTGTGAGTACGTGGATAGACGGCCGTATGCAAGAGACCATGCCCACAATCAGCCGCAGTCTGAACGATATGATGAAGTTTGTCCCGCAATCCATTGCCGGCGACAATGGCTTTTCCATTGGTGGCAGCAACTACAGAGGTTCGGCTATATCCGTGGATGGTGCCACGTTCAACAACTCTTTTGGCATTGGTCCCAGTTTGCCCGCCGGAGGCGCACCCATTTCCCTGGATGCCATCGACCAGATCAATGTAAACCTCACCCCCTATAATGTGCGCTACAGCGGTTTTCAGGGCGGTGCCGTCAATATGGTGACCAAGCGCGGCACCAACACCTGGCACGGCTCGGTGTATGATTATTTCACCTGCAACAAACTGCAAGGCCAGAAGGTCGATACCAACCTGCTGACCACCTCCTCCACGCTGAACAATGTGACCGGTTTTACACTTGGCGGCCCCATTTTGAAAGACAAACTCTTCTTCTTTCTCAATGGCGAGTATATTGTCGATAACCAAGCGGGTTCCACAATCCAGGCCCGTGCGGATGAGAATCAGGAATATGGTGGCAGTACCGGCTTCAACCGCCCCACTGTCGCGCAGATGGATGAAATCCTGAGCTTCCTTAATGACAAATTCGATTACAACCCCGGTCGTTACCAGAACTACTCGCTGAGCACCCCTGATTACAAGGTCCTGGCCCGTATTGATTGGAACATCAACAAAGACAATATTCTCAATGTCCGTTTCAGCCACACCCACACCTCCAGTTCCAACAATGCCTCCAATTCCATGACCCCGTTGGGAGGAACCAATACGGTTATTACCGACCTGCACGGTGACGATTACACCATCAATCGATATGCGCATGGCCGGCTTTCCGATTTCGCCTTGCCGTTTGAGTCGGCACGCTATTTCCAGGATTTGAACTTTACCTCTGTCGCCGCTGAACTCAATAGCCGTGTTCTGGATGGCAAGGGCAACAACATGGCGCGTGTGACTTGGTCACTGCAGAATGAGCCCCGCTCCTTCGTGGGCGATTTGTTCCCCACTGTGGACATCTTGGAGCCCTATACCGATGCGGAAGGTCATCAGCAGATGGCTTTCTACACTACTTTCGGTCCCGATCCGTTTACCTACGCCAACTTGCGGAAAGTCAACACGATTACTGCTACGGATGAATTTACGTACACCAAAGGGGTTCATAATATCTTAGCCGGTGCGCAGTTCGAGTGGAACCGCATCGTGAACGGCTTCATGCAGGGAGGTGCAGGCTGGTATATCTACGATTCATGGCAATCGTTCGTGAATGATGTGAATAACGTGGAAGGCTATCATCCCGTGGCTTTCATGATAACCCATGCCAATTCCGATGATCCTACGGAAACATTGTATCCGACTTTCGACTATTCACAGGCTTCCGTGTATGCGCAGGATGAGATGGAGTTCAGCAAGTTTTTCAAGCTGACGGTCGGGTTGCGTTTGGAGATGCCGATTATCCGTTTCCCGAACAACAACCGGAATCTGGATTTTGACGCGGTGGCTGCGGCCCATCCGGAAAGTTCATTTGCAGGGCTCAGCACCGCTGACCTCCCCGGGCTTACCGTGAATGTGTCTCCCCGCATAGGTTTCAATTGGGACATCACCAAGGACCGCAAGGTCATTCTGCGTGGAGGTACAGGCCTCTTCACTGGTCGTATCCCGAATGTGTGGCTCGTGAGTGCCGCTGGTAACTCCAATTGTTTGCAATACCAATACATTGCCAACAACAACACGGGCAATCCGGTGGTTAATTTCGATCCGGATCGTTCGAATATCATCAACAGTGTGTATGCAGGTGAAGCGTTCCATCAGCAGAATCTTCCGGCTCCTACCGGCGCCACCATTTTAGCTAAAGATCTGAAGATGCCTACCAGCTGGAAATCCTCTTTGGCGTTCGATTTCACTATTCCAGGTGATGTAAAATTCACAGTGGAAGGAGTTTACTCATATAACTTCAATGAAGTTTATGCTACCACTCTCGGATATTATGAGGATGGCACGGTGCAGTTGCCCGGTGAGCCGGATGAGAGAATCCATTTTGGCAGAGAGAATATCACGAACATGTCGGGTGGCAAGATGAACGGCTATTATCTCCATAACGAAAAGGGAATTCATGGGCAGTATGTCGCGTTGACAGCACAGTTGTCCAAGTCCTTCGATTTCGGCCTTGACCTGCTGGCAGCCTACACGTTCAGCTACTCCACCTCCATTTCCGACGGTACTGGCGATCAAGTTTCCTCTTTTGCCAGCACCCCGAACCGCAACGACGGGAATGCTCCCGAGCTGGGCTACTCCGCTTTCGTGGCCCCGCACCGTGTGATTGGCGCCATCGGCTACACCATCTATGAGGGCAAACACACGGCTACGAAGCTCGGACTCTTCTACGAAGGCTACAATGTCGGCCTCTACGGTTACAATTACCAGACCCGCCACTCATATCTCATCAACAATGTGAGCGGCATGGCCGGCAGTCCGCAATTGATGTACATCCCCACTCAAGATGAATTGGCCGCTATGCCTTTCATCACAGAGGATAACAAAGCAGAATTTGAGGCCTTTATTGCCAGCGACCCCTATCTGAGCAAGCACAGAGGCGAGTACTCCAAGCGCAATGCAGGGAAAGCACCGTGGCTGAACCGCATCAACTTCAAATTCTCCCAGGAATTCTACTTCAATGTGACGGGCCACAAGCACACGCTGGATGTGGGACTGGATATCAATAACCTCGGAAATTTATTCTGTAGCAAGTGGGGTGCCTACAAGGTGCTCGACAGCGATGTGGTGCTGAACTACAAGGATAATGTATATACCTTCACCCAGCCTACATGGTCGATTTATAACAACTTATCCTCCACATGGCAGATTCTGGTGCATCTGCGGTATGCGTTATAATCTCTCCCAATTAAGAACAAAGACTGTTCCGCTCGCTCATTTCACGGGTAACGTTGGGGATTCCGTCACTTGCGCAATTAATGGGTAACGTTGGGGGTTCCGCTCGCTCACTACGTTCGCGGCGGAATGGTGGGTGCTACAGGGCGAGAGAGGGGGAAGGTTGATGGGGTGTGTTAATGTTGTTGCATCCCGATGATTTCTTCGTGGTTGAGGCCGGAGATTCGGGCAATGGTTTCCAAATCAATACCCTCGGTGAGCATGTTCTGCACGAGCAGCCGTTTCCCTTCGTTCAATCCTTCCATCCGTCCTTCCATCCGTCCCTTTTTAACACCTTGCTCCAACCCTTGCTCAATCCCTTGCTCCAGGCCTTGTTCCAATCCCTTTTCAAAGCCTTCCTCGACGCCGTCTTCGCGGGCGCAGGCGATGGCATCCTGCACATCC
>CAJODA010000024.1 GCA_905233745.1 uncultured Bacteroidales bacterium
TATTTTTGCGGGCAAAAAAAAAAGAAGCTCATGCGTCGAATCTGCCTCATTCCCACTGTTATCGCTTTGTTTCTCTGCATAGAAAACGCTTTCGCCCAAGATTCCAAACGGGTTTTGTTTATCGGAAATAGCTACACCGAAGTCAACAACCTGCCGCAGATGGTGGCAAAAGTGGCCCAAAGCATGGGTGATGAAGTTGTGTACAATTCTAACACCCCAGGCGGCTGCACATTCATGCAGCACTGCGCCAACCAGTCCATGAGCCTGATCCGCCAAGGAGGCTGGGATGTGGTGGTTTTGCAGGAGCAGAGCCAATATCCATCGTTTCCGCAAGCTCAGGTTGAGGCGGAGGTATTCCCATACGCCCAGCGGCTGGTGGATTCGGTTTATGCCCACAGTCCCTGTGCCGAACCTATGTTTTACATGACCTGGGGACGCAAGAACGGCGATGCCGCCAATGCCGTATATTTCCCGGTGTTGGGCACCTACGAGGGCATGGACAGTATGCTCTGCGAACGATACACATACATGGCACACACGTACGACGCGGCACTATGCCCTGTGGGACGCGTTTGGCGTTACCTCAGACAGCACTATGATGATTTGGAACTCTACCAATCCGACGGCAGCCATCCTTCCGTCGCCGGCACATACGCCGCGGCCTGCGCATTCTATGTGATGTTTTTCCATCGCGACCCACTCTTGATACACTATGCAGGCGGACTGGACGACAACACGGCGCAAGTCATCCGTTCCGCCGTCCGCACCGTGGTTTTCGAATGCATTTCCGACTGGACACGCCCCGAGCCACAAGCCGCATTCGACATCGAAAGCATCCTTGACCCCACCATTTCTCTGACCAGCCACAGCGTTCACGCCAACGAACTGACCTGGGATTTCGGGGACGGATGCCTTCTGAACACTTCCGACACTGCCGTTTCACACACCTATGCAAACAACGGAAGCTACACCATCTCGCTCACCGCCAGCCGGCACTGCATGAGCGACACGGCGACTGCAACCGTTGCCATTCAGGAAACCGGCATTCCCGACACAGAAAACGCACAAGCGCAGTTCACTTGCTACCCCAATCCAGCCCAAAACATCTTGACCATAAGAGCCAACGGCGAAGTTGTCATTTTAGACATCACGGGTAAGACTGTACTGAACGCAGGTCCTGTTCATGGCAAAACCATACTGGATATCAGCAACTTGAAAAGCGGTTCATATTTCATTATATGTGGCAATCAGTCCAAAACCTTTGTCAAACAATAGGATTTCACATGCATTTTTGTCATGTAACCATCCATATATAATTCAACCATAATGAAATACGCACGGCACACCCTCATTCTCCTGATCATAGCCCTGATTACTACCATGGCCACGGGCACTATTCTGGAAAAATCCCACGGCTCCGAATATGCCATCAGCCACATTTATGCTTCCTGGTGGTTCGTGGTTCTGTGGTCAGTGACTGCCATCACCATGGTAATCATGCTGCTCCGGCGGAAAGTGTGGAAGCGGCCATTAGCTTGCGCCCTGCACTTCTCCGTGCTGCTGCTACTGCTGGGCGCGCTATTGACCATGCTCACCGGCGAGCACGGCAAGATGACCCTACAGCCCGGCATTGCCAACAGCCATTTCACTATCGAAAAGCATGGAAAAAAACAAGAGGTGGCCCTGCCCTTCACGCTTACCCTCGATCATTTTGAAATACAAACCTATCCGGGCAGCCATGCCCCGATGGACTTCGTGAGCTATCTCCAAGTCACCGACAAAAACACCACCACGGATGCCAGAATCTCAATGAACCGCATCTTGAAATTCCAGCACTATCGTTTTTACCAAGACGATTACGACGGGCAGGGCAACTCTGTTCTTGCAGTGGCCCACGATCCATGGGGAGTCGGTTTCACCTACGCCGGCTATATCATGCTGTTCGTCGCCTTGGCCGGACTGTTTTTCGACCGCAATGGCCAGTTCCGCCGCCTGCTGCAAAACACATCCGGCAAAACGGTTTTGCTGCTTTCCGTCTTCACTCTCGGTGCCGTCATGCCCATGCAAGCCGCTGACAAGCCTCACACTTTGCCCAAGGAGAGCGCAGACAGGATGGGGCAGCTGTACGTGATGTACAAGGGGCGCGTGTGCCCGATGCAGACGCTGGCCAAGGATTTCACCACCAAACTGTGCGGCAAAGCCCGATACCACGGCTATACTCCGGAGCAGGTGTTCTGCGGCTGGCTGTTCTACTCGGAAGAATGGCAGAATGAGATGATGGACAAGATCAAAGACGATGAGGAGAAAATCCTGCTCATCAACATGCTGAACAGCGGCCAATGGATAAAGATGTTCCCCCATTCCGACAGTCTCGGCAACATCACTTGGTATGCACAGAACGACCCGTTGCCTGCCAACATCCCCGAGAATGAATCTCTGTTCATTCGCAAGCAAGCAAGTCTGTGTCAAGAATATGTGTCAAAAGGTAATTTTGATGCCTTGAACGAGCTTTTGGAAAAGACGAAGGTTTACCAGGAAAAATACGCTTCAGGGCACGTGCAACCCAAAGGGCAATATCGTGCTGAACGCATCTACAATCGTATGACTGCCGGGCGATGGCTGGCAATGGCGAACATCACCTTGGGGCTAATCTGCTTTGCACTGTCCTTGTATTGCGTTGGAAAAGGGAGACGACTTTACAAGCCTGTTCGCATAATGGCCACGGTTTGGATGGCCTTGTTGTGCATCTTTTTGGCTTTATTGTTCATCCTTCGCTGGATTGCAGGCGGGCATGTACCCATGGCCGGGCGCTTCGACTCCATGAACCTGCTGGCCCTGGTCATCTGCGCCATCACCCTGATCATGACCAAACGGTATGAGATGGCTCTGCCCGCAGGCCTACTGATGACTGGTTTCGTGCTGCTGGTACAGATGATATTCGGGGCGAATCCGCCTATCACCCATCTGATGCCCGTGCTTTTATCGCCTTTGCTGAGCCTGCATGTCACCGTCATCATGATAGCCTATGCCTTGCTGTTTTTCATCATGCTGAACGGCATCAGTGCAGTGGCAGTACGTCTCTTCCACCCCAACAACCGGACGTACCTGGTTCGTTTACAAAACATAAGTATGATCATGCTATATCCTGCCGTAGCTTTGCTGGCAGCAGGCATTATGCTTGGTGCGCTATGGGCCAACATCTCCTGGGGCAACTATTGGTCCTGGGACCCCAAAGAGGTATGGGCACTCATCACTCTTTTGATTTATGCCTTACCCTTACACAACTCTGTTTGGAAATCTTTCCGCAAACCCATGTTTTTCCACATCTATTGCATCCTGGCTTTCCTGAGCGTGGTCATCACCTACTTCGGGGTCAACTTCTTGTTAGGTGGCATGCACAGCTACGCGTAGGACATGCCGGCCTTGAACACAAAAATCATCTCTTTCCCGCCAAACGCCGACGGTATTCCGAAGGGGTGATGCCGGTTTCCCTTTTGAAATACCGGCAAAAGTCTGTCTGCGCGGTAAAACCGAGACGGTCGCTGATTTCCTGAATAGAGGAGTGAAAATCCTTACGCAAGGTCTGCTTTGCCTGAATCGTGACATATTGCCGAATCCAATAACCGGCGGGGAGTCCTGTCTCCTTTTTGATAAGTGTACTGAAATGCTTTGGAGTGATGCAGAAAAGGGCCGCGTAAAAGTCAACATCGTGGTGTTTTCTGAAATTTTCCGCAATCGCTTCATACAATCGATGGCTAATCCGGGGGGTGGTCGTCTTACTTTCCGGCTCATTCTGATCCCGGAAATCATCCGTCATCTCCATAAGAACATCTAAAATATTACACATCAGCATCTTGCGCAACCTGTGCTCACTACGATCCAGTGTCTTCATAGCATTGATAATGCTCATGATATCAGCATATTGACTGTCCGTCAAATGGAAACACGGACTGGATTCATAGCGAAACCTGTTATTGAAAAACTGCTGTGAGCTGATCGTTTTGAAAAATTCTTCTGAAATCACCACCCACGTAACACGAAAGTCTTTGGAGTTCTCGTTGGGTTGGACGGCATGATGAGGATACAAGACACACACGTCATGCTGGGCGAAACTGATTGCTTGCATATCATACAGGCCCTTGGTATAGCCTTTGTGACATATTGAATAGAGAAAATTATGCGATAAGTAAGGTTCACCATAAATGGACATATCGTGAATATCATCAACAACAACAATGTCATTTTTAGCAAGACGATCTGTAAACCCACTAATATTTTTCATCCTTTTCGTTAAAAAATCTGTTATAAAAAATTTAAAAACATGGATGTGAACAGTCCGCTGTTGGGACTGTCACTGATTTATGAGTATGCAAAAATAGTAAATTAAGAGACAAAGAAAAACGCATCAAGGAATATTGTATAAATAATCCATATAACTGAAAAAACATTCCGTCAACAGACCCTACATCATAATAAGAAAGCAAAAAAAAACCTGGACTATATGCAGAATAGCCCAGGTTAATTTTAACAATTCAAGATATCCCCTATTCCTCTGTAATCTCTTTCAAGGGTTTTAGGAACTTGTTGATACCGGCGATTGCCACAAGATAGCAGACGCCATTGAAAATGATTCCGAGGCCGATAAGCACGGAGAGTGTCTTGCCGGCAGCTTCGAAATTGAGCAATCCAAAGTATCCCAGCACGGCAGCTGCGATGCCCAGCAGCATGATGCACCACCAGAAACCGAAACCGAACTTCTTGAAATCAAAGGATTCAATAAACAGCATAATACCTTCAATAATCACCCATATACAAAACACAATGGGTAAAGAGATTGCGACTGCCATGTTGTTGCACAGGAAGAAAATACCGAGAAACATTTGGAGCAGACCTGAAAGCATACGTGTGCCGCTGTTAGGCAGGAACTTCTGTGTGCGGAAAGTAAACAACAGGGTAGCAAGACCGGAGACAAGAGTCATGAAGCCGATAAGCCAGGCGCTAGCAAATAATGTTTCAGCGGGTTTGAAGAGACAAACCACACCCAACACAACCAATAAAATGCCAGCAATGGCTAACATAATCATCGTACTTTTTTTCATAATAACGAGTATTTTAGGTAATTAGGATTTACAAGACTTGGGCTTTGAGGTTGATGACCTGTACCGGATTAGACGGGTCATTGGTTATCATTTCTATGGTAGCCTTCTGGGCAGCAGCACGGGTGTTAGCTTTGAACGTGACGGTAATCTGTGCACTTTGTCCACCAGGAACTTCCTTAATGTTTGACACCACCTTGAACATGCCGTTGCTGGACTGCATAGAACGAATAATCAACGGGTTCTTGCCTTTATTGGTAATGGTGAATGTCTTGCTCTGTTGGGCGTTTTTCTGAACCTGGCCGAAATCCAGCTCTATTTCGCTATATTCAGACACAGGAACGTTTTTGAGTTCTTTTTTGCTGAGCTTGGAGAAGTCTTCCTTGATATTGACTGCATAATGAACCATTTTCTTGGATTCGATGGAGTCGTTGGTATTGAAATAGACAACATCTTTCAGTTGGCCATAAGCATCCCGTTTGGATGCATCATATTTCAGCACAATATAGCCCTCCTGTCCGGGCATGATAGAACTGCCGAAGGAGCGGGAAACCTCAGAAACACAGCCAATCTTGGAATCCAATTCGTAAAGAATGGGCTTGTCCCAAAAATTATGAATCCAGAAAGTATCCATAACAGATTCTGTATTCAGCAAATTATGGGTAACATTGGGTTCCTTGATACGCGACATACCATTGCCGTTCTTGTAACCAGCCATCTCAAAAACTGTGGGCGGGCGTTTGATCACTTCACCTTTAATGAAAATCATGTGGGGGCCTGACTTGCTATCGCCGCGGAATTGGGGCTCGTTAGTGGTCACGCGGATATTCTTGTTGAACGCACCGGGACGGTTATAGGGATTGTACGTGGCCTCGATGAAACCTCTTTGTCCGGGAGCTACCGGATCATGGGAATAGTTGGCCGCTGTGCAACCACAGCCCGGACGAACATTCGTGAGTACCAAGTCGCTGTCACCAACATTGGTAAACTCAAACCTTCCAGTTACCTTACCGCCCTCTTCGCGAATTCTACCGAAATCGTAGGTGGTCTGGTCAAATTGAATCTTCGGTTGTGCAAACGCATAGACAAACGCAACAACCATCAGCAAAGATAAACCAATTCTTTTCATTTTTATGTGTGTTTTAGTTGTTTTAATTTTAAGCGTGCAAAGATATAATTTTTTCTCCCAGCTCGGCAATATTCATCCCATTAAAATCTCCCGAGGACATCATCAGAAAAACTGCATTTTCAGTATTAATTTTCAACAGATTATCCTCCAAAAGCCCTGAATCGTTATATATTGCCATGTCCGCCCGGCCAAAAGCATTGTGAATCATATCCGGAGTTATGGGCGGCAATTTTTTCAGAGCTATTGCCTCAGGGGAATAATAAACGATGGCAGTGTCAGCAGCATCCATGGCCCCTCTGTATTGTTCCAGGAATTTCTCCGTAAGGCTGCTGAATGTGTGTAGTTCCATACATGCGACCAGATGGCGGTCGGGGAACTGCTCGCGCACCGCAGCTATTGTCGCCTTCAGTTTGGAAGGAGAGTGTGCGAAATCCTTGTACACCGAACAGCTATCGCTCTTCGCCACCAGTTCCAGACGTTTGGACGCCCCTTTGAAAGTGGCAATAGCCTCATAGAAATCCTTCTCCCCAACGCCTGCAGCCATGCATGCATAACGTGCAGCGTTGAGATTGGTAAGGTTATGCCGGCCGAAAATCTTCAGCGGATACTCTCCATACGGCGTCTCCAGATAGGTAATGCCATTCGTAATATGGTAAGGATGAACGCCATAAGGCTGTTTCTTTGTATTCGTGATTCTCTCGCTGAGCGCAGGCAGTTCAGGATCATCCTCGCAATAGATAAACTCGCCATCCGCCGGAATCATGTTGGCGAAGATTTCAAACTGCTTCACATAGATATCAAAGGTAGGGAAAACATTGATGTGATCCCAGGCTATGCCGCTCACAATGCCGATGGTGGGCTGATAGACATGGAACTTGGGCCGGCGGTCAATGGGTGAAGTCAGGTACTCGTCCCCTTCGATGACCATGATCTTGGCCGTTTCCGACAGTTTCACCATCACTTCAAAGCCCTCCAGCTGCGCACCCACCATGTAGTCGCAATCGATGCCATTCTGCTGGAGCACATGAATGATCATGGAGGTGATGGTGGTCTTGCCGTGGCTGCCTCCCACCACGATACGGGTCTTGTCCTTGCTCTGCTCGTACAGATATTCCGGATAGGAATAGATTTTCAATCCAAGTTCCTTGGCCTTGATCAATTCAGGATTGTCAATGCGGGCGTGCATGCCCAGGATGATGGCATCCAATTCCGGGGTGATGCGCTCCGGATGCCAGCCTATGCTTTCAGGCAGAATCCCGTATTTTGCCAGACGCCCTTTCGCGGGCTCGAAAATCTCATCATCGGAACCGGTGACCTCATAGCCCTTCAATTTCAAGGCAATGGCGAGGTTGTGCATGGCGCTGCCGCCAATGGCAATAAAGTGTACTTTCATAGGTGGTTTGGTTTTGAGTCGGCAAAAATAGTCAAAAAATCACGAAACGCCCATGATTTTATTATTTTTGCAGCCAATTTAAACATGATGAGAAAATTACTCCCCATTATCCTGATTTCTGTGCTGCTCACTGCCTGTGGCAAGCAACCCGAACAGCACATCGAAGGCACCGCCTTCGGCACAATTTACCATATCACCTATCTGGGCGACCGCTCAGAAGTTCTGCCCCGACAGGTGGATTCGGTGCTGAAAGAAGTGAACCGCACCTTCTCCGTCTTCGACACCAACTCAATCATCTCCAGAATGAACCGGGGCGAAGAGCTACTGCCCGGGAATGATTTTCTGACCGTATTGAAAGCCTCTTTGGAAATATCGAAGCAGACCCACGGGGCTTTCGACTGCACCTGCCAACCTTTGATTGAACTTTGGGGGTTCGGACGCGGAAACAAGAAAACGGTGGTGCCGCAAGCGCAAATCGACTCCGTTAAACAATTTGTCGGCAGCCATTTGGTCAGCATCCAGGAAGGGCGCGTCGTGAAGGCCGACCCGCGGGTGCAGCTCAACTTCAACGCCATCGCCAAGGGCTACGCGGTGGACCAGGTGGCCCGGTTCCTGAACGAGCAGGGCTACGCCAACTGCATTGTGGAGATTGGCGGGGAAGTGGTGGCACGCGGCACCAAGAACGGCAAGCCCTGGCGGGTGGGCATACAGGTGCCCACGGACACACCCGACGGACCCGCCGAGAGCAGCGAGAGCTTCGACCTCCAGGACCGCGCCGTGGCCACATCCGGAAACTACCGCAATTACTTCGAGCAGGACGGCGTGCGCTACACCCACATCCTGGACCCCGTGACCGGCAAGCCCGAACAGACCAACCTGCTTAGCGTTACTGTCATCGCCCCCGACTGCCTGACCGCCGATGCCTACGCCACCGCCTTCATGGTACTCGGCATGGAAACCTCCAAAAAGGTGCTCGACGCGCACCCCGAACTCAAAGCCTGGTTCATCTATGATGACCAAGGCAAGTATAATGTAAAGACGTACGGCCGTACGTCTCAATAACAAAAAAAGCACAGGCGCACGGCCGTGCGTCTCAACAATATGAAAGACTTATCCAAAAGAATCCTCGAGTCGCTGACTCAAGGCAAAAACGAAAAACTCAACTATAAACAGATAGCGGCCAAGGTCGGCATATACGACAAACAAGGCCGCGAAGAAGTAAAGGAACAAATCGACCGCCTTGTGGAGGCCAAATTGCTGCTCAAGGCCGGGCGCGGCAAGTACCGCATCAACTACAAGCAGCTGAAAGGCAAGGACAACGGCCGCAACTATGTAGTCGGCAGAATCGAGATGAAGCGCAGCGGCATGGCCTTCGTCATTCCGCAGAGCGAGTCAAACGACACGCGGGACGAATCGCTGTCGGAGGACATCTTCATCGCCGACGGCAACCTGGGCAACGCGCTCAACAACGACCTCGTGAAAGTGGTCGTCTTCCCTGCCCGCAAGGGCAAACGCCCGGAAGGCCAGGTGGTGGAAGTGATGCAACGGAGCCAAAAACAGATTGTGGGCACCATCTCCATCCGGAAGGGCGTGGCCTACTTCATCCCCGACAATGCCTATTACCGCCGCGACATCATCATCCCCGGCAGGCTTCTCAACAAAGCCAAAAACGGTGACAAGGTGGTGGTGGTCATCGTGGACTGGCCCGCCAAGACACGCAGTCCACTGGGCGAGGTGACCCACGTGCTGGGCAAGCCTGGCGACAACAACGTGGAGATGCTGGCCATCCTGGCCGAGAACGACTTCCCGCTCAAATTCCCCGACAAGGTGGAAAAGGAAGCCAACGATATCCCGAAAGAGATTCCCGAAAGCGAAATCCGCAAGCGCCGCGACTTCCGCAGCGTCACCACCTTCACCATCGACCCCGCCGATGCCAAGGACTTCGACGACGCGCTGTCGTTTGAGGTGCTCGACAACGGGCTGTACCGCATCGGCATACACATTGCGGATGTAACCCACTACGTGCGCCCGGGCACCGCGCTGGACGCGGAGGCCTACGACCGCGCCACGTCCGTGTATCTCGTTGACCGCACCATCCCCATGCTGCCGGAGGCACTTTCCAACAACCTCTGCTCGCTACGCCCGCACGAGGACAAGCTCTGCTACAGCGCCGTGTTCGACCTTGACGACAACGCCAAAGTGCACAAGGAGTGGTTCGGGCACACCGTCATCAACTCCGACCGCCGCTTCGACTATGAGCAGGCGCAGCAGATCATTGAGACGGGCGAAGGCGACCTGTCGGAAGTGTTGCTGAAGCTCAACGCTTTGGCGCAAATCATGCGCAAAAAGCGCTTCGACAACAACGCCATCAACTTCGAGACCGAAGAGGTCAAGTTCAAGTTGGACGAACAGGGCCATCCTATCGGGGTTTACTTGAAAGAGCAGAAAGAGGCGAACTGGCTGATTGAGGAGTTCATGCTGTTAGCCAACCGTCGAGTGGCCGAAAAGATTGGCAAAAAGAAAATTGCCGGAAAGGCACCCAATGTTTTTGTGTACCGTATCCACGACAAACCTCTGGACGAGAAGGTGAACACCTTCAAGACCTTCGTCAAGAAATTGGGATTTGAGCTGAAGACATCTTCGACCAAATCGCTCAGCAGCTCGTTGAACGCCATGTTGGCGGACCAGAAGGGCAAAGCCGACTACGACATGCTGAGCAAGCTCTCCATCCGCATGATGGCACGCGCTTGCTATTCCACCGACAACATCGGCCACTACGGGCTCGCTTTCCCCTACTACACCCACTTCACTTCGCCCATCCGCCGCTATCCGGACATGATGGTGCACCGCTTGCTTGACCGGTATCTGGCCAACAAGGAGTCCGTCAACCAAGACCAGTACGAGGAATACTGCAAGCACTGTTCGCAGATGGAGCAGCAGGCAACGCAGGCCGAGCGCGACTCCATCAAGTACAAGCAGGCGGAATATCTTGCCGACAAGGTTGGTCAGGTGTTCGAGGCCACCGTTTCCGGCATCTCCAAATGGGGCATCTATGCCGAACTGAAAGAATCTAAATGCGAGGGCATGATTCCCATGCGCTGTTTCGACGACGACTTCTATTACATTGATGAAGAGAACTATACGCTTGTCGGCTTGCACCACGGGCACTCGCTGCGCTTCGGCGACACCATAAAGGTCCGGGTGGTTGCCGTTGACCTGATCAAGAAACAGATGGATTTCGATATTGTACGGGAGAAGTGAGGATTGGGGATGGATTTTGCCGTCTTCCTATTTCAGCAGTTGCCACTCCCCTTTTACTTTTGAGTGCTCCTTATTGATGTAGCCAAGTTCTTTCAAATCGCTTATTGCACGTTTAATTGTTGCTTCACTTACTCCGAGATTATCCTGCAACCAAGAATACTTCGCTTTACGATTGAGCTGAAGAGCCTTATATACTGCCTCAACAATAGGTGCCGGAAATTCAGGAACCTTCAATCCTGACGGTTTTTGACCATTTCCATGACCATTTCCATGACCATTTTTTTGACCATTTTTTTCTCCGTCTTCTGTCACAAATCCTTGAGTAACAGCCTCCTTTAGGGCTTGTTCTCCGCGAATCGACTTCATTTCCGTCACCATCACGGCTGTTTGGTAGCTGAAATCATACACGGCCTTACCATTATCGTTGGCTATTAATTCTTTCTGCACCCTGATCACTCCACGACTGTGACGGTTCACGAATCCTAACACCTTCATGGCCTCCGCCACCACAATATTCCGGTAGTCGTTCACTTCGGGAAAGTTCTGCTCATTAGCGCGCCCGTACAGGCCGCCATGATTCATGATTTCGATGCGGTCATCGTATTGGTAAAACTGAATCGGCCCGTTGCTGGTATAATCTCTATGGCAGATGGCATTCATAAGCAGCTCTCGCGTAGCCCAATAGGGGTAGTCCACAAAGGGCTCCTCTTTGGTGGGGCTCACGGGTATAGGACGACGATTTGTTATAGTTGTTTCCACGAAAGTGTCCAATTCTTCCAAAGTCACGCAAAGATTGGCATTGAACTCGTGTTCCGTCATGATATCCCCAGCGCGATCCTTTCCTGCAAACCGCACATACTGGAGGTATGCCCCAGGAATAAACCGGCGAAGATTTTTGGCAAAAAACAGCATTCCGGCATTTGTCGGACAATCGTAGCGAGTGTCGAAGAATCCGAATGAAGCCAGCTGTACTTTCACACTTCTGCCTTCCTTGCGGTCATCTTCCATTTCGTCATCCGTCATCGCTTTAGGCAAGTAATAATGTTTGAACATCTGCAAGTCCAAATCATCAATGGTTGCGTTAAGGCAGGGTGATGCATCAAACGATGTCACATTTGTCCTGCGTTTTTCCAACAGGATACGCTCGTCGTCCTCGTTGGCCACTCCGCGGCGGGGACCTATTCGAATCCAAATGCGTCCCTTGTATTTGACCGGAGGAAACAGGGCGGGTTCCACCCTCACCATCACGATGTCACCTTCAGGCAGCACCACTTTTTCCACCGACATAGAGGGCTGTGGTTGGATATTGCCATCGGTGCGGATAGCGGCAACATTTTTCAGCAGTTCGTCCGTCACACTGGTGCCCTTCACCATGCCATTGTCCTCCACACCTAAAAACAGGTATCCAGACTGGCGATGGTCAGGCAAATCGTTTGCAAAAGCGCATATCGCCTGACCGAATTTTTCCGTGTTCGTGGTGGAAATCGTGCGCTCCACCCGATCGCTCTCTATGTCGTTGAGCAATGCTCGTATTTCTTCTGTAGTCATATTTTGTTGTAAGGTTTAAGTTGTTAATGATTTATTGGTCTGGGCCACCTGAATATTTCTTGGTATATCCCGTAATTACGTTTTGATTTCACCCTATTCGAAACTGCTGCAAAGATAGCATTTTTCCAAAATTGTATCAACTAAATTATCATGATAAAATCCTCCCAAAGACCCAATAATTTTTACTCCGTACGGTTTTAAAAATTATGTATTTTTGCACCCCTAAAAACGACAGACTATGTTTTCTAGAATTCAAAAAATCACACTGTTTTTCAGCATCTTATTCATAAGCTTCGGAGCATTTGCCCAAAACCAGTCCACCGTGAGCGTTTCCATCCGCAACAACACATTCAACCATGTGGATCTGGTCAACGCCTACGGCAACGGGAGAACGGCATACGCCTCCGCAGACATCAAGAACAACGCCTTCTCCATGAAACTGGATGTCCCCAATGATATCTACCGCTTCGATTTCGGCGACGATAACTATTTCCTGGTCGTCATTACCCCCGGCGAGAACATGGAACTCATCATTGACGCAGAAGACCTCCAGAACGTGATCAGCGTGACCAACTCCCCCTCCATGGCCTTTGTACAGGATGTGACCAGTGCCAGCAACCGCAAGAAAGAATTTATTGACAGCCTGAACAACGCACTGCAAAAGGACAAGACACAACAATACTGGAGCAAGATGACGCAGGAGATTACCACCTATCGTCAAACAGCGACGGAAGTTGACAACTACGTGACCAACGCTTTTGCTGATATGGACTCCCTTCATTTACTCCTATCCATTTTTGCACCTAATGGGAAAATAAAAAGTGGCGACCTGGATTATTTTGTAACACAATCCGTAAAGTATCTCAAGTCTTTTGACAACAACTATCGTCCTTTTGCCAACTATCAGGAAAACAGCAACCTTTATTACGATTTCAAAGCCAACCGCACAGCTGGCAATAATGATTACTACACATTGTTGGACAATTATCTTCAGGAAACCGACAACCGCCACGACATTGCCTCAAAGGCACTTTCTCCTCTGGTTCCTGCCGCCAAAGAGCTCATCAATATGCGCGACAGCTTGTCCTATCTTAATCTTTTTGAGAAGAAGAGCACCAAGTCCTCTTGGGTTGCAAAGCTTGTGGCCGCTTTCCCTCGCGCCACAATGGAGAGTCTTCAGAAAGCTGAAGGGGATTATAGAGTTAATATGAATTTGCAGAAATCCGTCGGCGCCAATGCTGTTAATGGCGCACAGCAATTGGTGAAGGCGGTGGTGAACAAGTACCAGAACGAATACAATCAGTTTGACGCTACCATCAGCAACGACATCAAACAAGCCATTTTGGACAACAAGGATGACATTGCCACGCTGATGTTCTTGGACCAATTTCCCAAAGAACAGAATGCCGCATTGCACGAAGCTGTCATCAACGCGTTGTACAAGAAATACCCCAATCACCCTATTGTCAAGGAGCGCTACACCATCATCAACTCTCCTGCCGGCAAGACGGGCATCGGTGCCATGGCTCCTGAGCTGGCTTTCCCCGACCCGGAAGGCAACATCCGCAAGCTCTCCGACCTCCGCGGCAAGGTTGTCCTCATCGACTTCTGGGCTTCCTGGTGCGGTCCGTGCCGCCGCGAGAGCCCCAATGTGCGAAACGTCTATCAGAAATATCACGACAAGGGCTTCGAGGTGTTCAGCGTTTCCCTCGACCGTGACGGCAACAGCTGGGAAAAAGCCATTGTCGATGACCAGCTGGTGTGGCCCAACCACGTGAGCGACCTCAAATACTGGTCCTCCGAGGCCGCTGCCATCTACGGCGTACGTTCCATCCCGGCCATGTTCCTGCTTGACCGTGAGGGACGCATCGTGGCCAAAGACCTCCGTGGCGCCGCCCTGGAGAACGCAGTGAAACAATTGCTGGGAGAATAATCACTAATAAATCCTATTTTATTTCATAAAAAAAGTAGGGATGCGATTAATCGCGTCCCTACTTTTTATTATTTCCACATAACGTGGAAAGGACTATTTGCGCAGACCAAGAATCTCGCGTGCCTCGTCGGAGGTGGCAACCTCGCGGCCGAGCAGCTTGGCCATGCGGACGACCTTGTCCACAAGCTCGCCATTGGACTTGGCCAGCACACCCTTCTCCAAGTAGAGGTTATCCTCGAAGCCCACGCGCACGTTGCCGCCCATCACGATGGTGGGAGCAGCCAGCGTGAAAGCATGGCGGCCGATACCCGTGCTGGTCCACGTGGAACCGGCAGGGATGTTCTTCACAAGCCAGCAGAGATTGTCCACCGTGGCAGGCGTACAACCCGGCACGCCCAACACGAAGTTGAACTGCATGGGAGCTCCGGGCACCTGGCCTTTGCGGGCCATGGTCAGGATGGTGTCCAAGTGACCCATCTCAAAGCACTCGTACTCAGGCTTGATGCCGCGCTCCAGCATACGCTTACCGAAAGCACGCATGGTCGGCATGGTGTTGTCGAAAATCTCGTCGCCAAAGTTGCACGTACCACAGTCCAGCGTAGCCATCTCCGGCACTGGCGTGGTGTCAGTGGATTGGAGGCGTTCCTCCGGTGACATACCGACGGCACCTCCCGTGGACGGAATCAAGATAACATTCGGGCAAGCCTTGTAGATGGCGGTCTCACACTCCTGGAAACGGTCGCGGCTCTGGGTGGGCGTGCCGTCGTCCTCACGCACGTGCAGGTGCACGATAGCAGCACCGGCATCCACTGCAGACTTGGCTTCCTTCACGATTTCCTCCACTGTATATGGTACAGCAGGGTTCTGTTCTTTCGTTACTTCTGCACCGCAAATAGCGGCGGTAATTATCAGTTTTTCCATATATCTAATTTTTTTGGTAAAAGGGGTTCAAAGGGTAAAAGAGGTAAATGAGGTAAATGGGATTAGTGAGAATAACTCTAATCTCTAATCTCTAAACTCTCATCTATTTTCTCTGGCATTGTTTCGGGGTGACGCAGGTGCCGGAGGCGCGGCAAACCACGATGGGTTCGGCAAGCACGTCTGCTGCGGAGGCGCTGATGTCAGGGCGCGGGGCAATAATCTTGCGGGCTTCGAAGACCATTTTGCGGGAAGTGTTGCCCACATGGGTGATTTCACCCACAGCCTCGATATAGTCGCCGGCATACACCGGAGCCAGAAATTCCACATTGTCGTATGCGCAGAAGAGGCCTTCGTCGCCGTCCTGCATAATTAACAGTTCTGTAGCCACATCGCCGAAGAGGGCGAGCATATGTGCGCCGTCAACCAGGTTTCCACCATAATGAGCGTCCTGCGAGCTCATTCTAAGTCTGATCATTGAAGTTTTCTTCTCTTCCATAAAAAAATAGTATTTAAAATTGATGTTTTTATTCAGCGGTCGCAAAAATACAAAAAAAGGCAAAACCATCATCGTTCCCGGGGACCCCTTTTCACCAAATTCGTCAACACATTCCCAGCAACAATTATTTTTCTTATTTTTGCGGCTCTTTACATTATATATTATAACATGGATAATTATTGTTTTGCTGGTATCATGCAAATAGGCGTTGGCACTGAGGATTTCCGCGCGACAGAGCGGTGGTTATACGACATGTTCCAAGCCAACATAAAGATACTGGAAGATGACACCGTAGCCGAGCGAATGCTTCCTTACACCGGAAATGCACCGCAAAAACGCCATGCCGCCATCAACTGCAACCTTCAGGGCGGCGGCGGTTTTGAGATCTGGCAATATTCTGAAAGGAAACCCGAACCTGTTGCCTTTGACATCCAAATCGGCGACTTGGGCATTTTCACCGCGAAAGTGAAGAGCCACAACATCACCGCTTTCCACGAGGAACTATCGGCCAAATATTCCGACATCACTCCGATTGTCATGGACCCGAGAGGCATACCTACCTTCTATATCCACGATCCGGCAGGAAACTGCTATCAGGTTGTGGAGGACAACTACATCTTCATCGACGAGAACCGCTTCTCCGGCGGTGTGGTGGGCGCCATGATGGGCGTTACGGACGTAGAGCGCTCACTCGTTGTTTATCGTGACATCCTGGGTTATGACACCATTGTTTACGACAAGAGTGGCGTGTTCAGCGACTGGCAGGGATTGCGTGGTGGCAGCCAGAACTACCGCCGCGTACTGCTATCCCGTTCCAAACCATTCCAAGGCCCCTTCAGCGAGCTGTATGGCAACAGCACCATAGAACTGGTGCAGGCCCTCGACCGAACCCCGCGCAAAATTTACGAAGGAAGGTACTGGGGCGACCCGGGCTTTATCCAACTCTGCTTCGACGTCATCAACATGCGCGAGCTGGAACAGCACTGCTCAGAACTTGGATTCCCCTTCACCGTGGACAGCAACCAGGGTGTGGAGAAGTTTGACATGGGGCAGGCTGCCGGACACTTCACCTACATCGAAGACCCTGACGGCACCTTGATTGAGTTTGTAGAAACCTACTATATACCCCTTATCAGCCGCCTTAACATCAAACTTGACTGTTTGAAAAGAGACCGAACGAAGAGTTTTCCCCGATTCTTATTCAAGCTTTTAAAATTCAACAGAGTAAAACCCCGTTAATCATGACATTGGTTGACTTGATAAAAGAGGATGTGCGGTATGGAGAAGCGTTGAAGGCGTGCATGAACTGCGGAATGTGCACAGCAGTGTGCCCGGCGGCGGAGTTCTACGACTACGATCCCCGCCGTATCTGCGACACTGTGCAGCGCGGTGACGAGAGCACTATCGAGAACCTGCTCCGGACCGACACCATCTGGTACTGCGGACAATGCATGTCCTGCAAGCCTCGCTGCCCGCGCAACAACGCACCCGGCGAAATCATCAACATCCTACGCAAGATTTCCCAGGAACTCGGCTATTTCAAGGAGAGTGAAAAGGGCCGCCAGCAAGTGGACCTGATGACCGGAATCGAGCAGAACATCCTGGACATCGGCTACTGCGTACACCCCGACAAAGTGAACCCCACAATGCACATTGAACAAGGGCCCATTTGGAAATGGTACCGCGACAACATCGAGGAAATAGCCCCGAAGCTGGGCGCAAATTACCATGGTGAAGGGCCTGGCGCACTTCGCAACATCCCCCATGAAGACATGGATGAAATACACAGGATTTTTGAACTCACCGGAGGCATGGAACTCCGCGAGCAAGTATTGAAATCATAATGGCAGAATTCGGATTCTCAATTTCTAAGACCCGTTCGATCAAACTTTCCGACACGGACTTGTCGAAATACCGGCAATTGTTGGAAGCCGTACCGTCGTACAACCGCTGCATAGGTTGCGGCGGATGCACGGCCTCCTGCACCGCGCGCCAGTTCACGGACTTTAACATCCGCAAGACGCACTGGTATTTCCGCAGAGGCCAGTACGACAATCTGGAGCAGGAGCTACAAAAATGCATGTTGTGCGGGAAGTGCACGCTGGTGTGCCCAAGAGGGGTGAACTTGCGCTCGCTCATCATCAACATGCGCCAAATACTCACGAACACGAATGAAATCATTGGATAATGGAAAATTTCAGCCCTTTCGTATTGCCATTCGTTCTGGGATCCATCGGACTCCTCATCATCTGCGTTTACAAATACGTACGGTGGATACGGCAGTTCGACCGTTTGCAGCATAAAACCCTGCTTAAAAACATCTTCTCCATCAAGTTTTTACCCGCCATCGGCGAGATGTTCCGCGAGTGCCTGCTACACGTTCGCATCTCCAAGAAGAACTGGCGGCTGGGTTATATGCACCGCAGCATCGCCTTCGGCTGGTTTCTGCTGATTTTGGTGGGTGCCATAGAGAGCCGCATCGGCACCAAGGGCAATTTCCACTATTGGGTGGCCATCTTCTACCGTTATTTCCATCAGGTTCCTCCAGAAAACCACACGGCATGGGTGTTCACCCAGCTGATGGATCTTCTGTTGCTCTATGTATTGTCGGGCATTTTCCTGGCTTTGGTCAAAAAAATCAAGTCCAATCTGCTGGGCATGAAGCGTGCCACGAAGCACACGCTCATGGATAAAGCCATCCGCATTTCCTTGTGGGGCATATTTCCTCTCCGTTTGCTCTGCGAGTCCGTATCCGCACGCCTGTACCACAACGGCGGCTTCCTCACTCAAACTATCGGCGACCTGTTCAGCACCAACGTGGCCTCTTTCCTGGAAATGCCCCTCTGGACGCTCTATTCCATCGACCTGTGCGTGTTCTTCCTGTTGCTCCCCTTCACCCGCTACATGCACATCTTCACAGAGGTTTTCCTCATCTATTTCCGCAAGGTGGGCCTGCGCGAACACACCAAGATGACCGGATTCACCAAGTTCGAGCTCAGTTCCTGCTCACGCTGCGGCATGTGCATAGATGCCTGCCCGCTGTATAAAGATTTGGGCATAACGGATGTGCAGTCTGTTTACCTGCTGCGAAACCTGCGCAACCTGGAGCATCATAAAGATATCATTGCCGCCGGTAAAAACTGCCTGATGTGCCACCGCTGCGCCGAGGACTGCCCCGTGAACATCGACCTGATGAATATCCGGCGCATATCCCGCGACAAGGGCGACTTGGATATTACAAACGCCTACAAATACCTGTTTAAGGTAAAATCTTTCAACGCCATCGGGCGTGTGGCCTATTTCGGAGGCTGCATGTCACACCTCACCCCCAGCATCACCGAATCCATGCAAACCATATTCAGAGCCGTTGGACAGAAATACTGGTACATGGACGAAGACAGGAGCATCTGCTGCGGAAGGCCGCTGGCGCAACAAGGATTCAACCAGCAGGCTTCCAAACTGCGCCGAAAAGTAACCGATCTCATCATCAACTCCGGTGCCAAGATGCTGATCACCTCCTGTCCGATATGCTATACCTCTTTCAAGAAAGAGTACAAACTTCCCATACCGGTCATGCACCACACGGAATACATCGACAAGCTTCTCAAAAAAGGGATATTAAAGGTGAATAAGAGCGATTTGAAGGTCACTTATCACGACCCGTGCGAACTGGGACGCGGCTGCGGCATCTACAAAGAGCCGCGCAATGTGCTGAAAGCCGTCGCCAACCTGATGAAGACCCAAAACGAGAAGGAGAACAGCCTGTGCTGCGGTATGAATCTCGGCAACACCGTCATCTCCCTGGAGCAGCAGACCATCATACGGAACACGGCGCTGGACAATCTTACCGCCCCCAATCCGGATATCATCGCCACCGCCTGCCCGATGTGCAAGAAGGCTTTCAAGCATGGCACAAACGCCAATGTGAAAGATATCGCCGAGATTGTGGCCGATCATCTGGTTCCATAACATGCCAATATCAATACATTTATAAACTTTATAGCAGAATTTCTGTAGCAATGAATACAAGACTAAGTGTAAACATTAACAAGGTAGCCACCATCCGCAACGCACGCGGCGGCAACATGCCGGACCTCATACAGGTGGCCAAGGACTGCGAACGTTTCGGTGCGCAGGGAATCACCGTACATCCCCGTCCGGACGGACGCCACATCAAATATCAGGATGTCCATGATCTGAAAAACATCGTCACGACGGAGTTCAATATTGAGGGATACCCTTCTGACAGTTTTATGGAACTGGTCACTGAGGTAGTACCCACGCAAGTTACCCTGGTGCCCGACCCGCCGGAGGCGCTCACTTCCAATGCCGGATGGGACACCTTGGCGAACCGCGAGTTTCTCACGGACATCATCAGCCGCCTGCACGACAAGGGCATTCGCGCCAGCATCTTTGTAAACGCAGACCCTGAGATGGTGGCCGGGGCCAAAGCCACCGGCACTGACCGAGTGGAGCTATACACTGAATCCTACGCTGCCCACTATCTCCAGGATCGCGAAGCTGCCATCAGAGACTTTGTCATTGCCGCCAAAGAGGCTGAAAGACAGCAAATCGGCCTCAACGCGGGTCATGACCTTTCTCTCGTAAACCTGAAGTATTTCCAGCAGCAGATTCCCGGTCTGCTGGAAGTCTCCATTGGCCACGCCCTGATTTGCGACGCCCTGTATCTGGGTCTTCAGGAGACTATCCGCCAATACCTGCAGCAACTCCAATAGATGATGGCTGTCCTTCACAGGGTCATCCCCATCTTCATACCACAAAAGGCATGCCCTTACCGGTGCACGTACTGCAATCAATTTGCCATTGCGGGCCAAAGCCGCATACCCACTCCTGAGGATGCAAATCGCACGATTCAGGAACATTTGGAGACCATACCCTCCGGAGCCAATATCCGCATTGCTTTCTTCGGCGGCAGTTTTACCGGCATGAGCATAGAAGAGCAGAACAGCTATCTGGATATTGCCTACCCATACGTGCAGAAAAATGTTGTACAAAGCATACAGCTATCCACACGACCTGACTATATCACCCCTGAAATTCTGGAAAACCTCAAACAACACGGAGTGTCCCTCATCGAGTTGGGCGCCCAATCGCTACACGACAACATCTTGCAAAACGTGAACCGCGGGCACACCGTTCGCCAAGTTCAAGAGGCCTCTTCCATGATACGGGCACACGGCTTCGATCTTGGTCTGCAGATGATGATCGGATTGCCGGGCGACAGCAAAGAGCTAGCCCTGCGCACCGCACAGCAAATCGCCGGCTTCGGGGCTGTCTGCACACGCATCTACCCCACCCTGGTAGTCCAACACACCCCACTGGCTCATGACTACCTGGCAGGCAACTACCAACCGCTAACATTGGAGGAGGCTGTTGACTGGTGCAAAGATCTCTGGCTTTTCTTCCAAGAAAAGAACATTACCGTATTGCGAATGGGCTTACATCCTTCGGAAGGACTGCTCTCCGGTGACGATTATCTGGCTGGACCATTCCACGTATCTTTTAAGGAACTGGTGATGACCGCTATCTGGCACGACAGAATCCTATCGCAACTACACGGAGACCCCAATGCGGAAGCCCTCATCAATGTGCCTGATGGCCAAATCAATTATGCAGTCGGATATGGAAGCGCCAACAGAAAAGCGTTCCCTAACGTGAAATTTGTGTCGTGTCGCTGAATTCAGCTGATTCTATTATTTCCCAATGGCCATGCTTTGAGGTATGGTGCATGGAACAAAACGTATACTATAGCGTTCAGGTTCCGCCTCTCCGGCAAAGACATCATCATGATACACCTTGATCTCCGCAACCGGATTCTCTGGCGTTGCCTGGCGGACACTCACCACCGCGCGAGGAGACTCGGCGACAGCCGTCACTATAGGCAGTGGAGCGTTGGCCGACTCGTCCATTATGCAAAGATATGTGTTCGTTCCTTTCTGGTAGGCGAAATAATCAACACCGTCAAGCTGTATCGAGGAGAGGTTCTTGTTGTATATCAACCGTACATCATCAATATACAGCGCATCACCCTTGCTACCGCTCATGATATAACGATTAGTGGAAAAGTTGATGAGCAAGTAACTGGGAGTGCGAGTCCACGTATTGACTGTGGGTGTGGGCGAAAAAGAGGCAGTTGCTGTATAAACCTTGTCGTAAGCCCTGAAGGCCTGCTTGTAATTGCGCCATTTCCCATTACCGGTATTTTTGAAATAGAGGATTGCCGAGGCGATATTGGATGTCTGTCCCAAATCCGCTGGATCACGGAAATTGCAGTCGGTGTGCAAATGGCATTTCACAGAAGCTGTAACTGCGTCTTTTGTTTCAAACTTAGCCCAGAAACTGAGCGAATCAGGTCTTCCGGTAAACTTGAAGCCATAGCCATTGGCTCGGTCGGTGTAGCTATGGTTCTTGAGACTGGAGGCACTCATAGAGCCCATATTGAGACGTCCGTTCGTTATGGCGCCGTTAGCGGATACGCCCAGCACCTTGTTGCAGCGAATCACCACGGCATAGTTGCCGGTATGTCCGGGAACCCGCTCCAAAGCAGGCAGATTGCCAGGGGCACCTTTATTGGACATTGTCTTTGAAAAAGGGCCGGAGGCGTCACTAAACGAATGCCATCCCTTAGGGCAGGAAATAGCCTCACCCGGCCAATTCTCAAAACCTGAGTTTGGCATCTGCACCTGCGCAATCAAAGCAGCAGTGACACACATCAAAATCAACAATGACAAAAATCTCTTATATATCATAACATTAACATTTTTCACCATTTCATTTTTTCCAAATCTGCGCAAAAAACGGACTATGTGCAGCCATATCTTCATTATCCCACTTTGGAAGAAGACAATCCGGGCACCAGTGTCCGCCCCAGAGAATCAACTTCGGCGATGCCATAAAACGGTGACCCTTATGGCATTCCCATTCCAGCTGCTCTTCCGGATTACCATTATAGCTTGCGGATACCAGCTTCCCGCCTCTGAAGGCGGCAGCCTGTTGTAATTCTTCAATTGTCAGACTCTCCAAAGGTTTTGTCTCATCGTATCCGTGATCGATATGCACGGCATGTTCCTTGCCGGCGGGTTCCGACAAGTCCAGATGCTCCCAATCCGGAATATTCTTCCAATTCTCAACTCCCCCGAAATAGGCCTTGATTCGTTCTTGATCATTATGCTTGAACCACCATTGCGTACCCCACTTTTTCTTATTGGCCACAAACCAGAGAGCTGCTTTAATGATGAAAGGAGGCACGATGACAGCCAAATGGAAGAACCACGGCAGGCCCTTGCTCATCTGGTCGAAATAGGCTTCTGCGTCAGAGTTGTCACGGAAATGCAGGTACTGCTCCAAAACATCGGCATCCAGGTAGTAGTGACCATGGAAGTTTTTCAGGGCAAACCACTTGGGGTTGAAGATTTTCTCTGGTGGCGGGCAGTGCACAGCTTTCAGGATCCGGCTTTCGAACATGTAATTGGTCATCCTGTAACCAGGCCCGCTGCTGATATTATAGAAACGGTTCCAAAACTCCTCAGGCACATCATCGCCGCACACATGGGCAAGCAGGCGGCCGGAATCTTCCAGAGTGGCCCATTCCAGCACATCTTTGATAGGGACGTGGAACATGATAGGGTCAAAGTTCTTGAGGATACCAGGGTAGAGAATGCCGGATTGTCGAAGGCTGACCCAATGTTTGAGTCCTGAGTCAGCGAAGACACGTTCCGCGGTGATTTTGCTGGCACCGTAGTAGTCGAAAGCGCTGGCACAGACAGGATCTCCGGTGCGGCCCCAATGCAGGGGGACAGGGCGGCAGGAGACTTGGGCTACGGAGCCTATATAGACCACGCGGATGTCGTCGGCATTAGGTTGGGCGAGCACGGCCCGCACCACATTCTTAGCCGCAGTGACGTTCACGTGCATCGTTTTTTCGGGATAGTAGTCCGCTTGCGGAGAGACCATTCCGCCGACATGGAGCACATAGTCGGCACCCGTGACACCGGCCAGCACATCCTCGTAGCGGGTCAGGTCGCCCCACACCACCTTCACACGGTCCATAATGGGGGCGAGTTTCCGACGGTTTTTTTTGCTGTCACGGGCCAGCACAACCACGTTATAATCATCAGGTTGTTTGAGAAGCTCTTGCAAGCCTGCCCAGCCCATCAAGCCTGTGGCACCCGTAAGGAAAACGGTCTTCTTCATAATCGATATTTAATAATATAATCAGGGTAAGGACCCATTTTTGAGGGGGCCAAAAATACAAAAAAAGGGGAAATGCAAACAGGGAGTAATATCGAGGAAAGAATAAAAAACAGGGCGGAAGTTTCCGCCCTGCCAATTATCGTGATTAGTTCTCCAACTCTTCTTGAATAGCTTTTCGGATTAGCGTTACGAAGTCATCCAGCGGCATAATGCCGTCGTTAATATTGCCGTGGCGACGCACGGAGACGGTGCCATCCTCCTCTTCCTTCTCGCCCACGATGAGCATGTAAGGCACCTTGGCGGTTTCGGCGTCGCGGATCTTACGGCCGGTCTTCTCGCTGCGCTCGTCGATGTAGCAGCGGATATCCTGCTCGTCCAAAGCGGCGCGCACCTTCTGGGCGTATTCCATGTACTTCTCGCTGATGGGCAGAATGACCACCTGGTCGGAAGTGAGCCACAACGGGAAGTTGCCGCCGGTGTGCTCCAGCAACACAGCCACGAAACGCTCCATGGAGCCGAACGGGGCGCGGTGAATCATCACCGGACGCTTCTTCTGGCCGTCAGCATCCGTGTATTCCAGTTCAAAACGCTCGGGCAGGTTGTAATCCACCTGCACAGTACCCAGCTGCCACTCGCGGCCGATGGCGTCCTTCACCATAAAGTCGAGTTTCGGGCCGTAGAACGCGGCTTCGCCCTCCACCTCGATGGTGTTCAGACCCTTCTCGGCAGCAGCCTCGATGATAGCACGTTGCGCCTTCTCCCAGTTCTCGTCGGTACCGATGTACTTCTCCTTGTTGTTCGGGTCGCGCAGGGATACCTGTGCTTTATAGTTTTCGAACTTCAGTGTCTTGAAAATATAGAGGATGATGTCGATGACCTTGCAGAACTCCTCCTTGATCTGGTCGGAAGTACAGTACAAGTGAGCGTCGTCCTGCGTAAAGCCACGCACGCGTGTCAGGCCGTGCAACTCACCGCTCTGCTCGTAACGATACACCGTGCCGAACTCCGCCAGACGAAGAGGCAGCTCTTTATAGGAGCGCGGACGGGCGGCGAAAATCTGGCAGTGGTGCGGACAGTTCATCGGTTTGAGGAAGAACTCCTCGCCCTCTTGCGGCGTAGTGATCGGGCGGAAGGAGTCCGCACCGTATTTCGCATAGTGGCCAGAGGTCTTGTAAAGGTTCACATTGCCGATATGCGGCGTGATAACCTGCTGATAGCCATATTTTTTCTGCACTTTGCGCAAGAACTGCTCCAGACGGTCGCGCAGAGCAGCGCCTTTGGGCAGCCACAACGGCAAACCTTGGCCCACGAGGGGTGAGAAGGTGAACAACTCCATCTCACGGCCCAACTTGCGGTGGTCGCGTTTGGCAGCCTCCTCGAGGAGAGTCAAATATTCGTCCAATTCTTTCTTCTTCGGGAAAGTGACAGCATAGATACGGGTCAGCTGTTTGCGCTTTTCGTCACCACGCCAATAGGCACCTGCCGTCTTCAGCAACTTGATGGCCTTGATCATGGAAGTGTCGTGCAAGTGCGGACCGCGACAGAGGTCAGTGAAGGGGCCGCTCTCATAGAACGAAATCTGACCATCTTCCAAACCGTCAATCAATTCAAGTTTGTACTCGTCGCCCTTCTTCTGGAAATAGTCAAGTGCATCCGCCTTGCAAACCTCGCGGCGCACAAACTGGATCTTCTGAGAAGCCAGTTCTTTCATCTTCTCCTCGATTTTCGGAAAATCGTCGGATGAGATGGTATAGTTCATAAAATCGATGTCATAGTAGAAACCGGTTTCGATATGGGGTCCGATGCCGAATTTCACGCCCGGATAGAGCGATTCGATGGCAGCGGCCATCAAGTGCGCGGAGCTGTGCCAGAAGGTGTCCTTTCCTTCGCGATCGTTCCACGTGTATAATGTGAGGGTTGCATCTTCGTTGATGGGTTTGTCCAGTTCGACCAGCTGGTCGTTCACTTTGGCCACTAGGACGTTGCGGGCCAATCCTTCACTGATGGCAAGGGCCACCTGATAGGCGGTGGAACCTTTTTCCACCTGTTTGATAGAGCCGTCAGGCAATGTGATATTGATCATGATGTAACAGTACTAATTATTCCTTTCGCAAAAAGTTTGCAAAAGTACAAAAAAAGAAGTTATACCGCAAGTGCAATCCCTGCTCCCTAATTCTGACCTGTCAGCAACTTATATTGGTGGCATTTTATCTGCAAATCCATCCATGCGTCAATGGTTTGGTCCTGGCTCTGGCGGAGCAGCGTCTGAGCTTCCAGAAGGTCGGCAACGGGAACAAGGCCAGCCTCATAGTTCACGCGAGCGGTGAACAAGTTGGTCTCAGCATCGCGCAAGGCAAGTTCCTGCAACTGCAGCTGGGCCTGCGACTGCTGCAATTCCTGCCACGCCTGGCGCGTCTCCAGCATCATCTTTTGCATCAAGTCTTCCCTGTTGTTTATCGCCTTCTGAATCCCATAATCCTGCTGTTTCATCTTGTGAGAAGTCTCCCACCAATTGGTGATCGGCACTTGCAACGTAAAAAAAGCCAAACCATTAGCCGAATATTTGTCAAAAATGGGATTGCCGTATGAGACATTCGCACCCGCCATCAGATGAGGCAACGTCTCCCCCACCGTTATCTTTTTCTTCAACTGCTCCGCTTGCACATTCAAATCCAACAACTGGGCTTCCTTACGGTTGTCCGACGACAGTGGTTCCTGCATACGGGCAATTTCCCGCCTAAGGGCATCCTTGTCCAATGTGTCCGACAAAGTCAGGTCTGGAGCATACTCTATGCCCACCGACTGGCATAAAGCCATAGTGGCCAGCACAATACCATTTTCCAGTTTCAGCTGGTTCGACCGCATCTCGTACTGTTTCATCACCACCTTCAGCGTGTCGTTTTGCGTGACAAGACCAGCTTGTTGCGCGGCAGTCACATCCCGGTGCAAGGTATCCAAAAACACGATGGCCTGCTGCAATGTTTTCCGTTTTTCCAGCAGGGACACAATCAGCCAATACGTTTCTTCGGTTTGTTGAAGCACCTTATCCTGCGTTAGTTGACTTTGCAATTTGGAAGCTTCCACTCCGATTTTGGCCAAGCGGTTGCCATTTACAATTTGCCCGCCCATATAGACGGGTTGCACAGCTGTGGCACCCATCAAAAGGCCGTTTTCGCACAAAGACAGCTTGTCGGAGAGTCCGAGGGCGGCACCATACTCATAGTACAGGTTGTGCAGCCAATCGCGGGCAGCCGCGTTCTGCACATCCTCGATACCGTACTCTATCAGCGGATTCAGAGCGTAATAGCCACCAAACGTGGCCGTCACACTCGGGAAATATTTGGTAAAAAGCTGCCGCTGGGTCTCCTTGGCGGCCTCCACATCCAAGGCAGCGTTACGCACCGCCACATCGTTATGCAGGGCCAATTGCCGGCAACTGTCCAGCGAGAGGCCTTGGGCAGACAGGCTGCCAATGGCCGCGAACAACAACAGAAACACCATTTGTAGAGACGCAAAATTTTGCGTCTCTACCGATATCATTCTATTTCCACGTATAAATTTCATCATTTTGCATTTTTGAAAATCTGCCAATAGGCCACGGGGAGGACCGTGACGACCAACGGCAGGGAGAATATCGTGCCGAAGCAGATCACAACCCCCATCGGCATCCACAGGGATGTGTGCGCTACAATCATAGGGATCACGCCCAGAGCGGTGGTGGCAGAGGTGAGGAAGATGGGGCGCATACGGCGTTTGCCCGCCTGGAAGCCAGCCTCACGGGAATTCAAGTGATGATTTTTCCGCAAATCCTCGGCATACTCGAACATGATGATGGCATTGCGTACAATAATGCCGATCAAGCTCACCACGCCCAGCACCGCCGTGATGCTGAAATCGAGCTGGAACACCCACAAGCCAAGACAAGCCCCGAACACGCATATCAGGCTGGCCGACAGCGTGAGGAACACGATATCCAATTTGCCGAAATGGTACAGCTGGAAGACAAACAACACCAAGACAGCCGCAAGAAAACTCAACGCAATCTGGGGAATCACCTGCCCATTGACATTGGTAAGACCGCCGTAGGAGACTTCCACATCCTGCGGCATAGCGGGTTTCAGCTCTGTTTCCACATAACGATCAATTTTTTTCATCACCTCAGGCTGGCTGAAGCCATATTTGAGATCTGCTCCGATTGTGATGGTACGGATACTGTTCCTACGGTTGATGACGGCATCATGCCACTCCGGGCTCACTTCGGCCACTTGCCGGAGCGGCACCCATGTACCCGGAATAGAGGTGGGCACCAGAAAATCCTCCAGACCCTCATAACTCGCACTGTCTCCCATATTCTGCGTGTAAAGCATCACCGGCACCTTGTAGTCGCCTTCCCACACGTTGGTCAGGTTCTGCCCGCCCAACGCAGAAGACAGGTACAGCGACAGCATACTCTGCGTCACTCCAAGGCGCGAAGCCTCATCACTCTTCAGTGTCACCTTGATATTCTGGGAGGTTTCATCCATGTCCGAATGCACCCATGTCAACTCCGGCAAGGTGTTCAAGAAGTTCTTCAAAGAATCCGCCACAGGTTTCATATCGCGGAAATCGTCGCCCGACAACCGGACCTCGACCGGATTCTTCACCGCTTGGTAGTCAATCTGCTTGAAACGGATATAGGCATTCGGGAAATGGTTCTCGTATTCCGGCCCGTATTCTCTGATAATTTTCAGTGTATTTTCTTCCGATGTGGTATTGACGATAAATTGCGCATAGTTCTTGTGTGCCATCTGCGGTGCGTAGGTGGCGTGGAAACGGGGAGAGGAACAACCGATGAACGAAGTCACGGACTCCACCCGTGGGTCGGCGCGCAGCACCACCTCCATGCTGTCCGCAATGGCCTCCGTCTGTTCCAGCGTGCTCCCCTCGGCCAGATGCATCTCCACGGCGAAGCAGTTGCGGTCGGCCTTCGGCAACATCTGTATCTGCAAGCGAGTGAAAAGGAATGCACCCAAAGCCACGGCTCCCAGCGCCGTGCATATCACCACAGCAGGATGACGGAAACAAATGGTCAGCACCTTTTCGTAAAAATTCTGCAACAGGATGAAGAAACGATTCTGGGCAGCCTCGAAACGAGTGGGGGCGATGCCGTCTTTGTTGCATTTGATGAACACTGTGGACAAATACGGAATCACCCATACGGCATAGAAGATAGAACAGACCAGCGCGAAAAGCACCGTCCACGGGAACAGCTGCACAAAATCGCCCAACGGTCCTGTGATGATGCGTGTCATGGGGAAGAACATACCCGATATGGCCAGCGTGGCCAGCGACATAGGCACGAAAAGCATCTTGGTGCTGGTAACGGCGGAGTTCCATCTCGAATAGCCGCGCTGCAGCATGTCGGTGTATCCGTCTATGACAATGACGGAATCGTCCACAATCATACCCAGTACCACAATGAGGGCGGCGAGGGTGACGGTATTCAGTTCGATGCCGCAGATGTACATCAGGCCCATGGTGACAGCCGTACAGACGGGAACGCTGGACCCCGACACCAAGGCAGTGCGCAAGGGAAACAGCAACAGCATCACGGCAATCACCACCAAGATGGAAAACACCAGATCGCGCAAGAAGGACATCACCGACTTGTTGACCACGTACGGCTGGTTTGTGATTTTGTGCATATTCACGTCCGGTGACAGCGTTTGTTTGCACTTTTCAATCTCCTTTTCCACCTTCTTGCCAAAGGCCACAATATTGTTGCCCGGAGCCATCTCCATGGAAATCAGCATTGTGTGCGTTCCGTTGTATTTGATGAAGTTCTTCGGCGGAGCATACCGGCGGTCAATGGAGGCAATGTCGCGCAGGCGGACCACGTTGCCCGCCGGATCGGCGAAGACAATCCATATTCCGACTGGTAAGGGATGGTGACATGCACTTGTGCCTCGCCTGCCTCGTTCTCCACGCTGCCCCCCACCGTACGCAAGCCCTGCGTGGCCAATTCCACCAACAACGCGCGCTGGCTGATGCCGTACGCCGCCAGCTTCTCCTGATCCACACGCACGACAATCTCTTCATTCTGTTGCCCCAGAATTTTAATGTTTCCCATTTCCGGGATAGAACGCAAGCGGTCGCACAATTGTTCGGCATACTCTTCCAGCTCCCGCGGCGTGCGCTCGGGCGAGTCCACCGTGAGCAACATGGAGGAGGTGTTGCCGAAGTCGTCCACCACCACAATCTCCAACACACCCGCCGGCAGGGAAGTCTTCTTGAAAAGCTGAAGCCCGTGCCGTATCTTCGACCACGCGCCATCCTTGTCCTTCACCGAAGTACGCAACTCGGCATAGACATACACAATGCCGTTCTCGGTCACCGAATAGGTTTTGTCCTTGTCAATTTCCTCGTAGGTGAACAGAAAACGTTCCAACGGCTTGGTCACCTGCTCTTCCACCTCCTGCGAGGATGCGCCGGGGTAAACCGCCGCCACCACTCCCTGACGTATGGTGAACTGGGGAAACTCGTCTTTGTTCATCTGGGTAAGCCCGAAAATGCCGAACAGCACCAAACAGGCCACCAGAAAAAAGATGATGTTGTGGCTGCGCATCGCGGACAATATGTGGTTACGAGGAATCAAAAGAGTTTATAGTTTATAGATAATAGTTTATTGTTTTTTTGGTGGTAATCAAGAAGTTAAGAAACTACGGTGCTCGGGCTTCGGTCTTTAGTCTTCGGTCTTATATACTTTCGCTCCGGTGTATAGTTTCTGCATTCCGGCAGTGATGACGGTGTCGCCGGGGGTGAGGCCGGAGGAGACGAGCACGCCATTGGCCACGAATTCGGTGGAGGTAATGACGCGACGTTGCGCCCTACCGTTTTGGACCACCCAGACCGACAAGCCTTCGGGGCGTGTCTGCACACATTTGGCGGGCACAATGAAGCCCCGGCTGTCGGGTTGTTCCAACAACACTTTGCATACCATGCCGGGCAGCAGGGATTTGTCTGCATTTGGGAAGGCTATTTTCACTTGGTAGCTATGGGACACGCGCGAGGAGGTGACGCTGCGTTCCGTAATCCGGCCTGTGAGCATCTTGTTGTCCAAAGCAGGCACATAAACGTACGCCTCTTTGCCCACCACCACGGTGGATATCTCACTCTCGGGCACGGAAAAGGTCACCGACACTTTGCCCATGTCAAGCAGTGTCATTGCCGGCTCGCCGGGCAGTATCGTGCCGCCCACCTTGGCATTGCAGGTACCCACCACGCCCGATATGGGGGCCGTCATCCGGCACTCGTCGAGCTGTTTCTTGGCAATTTGCTCCAGCGCGCGAGCCTGGTCCAGTTTGGTTTGCATCTCCACCCACTTCACCTCAGCCAGACTGCCTTTGTCGTACACCTTTTTCAAACGTTGGCTAGCGTCTTCCGCCTGCTGCAAAGAAGCCTTGGCAGAGTTGTAGGCATTTTGGGCATTGTTGCTGTTCACTTCCGCAAGCAGCTGACCTGCACGCACGTAGTCGCCCTCGCGCACATAGACACGCTCCACCCTGCCACCTGCCGGAAAGCTCATCGCCACCGAAAGGTTCTCTTCCACCTCGCCCACATACGTGCGTGTGAGCCCGCCCGACACCGTGTCAATAGCCAACACCTCTACGGCGACGGGAGGCAGTTCGCGCTTCGGCGGTTCATGCTTGCACGAATCATGGACAAGCGCCAGAACACCGCACAAGCACAACACAAACAATTGTTTCAATACGGTTTTCATCTTATCCTCAGTTTCTTTCTGCGATTATCTTCATCTTCGGGCCGTTCAGCAACACAGCATCGTTGCCGCTCTGATGACCTTCCCACTGCTCGTCAACCATCAGGATGTCGTCATTGAGATGGCCACCGCCCGAAGCACGGATGGCATACACAATGGAAAGGGTGTTGTCTCCGGAAAAGAGACCCGGACTGCTGTCGGATATCAGAATGTTCGTACTGAACTCGTATGGGAGAAACACGATGGAATCGCCCTTCACGGTAGCCGGAATGGTATAGCAACCACCGTTCATCTCATTCATGGTGATGATGAGTCTGTTGGGTTGGGACTTGTCTTCCAAAATGTTCATCTGCCCGTTTTTATGGACAAGACGATAACTTAAGTTTCCGTCTTCGTTCACAATGGACACCTCCCCGGACAGCTTGTAGCTGTAGTTTCCTGTAAACTGCTTGGTCTCGCGGTTGCATGACATGAAAATCAAAGCCACCGAAACGAGAATCCATAATATCTTTCTGTTCATAGTCTTGGATTATTTTCAAAAATCGGACTCCACCTCTTGCAAATCTATCATGGAGTTCTTTCCATCGATATAAGACAACACCAACGGGAAATTGGCGCGATAGCTACACTGGGAAAGCACGAGACGGTTACAATTATGCGTCTCTTCATCCTCATTCAATTTCCACACGATATAGTCTGTAGTAAATTTGGCATACTTGTCTTCTTCTTTCAACTTATTGTACTCCTTGCTATCACTGCCATATTTGTCCAGCAGGGTGGTTTTCAGGTTTTCATAAGTATAACTGGTGCTCCGGTTGAAA
>CAJODA010000025.1:0-1376 GCA_905233745.1 uncultured Bacteroidales bacterium
GCCCGCGTCCGGCTTGCCGTCGATGAGATCTTCTCCGGTTACCGCCAGGACCCGAAAAAAATCCTGAAGACCTTCACAAAAGACGTTTGCAAGGAGATGGTCATCCTCAAGAACTGCGAGTTCTATTCCACCTGCGAACACCATCTGTTCCCGTTCTTCGGGCACATCTCCGTCGCGTACCTGCCGAACCGCCGCATCGTCGGAATCTCGAAGCTCGCCCGCCTCGTGGACTGCTTCGCCCGCCGCCTCCAGATTCAGGAACGCATGACCGCCCAGATCGCCGACGCCATCGTGGACGTCCTCGACGCGCGCGGCGTGTATGTCCTGTGCGAAGCCACGCACTTCTGCATGACCAGCCGCGGCATCCGCAAGCAGAACGCATCCATGGTGACCACCGCCATCCGCGGCGCGTTCGAGAAGAGCGAATCGCTCCGCATGGAGTTCCTCGCCGCCGTGACCGGAAGCATCTCCGTTAAATAATCGTTTTCCGACCGCAAAAAGGGAGCCGGAAAAAGGGAACGGGACAGAATTTTTTTCTTCTCCCTGCGAGCCCGCATTGTCCTAATTCTCTGATTTTTTTTAGTTTAGGTTGTTTTTTTCGAATTATTGTGATATAGTATGTCAAGAATATGATCCACGGAGCAATCAAATGAACTGGAAAGAAACAATACTCCGCAATCTCCTCTTCGCCGCGCTCATCATAGCGGCGCTTTGCGTCTGCGGCACGGGATGCGGCGTGACCCGTTCGGTCATTTGCGACCTCGGAACGACCAATACGGAATTCACCGATTACGTCTACATGATGTCCCCCGAGCGGGACGGGATCATCGTTCGGAGCACGCGGACGATCAAGTACAATTGGCTGCCGTTCTACGGGTCGTTTCATCGTACGCCAGCCCGGACCTCGGTTTCGGACTGGGAGGAGTTCATTCCGCTTTCCCCTCCGCCGGAAAACCTCTCGCGGTGCAGTCTGATCGTGGAAGTTGCCCCGGACGCGCCGGAGCCCGACTATCTGGCGCCCGTCTCCAAGACGGAATTCGAATGGCAGGGAATCGCAAGCCAGGAATGCTCAACCCTCTGCGCCGGTGGTCAGTGCGAATTCGAGATCCAAACAGATGAACTCCCTCTTCGCGAAGGCGACACGCTCCGGCTCCGGGTGCAGCCCCGGTATCTGCCGTACCTGTCCCAGCCGTTCCGCGTCCGGTTGGTCCGCCCATACGCTAGAGATGAATGGTTCCCGCGAACGTCACGGGGACAAGCGCTGAACAACAGCGAACAGTATTTCATGTTTCCGGTCGCCGTGGACGGCAGCCACTACGAGCTCCTGACCGTGCTCCGGCCGTGGGACGAATACCGCAGCAGCACCGGGGCACGGG
>CAJODA010000025.1:1536-44886 GCA_905233745.1 uncultured Bacteroidales bacterium
GCGCCGGCGCACTTGGCGCGTTGGAATTCGTCCGCCTCCAACGCGGGTATTAGATTGATGAATTTTCTTGCTTTGCAAAGAAATCTATTTGTAAAATTGAAAAGTTATGCTATATTGCAATGAAAACTCAGGAGGTTTTTATGGCAACGACCAATTTGTGCATCAGGATCGACACCGAAACGAAAAAACAGGCGGAGGAGCTGTTCGGCAACCTCGGCATGAACATCTCGACGGCGTTCAGCATCTTCGTGAAGCAGGCGCTCCGCGTACGCGGCATTCCCTTCGCCATTACGGAAAATGTTTCCGCAGCGGACGACTATTCCGCGCTTCAGGAAGCCCGTAAGATCGCACGGAACCCGAAGATCAAAGGCTATACGGACGTCGAAGAGGCGCTCCGAGCGCTCAAATCATGAAATACACGGTCAAATGGACCTCGCGTTTCAAGAAGGAGTACAAGCTCCTGATGAAACGAGGTGAAGACATTCAGGCGCTGGACAATGTCATCCGGCTTCTGGCCGAGGGCGTCAAACTGCCGCCGGAGTGCAGTGACCATGTGCTGTCAGGACGATATGCCGGGCTTCACGAGTGTCATGTCCGCCCCGACCTGCTTCTCGTGTACGATATTGACGAAGGTGTTCTTGTACCCCGTGGCACCCACGGCGATAATGCCGGGCAGCATGGCCGGCCAGGTGATGGAATAGCCTTTCTTTGCGAAGCTGTATTGCGGCACGCTGGTGACGTTGAGAAAAGGGCTGTAGGCGATGTCGCTGTACATATAGGAGGGGTTGTTGCTGGTGAGCAGCACCGTGGCGCCGCACAACACCAGATAGGTGATGTTGGGCATGACACCGTGGATGTGGTACACCGTGCCGCGCGGATCCTGGTACGGGCTGACAGTCACGTCCAAACTCACGTCACCCATGCTTGTGGTGACGGTGAAATGGTTGCCGCTGATGGGGTTGATGCTGTCGGTATGGAAGGCGATGGTGCCCTCAATGCCACCTCCAATCAGCTGGATGCCCAAGAAGTCGAACCGTACATACTGGTTGCCCGGCGTCACCAGGTCGAGGTCGATGTACTGCCCGCTGGAGATGCCGTTCTTGATGCCCGTGCCGGCTTGCAAATCGCCGGCCCCTTTCTCGAAGTAACTTGAGCGGAACCCCTCGTTGCCGGCAGCGGCCACGATGATGCGTCCGGGCCCCACCAGCAGCCGGAGCGCCTCGCTTTCCAGCACGCGTTGCGTGGTGAGGGTGACGCTTTCGCAACTGCTGAAGTTGATGACACAGGGCTTGCCGTCGGCTTCGGCCTGGTCGAAAATGTATTTGAATCCTAAAACTGCCGAGTGTTGGCGTCGGGCGCCTCAAACTGGTCGCGGTCGGAGTTGAAGTCAACCACGTACAGGTCGGCATCAGGAGCCAGGCCTTTCAGTTGGCCGTTTACGGGCGACCCGCCCATGATCCCCATCACGTGCGTGCCGTGTATGTTGTTACGTGTGTGTTGCGAGTGCTCGTATTGGGCTATCTCCGCGGTACTTAGCAAAGCGTGTCCAAAGGTGCTGTCGGCGTTGGGCCAGTGGAAGTCGTAGTAGTAGCGCACCCGAAGGTCGCCGTTCTGGTCCTCGAATGCGGGATGGGTGAAGTCGAAGTAGCAGTCGAACACGCCGGCTGCAACCCCCTCGCCCGTGTAGGCCTGCGGAAGCCCGTCGCCCAAATAGACGCCGGAGGCGTTCACCTGTTGGGGCGTGACGTCCAGCGCCGGCTGCGGCATCCGTTCGGCCTCCATGCGCTCAATGGTGTCGTTGCAGGAGAGCTCTGCCACCACAGCCAACGGCAGGTCCACAATGTAAATCCGCCCGATGCTGTCGATGAGCCGGATGCCGTGTGACTGGAAAAAAGCGGGGGCATGGCAGGGCACGGCCAGGGAGACCAATGCCTTGACATTCTTGATTGGCGTGGCCTTGGTGCCAAATTGCTGTGTCAGCGAAGCTAAATATGGTGAAGTCTTGGCACTATTGCCGGAATATTGGGCCAACCCAAGCAAACAGGTGGCCATGATCAGAAGGGTGAATGCGGTCTTTTTCATGATTTTTTTGATAATAAAAAGGGTCGTTATGATTGTTTGAAAACCCGTCGAAACAGGACCGCAAATATAATTTTTTTCTGAGTTTCAACAGGTTGATATCTACATTATTGCCTGTTTTTGCGAAAAACGAAATTAAAATTAACAAATTATTGTAAAATTTACATATAATAAAATTGATAAGTTAATCATTCTCAGTAATAAAATTATTTTGAAAAAATTGTTGGCAAATGAAATATTCTGGTGTATCTTTGCGGCGTGAATTATTCATAAAACAACGTATTTCTATTTTAATTTCAATACTATGGAAAACAACCCGTTTTATTTTGATAAGGCACCTACGGCGGAGCAAGTTTGGGCTGCGGGCATGGCCACGTACAAGCAGATGAGGGAAAATGAACGAATCGCCAAAGAGGAGTTCAAGGAACTGAGAGCCCTGATGAAAGAGAATGCCGAGCACTTGAAGGAGACTGAACGTGCTCTGTCCGAACGGTTTGAAGAAACAGATCACATGCTTAAGGAAACTGGCCGTTTGATCAATATGAATGCGGAACGAATTAAAGCCCTGGACACGAAGTTTTTCTCACAGGCCGGTCACATTATCGAAGGGCTGATGGAACCCTCTGCCATGCGGCTGTTCAAGGAAGCCGGATACGACATTGACCGTTGCACCAAGAATTACAAGCGACATATCAAGGCCACGGGCCGGAAGGCGGAGTATGATGTCATTCTGCTCGATGACACCATAGCCATTGTTGTGGAGGTGAAAATCAACTGCACCAAGGCCGATGTGGACCACTTCATCGTACAGATGGGGATGTTCAGGGAACTGTTCCCCGAAGCGGCCAATAAGGAGGTTATGGGCGCGATAGCAGCGGTGAACTACGACCGCGAGTCTGACATTTACGCGCACGACGAGGGACTTTTCGTTATCCGCGTGCACGACGACGACATCTTCACGCTCGACCATTCTGACAAGGCCGAGCTCAGGAGGTTCTGACGAAAGTAAAAACGCACGGCCGATTGTAAAGACGCACGGTCGTGCGTCTCTTCTTAGAACTGGAAATAAATGAACGGTTGCAAATCGGCCGTGATGAACTGGTAGAGCACGAAGACCGCCACCACCACGATGAGACCGATGAGCCAGATGGGCAGCAGCGCGAAATTGACCCGGTACCAGCGCTTCCAGCGCTCCGGCAGCCAGTGGATGACCATGCCCAATGCGAACAGCGTGAACACAATCCAATAATTGGCCAAGATGTCGGGGATGGCCGCCACATTCCAGTGCCCGCCAATGCTGTTGACCATCGCCTTGGCCGTGTTCCAGGCGGTTTCGTTGGCCACCGCCGGATCCAGGTTGGAACCCGAACGGAAGAACAACCGCGTGAACGAGATGAACACAAAGGTCATCAGCACGTTCCAGCTGAAATTCAGCCACTCTATGTCACGATTAGGCCGGATGGCCGAGTAAATGCAGCGGATGAGCGTGCCGCCGAAGAAGACCCCCGACCATACGGTGAAGATCATCAGCACCGGACTGGGCCATAGCCAATTGCAGGCAAGGAAAATTCCGAAAATGGCTGCCGATACCACGCTCCGGAGCCATTGCTTGAGATGCCGCCAAATCTTGAATCCCAAGATGCCGAAGCCGTTCAATCCGCCCCAAATCATGAAGTTCCAGGAAGCACCGTGCCACAAACCGCCCAACAGCATGGTGTTCATCATGTTGATGTTGGTGCTGATTTTCAATCGCGCCTTCTTGCTGATGAGGGAGATGATGGTGAGGATGACCGCCAACCCGACGATGATGCTCGCAATGACGGCGTTTTTGGTCAGCAATATGATGACTGCCCCGATCAGCAATATGCACAGATAGGTGCCCACGGTGGCGTTGCGGTTGCCGCCCAGCGGGATGTACAAATAATCTTGCAGCCACTTGGAGAGCGAGATGTGCCACCGTTTCCAGAAGTTGCTCGGGGAGTCGGCCTTGTATGGGGAGTTGAAGTTCTTGGGCAGATAGAAGCCCATCAGCATGGCCACGCCGATGGCGATATCGGTATAGCCTGAGAAGTCGGCATACACCTGCAGCGAGTAGATGAACAGTGCCGACAGGTTCTCGAAAGAGGTGAACAGCGAGGGGTTGTTGAATACGCGGTCCACGAAGTTAACAGCCAGGTAGTCGCTCATGATGAGCTTCTTGGCCAAGCCGTTCAGAATCCAGAACACGGCGATGCCGAATTGGCGGCGGCTGAGGAAGAATTTCTTGTACAACTGCGGCACAAACTGGTCGGCGCGCACGATGGGACCCGCCACCAGCTGCGGGAAGAAGGTGACATAGAAGCCGAAGTCCAATATGTTGGACACGTGCCGTATCTTGCCCTTATATACGTCCGCCAGATAGCTGATGTTCTGGAAGGTGTAGAAGGAGATGCCTACGGGCAACAGGATCTTTGAGGCGTCAAAATAGTCGCGTCCGGTAAGGTCGTTAGTCCATTGCGCCAGCCAGTTGATAACCTCGTATTGACTGCCCACGATGGTGTTGTACGCATCGGTGAAGAAATATGCGTATTTGAAATAGCAGAGCACCGCTAGGTTGATGACGACACCTACGATAAGATGGAATTTTTTCGCGCCCGGTCGCTTCGACCTGTCCATGAAGATGCCTAAGAAATAATCCAAGAACATGTCGAATATCAGGATGAGCACAAAGAGCCCGGAAGTTTTATAGTAGAAGAAGATACTGGCAAAGAAAAGGAAAGCGTTGCGCAGCAGCCGTTTGCTGTGGAACAGGGAGAAGAAGGCAAATACCAGGGCGAAGAATGCCCAGAAGTTGAATTGTGTAAATAGCAACGGGTATTGCTCGTTGAAGGAGAAGATGTTGTTCAGGAAAAGTTTCAGATTGTCTAGATTCATCTTCTTATTTATTTAGTTCACGTATAAATGCGTCCCAGAAAAGGTCGCCGATGAGGTTGTAGCCGGCGGCTGTGAAATGCACGCGGTCTTTTTGTGCGAGGCCCTTTTTGCGCCAGGAGTCCATGGATTTCAGTCCGCCCATGATGGCAAACTGGTCCCAAACGGCGCCACCGGTAAGGTCGGCAAGCCGGTACATTACCTCTTGCACGATCGGGCCGGTCTTGTTCACATGGTAGCGTCCCCGTCGGGCACGCTTCCATGTGTCGTTGTTGGTGATGAAGATAAAGGCGCAGTCGGGGCTGGCCTGGCGGATTCTATCCACCAGTTTCAGATAGTTGTTCTTGAATGCCACAGAGTCGAAGCTGTCGCCGAAAGCATCGTTCACCCCGATACTGAAGATGACCAGGTCGGGGCGGAGCAGCTCCATATCGCGAGTGAAATTTGTGCAGCGCAAGTATGAGGAGGTTTGCGCGCCGTTTACCCCAATGGAAGAGAGGGTGATGCCGGGTCGTCCGTTTTTCAGCAAGATCCCATTCACTACAAAGGTGTCCCCCTTGCTGCACGGAAAATAGAGGGTGAAATCTTTGACGGGATGGTTGAAAAAGAAGTAATAGCGGTCGTTGTCAAAGTCGATGCTGTCTGGGAAATGATAGATGGTGTCCTCTTTGAGTATGGGATCGATGGGCCAGCCGTAGGCTTTGCCCAGCAGGATGATGGTGTCAGCCATGAAGTCGTACTCAGGCGCATTCATCCGGATGGATATAGCGTTCATGGCGTCGGCGTTCCACACCGCGATGCCGGAGGCCCCGAGGGGGAAGTCGTAGCTCTGATAGACGTTTCGTATGAGGTTGAAGGGTTGCTCTTTCCCGGTACGGTAGTCGTAAGGATTGTTGCATACGGGGGCGGCGGAGTAGGGGAAGATGAGCCCTCGCGCGGCGGGCGGACCACCGTAGGCATCAAGCAGGTGCTTGCGGATGCGGTGGGTCATGGTGCCCGCCTGCACGTGCGACCCGCCGATGTGCAGAATGTGCAGGTTCCCTTGCTTGGTTCTCAACAGCTGATCCAGTTTCCCATAAAAACGCACCAGCGACATGCTGTCACGTCCCCAATAGAGCGTGTCAATCTCGAATTGTATCTGAGTTTCCTCCGACATTGCGTCGGTTTCGTCAGTTTCCTCAAAATTTGTGACAATCGTATCCACCACCAGCGTGTCGGTGAAAAGGGGTATCTCCGGCACGGAGTCGGGCGACGTGAGGTCCTCTTGTGCACGCGCTGGCATGGTCCACAAGAGGAGCAACGCGAAAAGGAAGCAGACTATTTTGCCGATATGCTCCATAGGGTGTCGAATTGTTGTTTGGGCATATTTTTGCGGGTCCTGTAGAACTCGTACATGGTGGCGAAGCTGTTGGCGAGGGTTTGTCCCACCTTTTTGGCGCCGGCAGGGGTGAAATGCACGTAGTCAGGACCGGCGAGTCCGTTTTGCGCCCAGGCTACCATGGCCCCCTGGCCGCCCATCACCTCGTAGATGTCCCAGTAAGCGGCATGGTTGCGCAAGGCGATGGTGCGCAGGCTGTCAATAAGCTGCGGCAGCATGGGGTAAGTGTCGAGCTTCCCGCCGCGCCGTGTGCTCATGTCAGAAGGACCGATGAACAGGATGGTTGCGCCAGGGCAACTGCTTCTTATCCGCTTGATTTGTCGCTCAATGCCCATGCAGTAGTTGTTAAGAGACTTGTCGTTATAGATGACCGGCACGGAGTTGCCGCCGAATTGCATGATAATCATGCCTACGTTGGCCTGTCGGTAGCAGCTGCTCAGCAGGGTGTCGTTGATGAGGGTGAACTGGTTGCCGGAGGAACCGCGTAGCGGGATGTTGTCCACGGCAACGCCGTAGCCGTCATCGAGCATGATGCCGTATATGTCGGCGGAACCTTGCATGGAGATCTGTAACGCGGTGGTGGCTGTGTCCATCAGCCAGTGGCAAGTGTGTACGCCCTGAAGGCCAGGGGCTTGCGTTTCCTTATATCCGCTCTTTTGGTCTTTGAGGGTGGCGGAGAAGTTGCCGGTTCGATCGTTATAAAGCAGGGTTACGTTGGAGAACCGTTTCACGCGGGCGTCAGTGTCCCTGTGGCGGGAGGCGTTGGCTCCGAAGGTGGCCCCGCCGCTCAATTTGTAGCACTTGGCCATAAGGCCGTAGTTGCCGTTGGTGCGTGCCCCGTCGCCATACGAGGAATAGAGTGTGAGGTTCCCGGAAGCGTATTGGCTTACTGCAAATGAGGGAATGGTCTGGATGACGGGAACCATTCCTGGACCGCCACCGCCAAAGGTCTTTTGGAAAAAACGCCGGATGTTGTTGGAAATGCGGTCCATCTCGATTTGTGAGTCACCGTAATGGAGAATGCGCAGCACCTCGTGGTTGGCGCGGGCTTGTTCCGCACGTGCGAAGAAGCGGTCGAAGAAAGCGACATCGTCGTTGGGCAGGTAGAAATGGCCCGGCTGTTCCGTGACCGCCACCCGGTACTGCTGTAGCGTGTCCTTCAAGTCATTCAGATGTTTCAACTCCACCGAATCAATCTCTTTTATCTTCATTTCCGATTGGGACTGACTCAGTAGCACGTCATCCAAGGAAGGAAAGTGGAATTCGGTTTCCCCAATCTTCACACCATCCTTCGGAAAGAAGACGCAAACTGTAGCCAATACGCTGATAATGATTGCGATAAATAAGAAAATTTTATAGGGTTTCATTCGTATTGAAGCCTAATTTAAAAAAAGTTGCAAAATTAGTAAAAAATCGACTGTCAAGGCAGCGCAAACGGTTGTTTCAGGATGTTTTTGTAAAGCTTATGAAAATTCTACTTAAGGAGTTTCTATTCAATTAGTTCTTTGCACTCTCTTTTGGGTCGGACTTGCTTTTTTTACCAGGGCTCTTCGACGGTTGGGCGGGCATCTCGATATGTCGCACATAGACATCCTGCTGCGGGAATGGGATTTCAATATTGTTGGCGTTCAAGGTGTTGTAAACCACCTCTTTGATACGGGCCACAATATTGGGTTTCTCCTCCACCAGAACCCAGCATATCACAAACAGGTCCACGCTGCTGTCGCCAAAGTCGTCGAACACCACTGAAAAGCGCTGCTTGTTGTCCACCAGGTACTTTCCGGATTTGTTTTTGACGATGAGCGGTTCGAGGCCCTTCATAAGCATTTGACGCACCTTTTCCACATTCACGCCGTAAGCCACGCCCACGGGGATTTTCACGAGCACGTAGCCGTGATTGCGGGTTAGGTTCTTGAAGTTCTTGGTGAACAGGGTGGCGTTTTGGAAGGCGATGACGCTGCCGTCCAGCGTGACGACTTGTGTGCTTTGGTAGTTGATGCTGTCAACTTTCCCCTGTACCCCGTCGCATTCGATAAAATCGCCTACGCGCAGTCTGCCGGAGATAAGCGAAATGCCATATACGAAGTTTTCCAGAAGGTCTTTCATGGCAAAGCCAAGACCGGTGGCCAGGCCTGCCATCACAATGGAGATGCCTTTGCCGGAAACCTTCAGAATCATCATGGAGGTGACGATATAGAAGCACCATACGAGGATTGCGATGACATTGTTGGCCAGCGTGGCATTGCTCGGCCCCTGGATGTCTTTTTTGCGGCGTTTGCGCATCATCATGAAGAACGACTTTATGGCATAGTTCAGGTATCGGAAGATGAAGTACAATACGACCACCATGCAGATTTTGAACAGGGAGAGTTCAACAACACCGGGTTTGTCAAGAAACACAAAGAAGAATATCTTGCGGCATACAGAGCTCATTTCAAAAATGTTGGTTGCCCAATACACACTTGCGGGCACGGAGAGTACGGCCAGAATGGGAAGCAGTGCTTTGAAAAGGAAGTCATAGAACCATGTTTGGGCAATGTATTCTCCCTTAGCCATTTGAGGCTGTATCCGTTTGAAGTATTTTTGCAGGTCTTCCTCGTTGTTGATGGGGTAGCCTTTCTGTCGGGCGATTTTGCGGATCAGGCGGTGCGATTCGTACATCTTGGCCAAGTCGTAGAAGCAGGTGATGCTTTGGATGGCGGCCAGCTGTATGGCCCACCAAAGCATGATTTGGACGGCCAGCAGTACAAACCCGAACCAGGAGGCGAAGCAGGCCACTACCATGGCAATGAAGGATACCAGCGTGTATATCAGGTCGCTGTCGGGCAGCTTCTCCACTTTCTGTTTCATCACGATAAACTGCCAGATGGTGAACAGCAGCAGGACGGGTGGATAAATCAGATTGACCAGATTGTTGGGTATGAGGATGATGCGGAATACAATCACGATGAATGCCATCACTATAAACGGAGTGTAGGTGCGCACTCCGGCTCGGATTTGCTTGTCAGAGAGCCTTATCAGCAAGGAAACAAGGATGACCTCCACCAGCCAGGCAAAGAAAATCATCAGATCAATGGCCATCAGCACGAAGTTTTGTTGTACGAAAAAGCGTGCAATGCTGATGGAGATGGCGAAGATGGCTACCCCGCATGCGAGGGTGACAAACGGGCGTTTGTGGTTATCTTTGAAATGAACGCGCCACTTTTTGGGCAGCAGCCATTTCATGATGACATAGCTGAGCAGGCTGGCCAGCAAGATGTAGAACAGCATGAATATGCTGATGCCGAAAATGACGGGGCCGCGCCACTCGGAGCTTCGGTCAAAGGGTTTGTACTTGTCACCTACATCTTTCTTGGCTATGATGTAGTGCATCCGGAAGCGCTTGAGGGTCTGGAAATAATTATCCCCGGCATTTACAAAAATGCTTTTTTGGATTTTTTCATATTTTGCCAGGGCGTATGCGTTCAGTTTCTCCACACGTTTGGTGACCCTTTCGTAGTGTTCCTGGTCGCGTTCCACATTTTCCAGCATTTCCAAGTAGTTGTCGCGGATGGCTGTTGCGTAGGTTACGCAAGCCTCGCGGTCTTCAAGTCCCTGCTTGTCGAGGAAGTATAGGGATTTACGGGTGGTGTCGAGCACCATTTTGGGGATTTTATTCCGGATGGAGTCGGGCAGCTGCATTAAGTCGCCATTGGGTAGCATTCGGGGTGGCAGCCCTTGCAAGGCACTGATCAGTTCGTTGTACCGCTCGATTTCGGCGTTGATGCGCTCCTTCATTTTGTTGTAGGGCATGTTGCGTGTCTTCAGTGAACGGTACTGTTCGGTGGCCGCTTGGCAGGCGTATGCCATGTCGAAGGTGAAATCGCTGCTTTGGGAATAGAGCATCAGGGCAATCTGGTTGCTGTTCTGCATCATGCGGATGAGGTTGGCGTGTTGTTCCACATTGCGTTTTTCGAAACGCGCCATCATGGCCTGCTGGTCATTGTAGGTTTGAAGCAGCTCGGCACGAAGCACCCCCAGCGTTTGGGCTAGGTCTTTCTCCTTCAGCACTGCCTGCGCTTGGAAAACAGTCAGCAGAAAGAGCAGGGTGAATGCGAATATTCTTTTCATATTTCTATTTCTTTGGATTTAATTGTCGGACATTGGGCTGCAAAGATACAAAAAAGGGAAAAGGGTATAAGGACAAAGTCGGACCCTGCACCGATAACATAATTGCTGCATGATTTCCAGGACCAATCCTGTGATACTGTTGATTCCCAGGTGTTTTATCCATATTATCAATATGCCAGTATTTATTGGCCGACGAATGTTTTGCACGGTGAATCCGCATTAATGAAAAAAAATTATATTTGCAACCTCTTTTATGTAATTAATATGTGACATCCATATTGGCTAGATTGTTTTCATAATAGGAATAACATAATTATCATTGGGATGATTTCATTTGACAACATAGATAAACACGACTGGTTGTATGATTTCTATATGAACTATCTGTGCATCATGCACAATCATGTGTATTACCGTCGTTTCTACATACTAAACCAGGAGAATATACCGGAGCGCGGCCGTCCCACCATCGTGATTGCCAATCACCAGAACGGATTGATGGATGCGCTGGCGATTCTGCATACCATGTATCGCGACCGTCGGCAGCCGGTGTTTATCGCGCGCGGTGATATCTTTAAGAAGGATATCTTCGCCCGAGTCTTGCGTTTCCTCAAGATTATGCCCACTTTCCGCAGCCGTGACGGAAATGTGAGTGACATGAAGAGTAACCTTACGATATACAATCGCGCCGCCCGTGTGCTGCGCAAGGGCGGTACCATCGTTATTTTCCCGGAAGCCACGCACCAGAGCGGTCATTTTATGAATACTTTCAAGAAAGGCTTCTGCCGTATCGCTTTTGCCGCCGAGGAACTTAATGACTTCAAGCTTGGTCTCCAGGTGCTTCCGCTCAATATCCACTACTCCAACTATTTCAACTTCCGTAGTGACCTGATGGTTACGGTGGGTGAACCCTTTACTTTTGAGGAACTTTTTGACACCTACAAGGAAAACCACGACAGGGGGTATCTGGCTCTCAATGAGAAGGCGCGCGCCCGTGTCAAAGCAATTACGCCCGATATTGACATTCCCGAATATTATAATGAGATTGAGGCTCTGACACAGATGATGAGCGAACCTCTGCTCAAGTCGAAAGGACTCAACGTCAACAATCTGCCCAACCAGAAAGATGCCGCCATGACTGTCATTGCCAACATCCGGCAGTATCATACCGACGAACCGGAGCGATTTGAACAACTGATGATCAAAGTGCGGGAATACATGGCTCTGCTCAAACGGCTGGGCATACAGAATTGGATAGTGAACAGAAAACTCTCCATCCCACGTTTGGTAATACGTATCATTCTCATGTTCCTCACCCTTCCGCTGTTTGTTTTCGGCTATGTGAATAACTATATCCCGAGGGCGTTCACCAAGCATTTCACCGACAAGATAGAGGATCCCATGCTGCACTCATCGTTCCAGTATGTGCTGGGCAGCGTGGTCGCATTCCCCATTTTCTATCTGCTGATCATATCGGTGGTGTGGGCTGTAAGCGGACATTTCTGGATTGCCGCCATCTATATATTGCTGACGTTCATGACGGCCTTTTTCGTGCACTATTATAAGATTGCTTTCCGCAAACTGCTTACTTTCTTCAGGGCGCGGAGATTCCGCAAGACTGAGGAGTACAGGACTCTTTGCCGGTTGAATGCGGAAATCACGGAAGAGGCTGAAGGTATTATCTTCTAAAGTTCAGTTGGCTTACGATTACCCCGGACACCACAAGCACCACACCCGCACATTTTTGCAGGGTGACGGTTTCCTGTCCGATCAGGGCGGCGCAGGATAGTGTCACGATTGGAATGGCGTTGGCAAATACGGACACTTTGGTGACGGAAATCTGTTTTGCAGCATACGAATAGCACATATAGGCTCCGGCGGAGCAGAAAACCGCCAGGCATACCAGACACAGGATGAGATTTCCTGTCCATGGAAGTCCGCCCCACAGTCGCAAATCGAAAATGCAGACCAGTGGCAAATAGAACGGGATGGCCAGCAGGTTCTGCAGGGTGGTGACCGTTACCGGGCTATAGACTTTCAGCATGCGGCTCAGCATCACCGAGTAGCCGGCAGCGGCAATCACGGCCACCATAAGGATGGCCACCCCTTTGGGGTTGACGTGTATGGATTCCCCAAAACCGAAGGTCATGATGAAAACTCCCAGTACGGATACGATAGTGCCGATGAAAAATTCTTTCCGCAATGTTTCCTTCTCCACGAAGTGCATGGTGAGAGACACAACGATGGGGATCAGGGCAATCATAACGGCGGCAAAACTGGCATCCACGTACATCATTCCGAAATCCTCGCCGATAAAGTAGAGAAAAGGCTCGAAAAAGGCCAGCAGGAAAAACCATTTCCAGTCCCCTTTGCGGATTTTTTCCAGCTTGTGCTGGATTTTGAAGAGGGTGACAAAGATGGCGGAAGCAATGGCAAGGCGGAGGAAAACGATTGTGAAAACTGGAAATTCGGCATTGAGCAGTTGCTTGGTCCACACGAAACTCATCCCCCAGAAGAGCATTGCAAACGTGATGGCCACATAGCCGGTAAGGGTCTGTTTTTTATCCATAGGGATCAGAATTTGGCTGCGGCCTGATACAGCAGTATGGCGGTGGCAACCGCAGCGTTGAGAGATTCGGCGGTGTCCGGTCCGGTATGTACGGAAGGGATGGTGATTTTGCGGGTGACGCATTCTTCCACTTCAGGGGAGATGCCGTGCGACTCGCTGCCGATTACGATTATGTCAGAGGATTGGAAGCCGAAGCTCCGGATGGATTCCCCGGCCAGGAAGGCGCCCAGCACCCGGCGACGGGAGGACTGTTCGCGCAAGTACGGAACCAAGGGGCGGTATTGCACGTGTACGTGGGCGAAAGAACCCATGGTGGCCTGGATGGTCTTTGGGCTGTAAAACTCCACGCAATCAGGGGAACACACGATATGGCGGATGTTGAACCAGTCGGCGGTCCGGGCAATAGTGCCCAGATTGCCGGGGTCGGCGATGCGGTCGAGCACGAGCACGGGTTCTTCGTCAGGGATGTTGACCCGGCGGGTGGACTGGCGGGCTACCGCCAGCAGTGCGGGGGGTGTGGAGAGCGTGCTGATACGCTCCATCTCAGCATCTGTGACCAGCGTTACCTGCCGCTTGCCAAGCAGATGCTGGTTCTCTTTGGCGTTGGCCTCCGTGGCATAGATGTCCAGCACCTCGAAATCGGACTGCAGGAGCGCCTCAACGCATTTTCTGCCCTCTACAATGAAAAGCTGTTCCGCATCGCGGAACTTTTTCTGATGTAGTTTGCGGATATCGGATATTTTATTCTTGCTGATCATCGGGAAGATGTTCAAATTGGGCAAACAGTTTCTTGTACTCTTCCCTGATGGGGATGGACTGATGGGTGGTGCGGTCGAATCCGGCGAGGACGCTGTAGCAGGTTGTCTTCACCACATCCGTTTGGGTGTCGCGCAGCTGCTGCATCATCTTGATGCTCTTCTTGCCTATGGATAGCAGACGGGTCTCGCAGACAATGTGGTCTTGGAATTCAATACCCTGCTTGAAATCCATTTCCACATGCACCAGTACCATGTCCATTTCACGCCAATCGATAGGCTTTTGGAAAACATGTTCGAAATAGGAGCTGCGACCGAAATCAAAGTAATTGCACTGCGCGCCGTTGTTGACATGGACGAACGGGTCCAAGTCACTCATCCGTATTTGGATGGGAACAGAAAATCGATACTCTTCAGTCTGCATACTAAAAAAGGGGAATTATACTTCCCCAATATTTTTTTGTTGATAGCTTATAGCTGTTGGCTGTTGATTATTAGCTAGCGGCTAATGGCCAATAGCTAATGGCTAATTACATAGCGTTGATTTTCTTCATCAAGCCGGATTTGAGGTTGGCGGCTTTGTTTTTGTGAATCATACCTCTCTTGGCGAGTTTGTCAATCATAGCGGTCATGTCGGACAGTTTCTGGGTGGCTTGGGCCTTGTCCTCGATGGCGCGAATGTCTCTCAGGGCATTGCGCATGGTTCTTGAATAATAACGGTTAGCCAGTCTTTTTCTCTCGTTTGCTCTAATTCTCTTGATAGATGACTTATGATTTGCCATTTCTTACTTTGATTTATAATTTTTTACGTTTTAAATTTTCGGGCTGCAAAAGTACACTTTTTTTGAAAAGATTCAAGTGTGTTCAGAATTTATTTTTTTACAGGTTCTCCAGAATGTATTTGGAGAGTTTATGGTAGAGGTATGTGCGTGTGTTTCCACCCATGATGAAGTGATTTTTGTTGGGGAAGAAGAACTGGTCATACTCCACACCTGCTTCATTGAGGGCTTTTACCAGCTCCATGGCGTTTTGGAAGTGCACATTGTCGTCAGCAGTGCCATGGATGAGCAGGTATTTGCCTTTAAGGTCTTTGGCGTAGGTGGTGGGGGAGTTGAGGTCGTAGCCGTCTGGGTTCTCCTGCGGGGTGCGCATGAAGCGCTCGGTGTAGATGTTGTCGTAGTAGCGCCAGTTGGTGACCGGAGCCACGGAGATGGCCATCTTGAAGGCGCCGTCGCCACGGAACAAAGACAACGCAGAGAGATAGCCGCCGAAGCTCCATCCCCAAATGCCGATGCGGTCGCCATCCACGAAAGCTTGCTTCTTCAGCCAGTTGGCCGCGGCAATCTGGTCGATGGCCTCGTATTTACCCATTTGCTGGTAGATGACCTTCTTGAAGGCGTCGCCACGAGTGGCCGTGCCGCGCCCGTCCACGCACACGCAGATGTAGCCCTTCTGCGCTAACATCTGGTAAAAGGCGAGGTCCTGTGCGCTGCTGTAGGCGTTCATCACCTGCTGGCTGCCCGGACCGCCGTAGCACGTCATCATCACCGGATATTTCTTGTTTGCATCGAAGTCGGCCGGTTTCATCATCCAGCCGTACAATTCGGTGCCATCGTCAGTTGTGAAATGGATGATCTCGCGGTCCACGAAACCGTATTTGTCCATTGTCTCCTTCACGTTCTTGTTGTCGTTGAGCACACGCAGTTCCTTGCCCTTGGCTTCATGGATGGTGTATTTGGGCAGGGTGTTCAGATCAGAGTATTGCAGACGGTAATAATTGCCGTTCGGGCTGAACAGCGTACTTGCCCAACCATCACCTTTGGTCAGGAGCTGTTTCTTCTTGCCGTCGAAATTGATGACGTAGAGGTCACGGTTCAGCACGCCGCTTTCATTGGAAAGATAATAGATGAGCTTTTTATCTTCATTCACATATTGGATTTCATTGACCTCCCAATTGCCGGAAGTCAGTTGCTTGACTTCGCCGCCTAGGGTTACCTTATATATATGATTGAATCCGTCGCGCTCGGAAGTGACAATCATCGTCTTTCCGTCTTTCAGGAAATAATAGTTGTCGGTCACGTCCAGCCATTTGTCGTTGCGGTCGGTATAGACGATGTCCTGTTGCTTGGTGATGGTGTTGTAGCGGATGAAATCGAGTTGGTTCTGATGACGGTTCAGTTTCAGAACCACAGCATCCTGGCTGTTGGGCAGCCAATAGACCCGTGGGAAGTAGCAGTTGGTGTTGTCACCCAGATCGATTTTGGAGAGGGCTTTTGTGGCAATATCATAGATGTAAACGTCCACCAGGGAGTTGTCCTCGCCGGCTTTCGGGTATTTGTATTTGAAATCGGTAGGGTAGAGCTCGTCGTACAAAGCGAAGTTGTACTCCTTCACGCGACGCTGGTCGAAGCGCAGGAAGGCAATCTTGCTACCGTCGGGAGACCAGGAGGCTGCGCTTGACATGTCCAACTCCTCTTCATATACCCAGTCGGCATAGCCGTTGAAGATGGCATTTTCCTGCCCGTCATGGGTGATCTGCGTGATAACGCCTGTGGCGAGGTTCTGATAGAAGAGGTCGCAATCGCGGGCAAACAGCACTTTCTGTCCGTCTTCCGACAGAAATGCGAAGTGCAGCTTGGTGTTGGTGTCGGCCACCATGGTGAGCGTCTTGTTCTCGATATCATACACATAATAATAGGCCAGCGATGAACGGCGCCAGATACTCTCTTCGTCTATGGCAAGCACCACTTTCTTCTCGTCGGAAGAGAATTCATAGCTGCTGAGCTTGCTGATGTTGACGAAACCCTTGCTCAGGCGGTCCAGGTCTGCGTTGGAGACAAGCATGTCCAAACGGTCGCCTGTGGCGAAACTGTAGCGCTCAATGCCAGCGCGCTTCACTACGGTGTAGTAGTCGCTCTTGGGCATGGCAGTGTAACCGGCCACGCCGCGGGGATAAAAGTAAAAATCGTCCCAGATTCTCTCGATGGTAATTTCTTTGGATTGGCCAAAGCAGCTGCAAATAGCAGTGAACAAAAGTGTTACAAGAAGTATTCTTTTCATTGTATGATTTTTTAATTGAGTTTGCAAAGATACAACATTATTCTTCTTTCTTTTCTTCTCCCTCTTCTGGCAACAAAAACTCCAGCAATATAGTTCCATTGGTGTCGAAATAGACGTAGTGCTCTTCCAGTTTCTGGGCCCACTCGCCAGTAAGACCTAGCTTGTGCCAGTTGGCAGTGGAGCATTGGATGCCGGGCGAGTAACCCTCTGCGCAGAATTGACGCACTTTCGTGTAAGAGTTCTTGTATTCCCACACAACGCCTTTGTAGTTGTACACTACATCAGTGTCGCCGATCAGCGTGTGGTGCGAGGCCCAATAACCCGTGTTGTGCCAACCAAGTTGGTTATTCACATTGGCAGGGTCTTCCTGACAGTCGGGATAACTGGAAATCTCAGGGTCCGTAAGTTCGTATTTTGAATAAGGACCGTATGGATATTCCTGATCCTTAACCAGTTCACCAGTGGTGGTGCAGAATTTTGGATGCTCCCATCCGCTATTGCTCACAATGGCAATGGCGGCATCGGAAGGTACATTCTTGAGGAAAAAGCCGGAAGATTTGTCGTAAGTGGCTTTGACCTGCATCAGCTGATTTACGATGTCCACCTGGTCGGTCTCATCGTTGTGCGCCATGGCTGTACTGTTGATGAAACTGGTGACGGCAGCACCAGTGAAGGACTTGTACTTGTCGGGTACTTCGCTTATTTTTTCTCCTAATGTGTTGATTACCCACCATTTGCGTTCGGTGTTCTGGTAGTCGTAAACCAAGGCGTAACCACTGCTGAAATTACGGGCCTTTTCGTATTTGGGCTCAATGACCACCCGGCCAGTGGCATCCATATATCCGAATTTGTTGTTGTCGCCTTTGAAAAGCCGGCGCGTGCCTTCGGTCAACGGGTAGTTCTTGAAATCCAAACCGCTCTTGGCCAGTTTGATATGCGGATATACCTTCTGTCCTCTGTCGTTGATGTAGAAACGCTCGTTGTACGGACCGGTGCTCGCCACGGCCAGACCATCGTAAAAATTTGTGACCTGGGTGATGCTGGGGTCGAGTGCGATGGAATCGCCGTTGCTTTTGAGAATGTACCAGCGATACTTGCATGTATAGGGTTTCCCGGGGTCGCCGCTGTAGGGCTTGCACGATCTTACGGCGCACACACCATGGTCAAATCTCGGATCCTGGATGGCGTACCATTCCGAATGTCCGACTTGTGTGGCGTTTTTCACTCTGTAGAAACGGTAGGTGTTGGAGCGACCGTTCAATTTCACATAAAAGATGCCGTCGTACACGTCACCGATATTATCCCAGCCGAACTCCTCAAAGTCAATCATGACTTTCGGGTAGTCTGATGGCCATTCCCCGGCTCCAACGCCGTGCTCTTCCTGAGCTTTCGCCTCAAATGAAAACAAACCGATTATTAAACAAAAAATAGCGATAAATGATCTTTTCATAACTATGGTGCTAAATTATAATTCAAAATCCAAAGTTTACCCCAACCCCATTCACCCCGTTCACCTTTCACCTCATGCACCTCATGCACCCTTATATTAAAATCGCTCCTACTATCAATCCCAGTGCCAGTGTAATGCTCTTGACGATGAGGAAGTTCTTGCGCGATTGTGCCAGCAGCGGAAGTCCGGCGTGTCCGTTTTGAGATATCGAATTGGCTAACAGGATGCCGAACGGGATGGAGCCGTTGAGGAACATGACGATAAAGATGAGGTTAGGACCCGATTCGGGGATGAACCCGATGAGCACGGCCAGCAGCAACATGGCGTATTTGGCCCAACTTCTGGCCTGAAGAAAGCTCTCCACATCTACAAACAGTCCGATAATCATGAGCAGCAGCAGGATGCCAAACGACCAAAGGAAAACCTTTAGCAGATGCTGTTTCACCACGTGGTGCCAAAAATGATCTATCATGAAATGGAGCATGCGGTTTTTAAAACCGGTTCCAGGCGTTTCAGGATCGGCGTGCTCATGGCCGTCAACATTCTCATGAATGTCGAAGTTGTGTGTTTCCAGCGTGAATTTCCATTTTTTGGAGATGAGCATGAATAGCAGGCCGGTACAAATGGCGATGCCGGTCAGTATGGCGGTGAGGATGGCGCCCCATTTGGGATTCTGTACAAAAAGGAAGAAGGCTTCGTCGCCGAATGTGGCGGTCATGCCGGCAATAAGGGCGCTGAAAGAGAGCAGGTCGTGGGTGAACATGGAGACTAAGGCAAACCCGCCCGCGCAGCCGGGGATGGCACCCAGCAGTGCGGCGATGAGGATTTGCAGAAAAGGTTTTTTGCGCACTTTGGCCAACAGTTTTCCCGAAGATGATACGTTGATAAGTTCAATCAGCGTCATCATCAGAATCACCAAGCCTGTGATTTCCAGACTCTCTGTTAAGACATCAAGAAGTTGGTGCAGAATGAAAGACTTGTCCATTCTATAGGTTCAGGTTCTTTGCAATGGCAGGATCATTCTTCTTCAGACCCCAGATTTTGGTGTTGATGCGCTGGGTGTCGAGAATGGTGAGCTTTTCGGAGTGCTCCAGGGCGCGTTGCACGAAGATGCACTGCTCCACCTCTGCTTTCCCATTGACCACTGCTTCGGAGAGGGCCTTGCATGACTGGTAGCCGCAGATTCGGCAGTCCACCTGTGGGAGGTTCTGGTTGATTTCGAAAGCTCTGCGCATCTTCTGCATGGCGACGGAGAGATTGTCGTCCATCTTGTCCATGGAGCGCGGTTCCACCGTTCCGAGCACACGTTTGTGCTCCGTCAGGTAATCGGTGTAGTTGAGCAAGTCGTTGTCTTCAGCGTCCACCTCGTCGGGGGATTTTTGCCTCCGTTTGCGCTGGCGTTCAGCCATAAGGAAGCGGTTGTTGGCACAAAGAATGCCTCCGGCGCAGCTCTCGTCGCAGGCGCGCAGTTCCAGGAAGTCAATGTCCTGGATGTCCTCGTCTTCCAGTTTCTCCAAAAACTCCGACACGTTATGGATGCCGTCGATGGCCAGATTCCGACCGTCCTTCAGCAGGCCGATTTCTCCGCCGGTAAGCGTGAAGCTGACGCTGTCTTTGGAAAGCCGGTGGTAACGCGTCCGGGAATCCTCGCACAGCTGGTATTCACCTTGCTTGATGACACGCATGACCTTGCTATATAAGAAGTTCATATTGATGACTTCGGACACGGGCGACTGCTCTTCAGTGGCGGGACTCTTGATGGCCGCGATTTTGGCGGCACAAGGGGAGACATAGAAGATGCCGATGTCTTCAGCGGGAATGTGGTCCTCTTCGGTCAACAGTTTGCGGATGTATAGGGCTGTGAGGTCCAAAGGCGGCTTGGAAAGATAGAGGTTTGGAACCAGCACAGGGAATTTCACCTGTATCAGGCGCACCACGGCCGGGCAGAAGGTGGAGATGATGGGCTTGAAGCCGTTGTTGGCAGTCACGGTCTTCTGCATATCCTGCTTGATGAAGTCCACGCTTTTCTCCACTTCGAACACATGTTTGAAGCCGATGTGGTAAAGGGCGGACAGGATAGTCTTCTCCTTGATTTTATCTTCGAACTGGGCGATGAAGATGGAGGGCAGGAGCAGTACGGGGTACTTGTAGTCGTAAATGGTCTGGAAGTCATCCTGTTCGATATAGATGGCGTTCACAGGGCAGGACTGGTAGCACCTGCCGCAGTCGACGCACCGGTTGGGGTCGAGTTGCGGGTGGCCGTCCTCCACGTGGATGGCGCCCGTGGGGCACACGCCTGTGCAGTGGGCACACCCGATGCACAGGTCGTACTTGAACTTGAGCGCGTGGTGGAAATCTTGTACGTCAGCCATGGCGGGGTTGTTTTATTTGTTGAAATAGTTTACGAGCTCGATGGTGGTGCCTTTGCCCACCTCGGACTGTATGTTGAGCTCGTCGGAATTGTTTTTGATGTTGGGAAGGCCCATGCCTGCTCCGAAGCCCATCTCGCGCACTTTGGGGGATGCGGTGGAGTTGCCCTTCTGCATGGCCCACTCAATGTTGGGGATGCCGGGACCCTCGTCGGCGAGCACGATGCGTACCTTGTCGTTCTCCAGGTCCACACTGATGTCACCCCGATAGGCGTGCGCCACAATGTTGACCTCTGCCTCGTACAGTGCCACCACCGTCTTCTTGACGATGTCGGGGCTGACACCGAGTTTCTTGAGCATTCGCTTCACCTCGCTGGAGGTGGAGCCGGCGTTGGTGAAGTCGCCTCCTTCTACATGGTAAGTGAAATCCATAAGCGGTTAATAGTTTGGTTAGTAAACGGGCGGAATACCGGTTCCATAAAGGATGCCGGCAGTCTTGTACAAGGAGAAGTCCGTCCTGACTACAATCATCTCGTTCTCCTCCGCCAACTCCAGCATCTCCGGAGTGACAACTTTGCCGCGGACCACCAGCAGCATCTGGATGTCAGCCATTTCACAGGTTCGGATGGACTGCATGTTGCAGAGGCCTGTCACCAGCATCAGATTGTCGTAATCCTTGAGCGTCAGCACGTCACTCATCAGATCGGAGGCGAAGATTTTTTCAACTTGGCGGTCTTTATACTCTTCACCACCAATTATCTCTCCTTGTACCAATGTAGCAATTTCTTCAACTGTCATTTTAAAAAATTTACAAAAATGATTTTTGTTCTAACTATTTTTTGAATGGGTGCAAATATACAATTTTCATTTCAAATCTTTGTAAAAATACTTTTTTAAAACTAAATAAAAAAAATGTATATTTGCAGCCTGAAATAAATTTAACACAATTATATTATGAAAAGAACGAGTACGTTATTCAGTCTTTTTGGCGTTTTGGTTTTATCTCTTTGTGCAACAATGGGATACGCCCAATGCGTTGGCAGTAATTCCAGCTATGTTTACATGCCAGGCAAGGAAAAAAGCGCTTGCAAAACCGGCTTTGCTTTGGTAATCGCCGATAAGAATGGTCAGCATGTGACGCCCACCTCTGCCATGACACTTCCTCATTTCAAGGGTGGCAACAAGGCAATGTGCCGCTTTATCAACAAGAACAAAGTTTATCCCGCCAATCTCAAAAACCAGAGAATTTCCGGTACCACAACCGTGCAGGCTACCGTGAAAGCCGACAGCACCCTGACGGATATCGAGGTGTTGAAGAGTTCCGGCTATCAGGAGTTTGATGACGAGGCACTCCGTCTTGTGAAATCTTTCCCCAAGATGGTCCCCTGTACCCAAAGCTGCGAAGCACAGGATCTTAAGGTGCAAATCCCTATCAACTTCAGCATTGAAGAAGAGGATGAACGCGACCATAGGATTTCTGAGAAAGCTGAAATCAAGGCCCTTCAGGAAGAGATTGATCAGATTACTCCGATTACCCTTTACTTCGACAATGACCAACCCAACCCTCGCTCTACAGTTGAGACAACCGACAAACAGTACATGGAGCTCTACGAGTCCTATAAGACCAAAAAAGACGAGTATAGCCGCAAATCTAATGGCACAGAAGCCAAATCCGCTATCGACAACTTCTTCGACAGTGAAGTCTATGGTGGCAAAGACAGACTTGAAAAGGTGACCAAATCCATCGTCAAGGCTCTGAAGAAAGGCAGAAATGTCTCCATCACCATCAGTGGCTATGCTAGCCCGCTGAGCAACAGCAAGTACAATCAACATCTCTCTGCCCGCCGTATCGAAAGCGTGCTCAACTACATGAAACAGGCTGAGGGTGGATTCCTTGCTCCCTACATCACAGGCGAAAAGAGCGGTTTATCGATTTACAAGAACCCCTCCGGCGAAGTTAAAGACGCCTCCGACAAGGATGCCACACAAGGCGTTTACGGCCTTGCCGCTGCTAAGGCCAGAAAGATTGTTGTCGAGCATATCGTGGTGCGTTAATTTTAATGCGATTATTCAATTAATCAATTAATTTTTTTAGAGACGGGATTTATCCCGTCTTTTTTTATTCCCATATCAAATTGCCCCATTCCCATAATTTCAATTATCCGTTCCCCATTGTCTATGTTTGTCTCCATGCCAATTGCCTGATGTCTGCATGATTTTTTATTGCTCCTGTTTGAAATTCGGGTATTTTGTGTACTTTTGCGCCCCTAAAGTAAGAGCAGATGGAGCCGTTTGAGGATAGTGAATATCAGGAGATTATGGAACTTGCCAGAAAGTTCCAGGATGCTGTGGACAATGGCCGGAGTGTCTATTTCGACAGTTCGGATATGCAAGATATTATTACGTTCTTTCTTGAGGACAATGATATGTATTATTGTGAGAAGGCCCTGCAGTATGCGACGAAGTCTTTCCCCGAAGATCCGTACATCCGACTGCTCCGATCCAAGTACTTTACCATCCAGAACAAGTTTGCCGAGGCGGAAAAAGAATTGGATTATGTGGAGGCCAACTTTGCCCCTATCCCCGAACTTTATATTGAAAAGGTTATCCTTGCCCATATCTGCAACAAGAAGATTAATGCCATCGAACTGCTCAATAAGTCGCTGTCGCTGGATAATGATATTCCTGAAACATACTTGTTACTTACGCATGAATATCTTATGGACGAGAACATGGACTTGGCGGTCAGCCATGCTATCCGTGCTATCCAACTCGACAAGTATGCCGCCGACGATATCAAGAGTATCTTCATCGATTTTTCTGATAAGAAAGAGCCGAAAGGCCAGTTTCTGGTGGGATTTTTCAAGAAACTCACAGAGGAGATGCCACTCTTCGGGAGTCTGTGGAGCGGTCTTGGCTTAGCCTATATCAATGTGAATGACTATGCGCATGCTATTGAAGCCTTCCAACTCCAACTCTCCATTGATGATCAGGATATGGCAGCGTACGTGAATATTGCCGAGTCCTATTTTGGTATGGAAGAGTATAGCAAGGCAATAGAGTATTTCACCATTGCCAATGAAAATAGTGGAATTCCTTTCTATACGGAAATGGGACGTTGCTACTTTAAGCTGGGAGATTATGAAAATGCCATGCACTATTTTTTGCGGGCATACGAAGAGGATAGAGCTTTCAACACCTACATGAATCCAGACATTATCAGGGTGTTCAAGATACAGGGCCGTTTTGATGAAGCGCGTGCTTTCCTGCGTGCCCACCTCCAGCATTTTCCGCAGGATTTCGTTGCTATAGAGTGTCTTCTTGACCTGCTTAATCCAGAGTCGGATGCGGAGGAGGTCAAGGAACTATGCTATACAGCTATCAATATGATGGATAGTGATTTATATCAGTTTTTCAGCTTTATTGTCCAATACTGTTATATCAATAATTGTCCAGACTTGGGTGTTGAGTTGTGTGAGAATTATATCGATGATCCATCTTTGTCAGATTCTATCCACTATTTTCTGGCGTTGCTTTTCATTAAGAAGAACCAGATAGAACTTGGTTGTGAACATTTGGAGCAAGCCATGATGATTGATGCACAATGGTTGTCTGCCGATTTTCTCAACATTGCCCCTGAGTTGCAGGACATTCCTGCCGTGTCCTATATCATCAACCGATATTCACCTGATTCGCTTACAGTTAACTAAACTTCCCTATATGAGAAGACTATTATTTGCAATCATTTTCGCCTTGGCCTGTATCAGCACTTTTGGACAGCCTGTGGCACCGGCCAAATCCGAACCGAAATCCGACACTTCCATCACCGACAAGGTGATTTATTGGTATAATGACCATTTGAACTATGGAACTGTGACTTTGCTTATGGCCATTGAGAGTTCGTTCATTCCGTTCCCTTCTGAAGTCATTGTGCCTCCTGCGGCGTACCAGGCTTGTAATGCAGACAATGAGTCTTTGTATAAGACAGACTCCAAATTTCTGAATGTCTTGTTGGTCATTCTGTTCGCCTCCTTGGGGGCCATGATTGGTGCTTTGGTCAACTATTTTCTTGCTTTGATATTGGGCCGTCCTGTCATTTATTGGTTTGCCGATAGCAAAGTGGGGCATTTGCTGATGCTGAACAGCCAGAAAATCCGCAAGGCGGAGGATTATTTCATTGAGCATGGCAAGAGCTCTACGCTCATCGGCCGTCTGATTCCGGCAGTTCGTCAGCTGATATCCATTCCAGCCGGTCTGGCCAAGATGAAATTGGGTGTCTTTGCTCTATATACTGCTATTGGCGCTACGCTTTGGAATTCAATCCTGGCCTTTCTAGGATACCTTGCCCATGGTCAGCAGGATATGATTGAGAAATACAACAGCGAGCTGAAGATTGCGTTATGGGGCGTCGGAATTCTGTTTGTACTATACCTTATATATAAAGGTGTGAAATCATCACGTGCCCCTAAAGCGGAAGCTCCCGATGAAAATACCCGGTCATGAGACAGTACGGATTGATCGGCAAATCCTTATCGCACAGTTTTTCAAAGGCATATTTTGAAGAAAAATTCCGACAGAAAGGCTTGGGTGGCCACGTCTATGACCTGTTTGAGCTCCCTGACATAGGAATGCTTCCTGATTTCATTGTCTCTAAGCCGGAGTTGTGCGGGTTCAATGTGACCATTCCCTTTAAAAGAAGTATTATTCCGTTTCTGGACGAACTCTCACCGGAGGCAGCCGCTATTGGTGCGGTGAATGTGGTGGAGAGGGTGCATGGGGTGCATGAGGTGAAAGGGGTAAATGAGGTAAAAGGGGTGAAAGGGGTAAATGAGGTGAATGGGGTACAAAGGGTGAAAGGGGAGAATGGAGTTTGGTTGAAGGGGTATAATACGGATGTTGAAGGGTTTGCGATGTCATTGGAGGGTGTTGAACTGCCGGGAAGGGCACTTGTGTTGGGTACGGGCGGTGCCGCTTCGGCGGTCGGTTTCGTGCTCCGGCAGCGCGGAATCCCCTTTTTGCAGGTGTCGAGAGCCCCGGGGCAGGGCGATCTCACGTATGCGGAAGTGACTGGGCAGATATTGCGCGATTACCCGTTAGTGGTCAACTGCACGCCCGTGGGCACGCTGGGTGAGCCGCAGCGATTGCTGCCGTTGCCATACGAGGCTTTGACCTCAGAGCATTATCTGTACGATTTGGTGTACAACCCTGACATTACACCATTCTTGCGGGAAGGGTTGCAGCGTGGGGCGCGTGTGCAAAACGGATTGAAAATGCTGCACCTTCAGGCTGAAGCCGCCTGGCGGATTTGGAACAGCTTAGAAGAATAAGATATCCTGGACTATCGGTGTGGTGTAGTCAGCGTTAATTTTTTCAATAATCATAGTTTTACGTCCCGTCAGTTCGAAGCGCAGTGCGGCGTTAGGGACTTTCACCTTCAGCACTCCGCTATGAATGGATATGCATTGGGTTTGTCTGGCGCACAGTTCCCCGATGTATTCGGGCCATTTTTCCAGCAGGGTGCGTTCGGCATACAGCCTCTGTTTGCCCGACTGGTTGATAAACTGCAGGGCAAGTTCCCGGATGGAGTGTTCGTTGCTGTTTTTCATTGTGCGTTTTGTTTACGGCTGCAAAGATAAAAAAAGGCCGCTTATAAAAGCGACCTTTTCTCGTTGAAAAACTCTCGAAGATTAGATGATACCTTGAGCTAACATGGCATTTGCAACGCGCATGAAACCGGCGATGTTGGCACCCTTCACATAGTTGATGGTACCGTCAGCCTGACGACCGTGCTCAACGCACATGTCGTAAATGTCGTTCATGATCTTGTGCAGTTTGGCGTCAACCTCAGGAGCCGTCCAGTTGATGTGGCCGGCGTTCTGGCAGATCTCGAGACCAGAGGTAGCAACACCACCGGCGTTGACAGCCTTACCAGGTCCGAACGGGATCTTGGCAGCCTGGAAAGCAGCGATAGCACCAGGTTGGCAACCCATGTTGGAAACTTCAGCCACGTACTTCACGCCATTGGCGATGAGTTCCTTGGCATCTTCTTCAGCAAGCTCGTTCTGGAAAGCGCAAGGACAAGCGATGTCGCACTTCACCATCCAAGCCTTCTTACCAGGAGTGAAGATGGCCTTGCCTGGGAACTTGGTGGCCATATCCTCAACTTTGTTGCGGTTGGAAGCACGCATTTCGAGCATATAGTCGATCATTTCCTTGGTGATACCTTCAGGAAGTTCGCACACACCGTCAGGACCGGAGAGAGCGACAACCTTGGCGCCGAGTTCGGTAGCCTTGATGGCAGCACCCCAAGCCACGTTGCCGAAGCCGGAGAGAGCGATTCTCTTACCTTCCATCGTGTCGTTCTGTTGTTTCACCATGCGCTCCACATAGTAGATAGCGCCGAAACCGGTAGCTTCCGGACGGATGAGGGAACCACCCCAGCCGTAGCTCTTGCCGGTGAGGGCACCGGTGGAATGCTCGCGGGCGAGTTTCTTGTAAGCACCGTAGAGGTAGCCGATCTCACGACCGCCAACACCCACGTCGCCTGCAGGGCTGTCCTGATCAGGACCGATGTTGCGCCACAATTCATACATGAAGGCTTGGCAGAAACGCATGATTTCAGCGTCGCTCTTGCCAACGGGATCGAAATCAGAACCACCCTTGCCACCGCCGAGAGGCAGATTGGTCAGAGAGTTTTTGAAGATCTGCTCAAAACCTAAGAACTTCAGCATGGAGACGTTAACAGCCTTGTGGAAACGGAGACCGCCCTTGTATGCACCGAGAGCAGCGTTGAATTGGACGCGGTAACCGAGGTTTGTGCAAACCTCACCTTTGTCGTTAACCCAGGTCACGCGGAATGTGAAAATACGGTCGGGCTCTACAATGCGCTCAACAATCTTGGCAGCCTCGAATTCGGGATGCTTGTTGTATTCTTCCTCAATCGTTTCCAGGACTTCGCGAACGGCCTGCAAATACTCATTCTCACCAGGATGTTTGGCCTCCAGGTTAGCCATGATTTCATTAACTTTCATATTACTTATTTTTAATTGGGTTAGTAAACTCTTCGTGCTCTTGAAAGAGCGTGCAAAGGTATAAAATTTATTTATATAAGCAAGTCAAGTAAACAATTGTTTTTGCTTAAAAAATAAATAAATTATTAAGATTGATGAATTGTTTCAAGTAGTTCGCCGACTACAAAGCAGCTTCCGCCCACGAAAACGATGTCTTCGGGGGATGCGTCGGATTGGGCGCTTCGAAATGCTTCATCTATAGATGGATATACGCGTGTCTGGAATCCATGGTTTGCCATGTGGTTGGACAAATCCTTGCCGTCTAACGCCCGTTCGATACGTGCCTGACTCACATAGTAGATTGCGTTGTCGGGCAGTAACGGCAAAATGTGTTCCACATCCTTGTCTGCCACCATCCCAAACACCACGCGGAGTTGGCGGCAGGACATGGCCTTAAGCTGGTTCATGGTCTGTGACAGACCGCCTGCATTGTGTCCTACGTCGCAAATGGTCATTGGCTCGCGCCGGAGTACCTGCCAGCGGCCCATCAGCCCGGTGTTCTTCACTACATTGCGGATGGCCGCCACCGTCACATCCTTCTCCGTGGGCATTAGTTGGTCCAAGAGGTCCGCCACCTGCAAGAATGTGCACAAGTTTTTGCGCTGGTATTCACCTTGCATCGGCAGTTCGACATGCTCGTACAAGGTTTTCCCGGTCACGTCCAATATGGTGCAGTCGGACAAGTCGCCAGTGATGGTGTAATTGTCCTCCGCCAAAAACAGCGGGGCGTTGTTTTTCTCCGCAATGTCGGTGAAAACTGGAAAACTTTCAGGGTGGAACTCCCCAATGACAACGGGAGTGTCCTTTTTGATAATGCCGGCCTTTTCAAAGGCGATTTTGGCGATGGTGTCCCCAAGCAGTTGCGTGTGCTCCAAAGAAATATTGGTAATGGTGGAGATCAATGGCCGCAGCACATTTGTGGCATCCAGCCGCCCGCCGAGTCCTGTCTCCACTACGGCGATGTCCACTTTTTGTTCGGCAAAGAACCAAAAAGCCAGTGCGGTTGTCATTTCAAAGAAGGATGGTTCCAGCTTGTCAAATTCTGGTTTGAACCGCTGGAAAAACGCCAGCACCTGTTCTTCGGAAATCATAATACCATCGATACGGATGCGCTCGCGGAAATCCACCAGATGTGGGGAGGTGAACAGGCCCGTTTTCAATCCGCGTTCCTGACAGTAGGATGCCGTGAGATGGGCCACGGAGCCTTTGCCGTTGGTGCCGGCAATGTGGATGGCTTTGAGCTTCTTTTCGGGGTTGCCCACAATATCAAGCAGGGACTCGATATTTTCGAGGCCTTCCTTGTAGGCTGCCGTCCCGATTTTGTGGTACATCGGGTAGGCGTGGAATATTTCTTCGAGCAGGGTATTGTACATAGTTAACGCAGATGGCGCGAAGGTTTATTAAATAATTATTTATTATAACTTAATTAATATTGTTTTTTTGTATCTTTGCAAATCATTTAACAAAATATAGTTAGGTTATGAATGAAAACGAAATTGCTCGCATTGTGGTTGACGCTGCGATTAGGGTTCACAAATTCTTAGGACCTGGATTGTTGGAAAAAACATATCAAGAATGCTTGTTTTACGAGCTGTACAGTCGAGGCTTACGGGTTGAGAAAGAGAAGTACTTACCCATTATTTATTATGATATGCGAATCGAGCACGCATTCAGGATGGATTTGGTGGTAGAGCAAAAGGTCGTGGTAGAAACCAAAAGTGTTGCAACCTTGTTGGGAATACATTTAGCACAAACATTGACATATCTTCGATTGGGAAACTATAAACTTGGATTGCTGCTGAATTTCAATGTTGAACGAATGAAGGATGGTGGAATAAGAAGGGTTATTTGTGGGAATCTCTAGTACCTCCTTTGTGCCCTTTGCGATCTTTGTGGTCTTTGTGGTCTTTGTGGTCTTTGTGCCCTTTGTGTAAAAAAAAACACCAAGAACGCTAAGAACACAAAGGGAATTATCAATGGAACACGATTATTCTCAATTCCTCTTTACCCGGTTTGTACTTAGCCCGTTTCGCCTCTTGCTTGCCGATTTGTTATGGTAGTCTTATGATTGCCACTATTGATGACACGGGCTTCGCTGACGGTACCATCGGCCATCACATGGACCTCGACGCAAACCTGGCCTTGCTCGCTTACAGATGTGTTTATCGGGTGTACCAGTCCGCGAGAGCCGGTGCCGTAGCCGATGCCGCCGCCTGAACCGGAGCCTTCACCGGGGCCAAGGCCGGAACCTGTGCCTGTGCCGATGCCGGAGCCTTTTCCACCACCGCTTCCGGAGCCGCCTTTGCCGCCCTTGAAGATGGCACCTTGGTCAACTTTGGGAGTGGCGGGCTCAGGGGTGGCGCTTGTCTTTTCGGAGTGTGCCACCGACGGAGCTTGCTGTGCATTCTGTGTGGCGTAGTTAGGTGCTGCCGTGCTTTTGACCTTGTTCGGGGTCGGGGCATCCATGCCGCCGCCACCGCCGCCGCCAACGTCAGCGTCCAGCTCCACATAGAAGGTCTTTTTGGGAGGGGGTGGGGGTATCTGCGACTTCAGCCCGAACGCCAGCAATAGCACGATGATAAGCACCATCGACAGAAATGAGGACAGCCCGGACCATAGACGGTCAGTTTTCTCTTTTTTATTTTCGTTTGTCATGCTCATTTTCCTTCGGTGGCTAACACCATTTTATAACGCCCCTCTTCAGGGAGTGATTCGTTCAACTGGTTCAACACATCCATTAGGGCGACCACGTTCTCGACCGGCACGGACTTGTCGGCGCGGAGTATGATGGATTGCATGCCGGAGTCATCCTGTTCCACAGCGCTCTGGAGGGCAGGCAGAAGGTCTTCGTATGCAATCGGTTGGGCGTTAGAACCTTCAGGATTCACAAAGTACATCAAGTCTTCGTTGATGTAAACCTCCACATTCTTGGAAACCAGCTGCTTGTCCGATTCGCTTTTAGGCAGCACCAGGTTTATGGCGTTGGGTGACACCATGGTGGAAGTCAGCATAAAGAAAATCAACAACAAGAACACCAAGTCGGACATGGACGTGGCGCTGAATGTCGTATCAATCTTATTTTGCATTTTAATTGCCATAGTGCGGAGCTTTTAGACGTTTTCGTGAAGAAGGTCCATGAATTCGGTGGTGCGCACCTCAAGCTGATAGACCACATTGGAGATTTTGGATACGATGATGTTGTGGAACACCAGGGCGATGACACCCACGATAAGACCGGCCACAGTGGTAATCATGGCTGTATAGATGCCGGATGAGAGAGTGCCGATGTTGAAGTTGTTGGGGTCAGCAGCCATATTGTGGAAGGCGGAGACCATACCGACCACTGTGCCTAAGAAACCCAGCATCGGGGAGATTGCGGCGATGGTGGCCAGTGCGGATACACCCTTCTCAAGGCGGCCTACCTCAATGTTGCCCTCGTTCTCAACTGCCGTGCGGATATCGTCCAACGGACGTCCGATGCGGGAGAGGCCCTTGTCAATCAAGCGGGCGGAGGGATTGTCGTTGCTCTTGCAGAGCTGCTTGGCGGAATCCAACTTCCCATCGTGAATGAAGTCGCGGATGTTGTTCATGAAGTTGTACTCCTCTTTGGATGCGCGGTTGAGCACCAATAATTTTTTCACAAACAGATATATGGCAAATCCCAGCATCAGAAATAGCGGAATCATAATCCACAAACTGTTGGTGGCGAAAACTAGTTTGAAATAGGAGGTCTCTTGTACTTGTGGCGCCTGTTCGGCCGCTGCCTGAATAACTTGGGCATTCACTGCCTGCAATAACAATAAATGATTCATATTCGAAAAAATTTCAGCAAAAATACTATCTATAAGAGAAAAACAGCCTTGTTGCTGTTTGTTTTTTCTAACATAGCGATGTTCATATTCTTTTTGGTTAACGAAAAAGTGCCTGTGAAATTATATTACTTTTGTCGTTCAATCCCATAATAACGGTTATTTAATTGAATTTCAGAATGAAGATTGTCAACCACGTTGCAAAAAAATCAGCTCAACCGAAGTCCAGGACCACCACCATATCCCGACATGCAAAGGCGGTAAGCAAACCCGCACGCAAGGCTCCGAAAAAAAAGGATGCCAGGACGCACAAAAGTGGCGGATTTTCCGCCTTCTTTGCCAGCAAAGGCATGATACAGGTGTATGGTGTCCTGATCCTCGCCCTTTCCCTGCTGGTTTTCATTTCAATAACATCGTTTTACTTCCATGCCCATAACAATCTCTCCTATGTGGAGAGTGTGGGCAAGGACATGCCTGCCCACAATGTTGCGCGTAGCGTGGGTGCCTATCTGTCCTATTTCTTTGTGCAATGCACTTTTGGGGTTGTCTCCATAGGCTTCCCATTTCTGTTTTTCTTATACGGATTCCGCATCGTGAGTGGCAAAAGCCTGCTTCCGCTCGGTAAAACTACAATCACCACCTTGCTCACTATGGCTTGGTTCTCCGTAGCTTTGGGACTCTTCTTCTCCAATAGTGACTACTCCTTTGTGTCGGGCAGCGGCAAGGCCTTCATCTGTGGACATTTCGGTGATTGGGCAGGTAGTGCACTGCTGTCGCTGGGCAAGGTTGTGGCCGTAGCCATCGTCCTTTTCCTCTTTGTCGTTATCCTGATTCTTTGTTATGATCTGTCACTGCAAACGGTAACCGATCGCATCCAGACTGCCTATGCCAATCGCCCGCAAAAGGAACCCCGTAAGGAGCGTCGGCAGCGCAAAAAGGACATAGAGGAAAATGAAACTCCCACGAATAGATATGAGGATCTCGATGATTTGTATATTACCGATCATGGATGCCTGAGCAAAGAATACAACACCCCCACCACCTCTTGGGAGATAGAACCCACACCTGAGCAGCAGGCCGCCCAAAAAAGCAGGCAAGAGCAGATGGATAAGTTGCCGCAGCAATCCGGAGAGATGGAGGAAGTGCCGTTTGAATTAGTGAACAATCAGGCAACATTGTCGGACGAGGGTCAGGGTGAAGACTTGGATTTTGAAGAGGAGGAAAGCGAACATCCGAAACTCACAGCTGAGGAGGTGCGTAATTTGGAACCGTACGATCCGCGCAAGGAGCTCTCCAACTACGAATTTCCTTCTGTCGATCTGCTTAATGAATATCCGGCCAAGGAGGCCAACGAGGAGTTGATGAAACGTGAATTGTTGGAAAACAAGAAACGTATTGAATCCACATTGAACAGCTTCGGTATCCCAATTCGGAAAATCAGTGCCACTGTGGGGCCTACTGTCACACTGTATGAGATTGTTCCGGCTGAAGGTGTGCGCATCAGCAAAATCAAGAATCTGGAGGATGACATTGCCTTAAGCCTCGCTGCTCTGGGCATCCGTATCATTGCGCCAATACCAGGTCGCGGCACTATCGGCATTGAGGTTCCCAACAAGAACGCCAACATCGTCTCCATGAAGGAGATTATCGCATCCGATAAATTCCAAAACAACAGCTATGCCCTGCCCATCGGCCTAGGGCGCACCATCAGCAACGAGCCGTTTGTTGTCGACTTGGCCAAGATGCCGCACCTGCTGGTAGCCGGCGCCACCGGACAAGGAAAATCCGTCGGCCTGAACGCCATCATCACATCCCTGCTATACACGAAGCATCCATGTGAGATGAAGCTGGTTCTGATAGACCCGAAAAAAGTGGAGTTTACGCTCTATTCGGCTATTGAAAACTACTACTTGGCCAAACTGCCAGAAAACGGAGAAGAGGTCATCATCACAGACACCAAGAAGGTGGTGCGTACGCTGAACTCTCTCTGTGTGGAGATGGACCAGCGCTACGATCTTCTAAAGCTGGCCAAAATGCGCAATATCAAGGAGTACAACGCCAAGTTCTGCGCACGTGAACTCTCGCCAGCCATGGGGCACCGTTATCTGCCCTACATTGTGCTCGTTATTGACGAGTTCGGAGACCTTATCATGACTGCCGGACGTGAGGTGGAACAGCCGCTTGCCCGCCTGGCCCAGCTGGCCCGCGCTATCGGCATTCATCTGGTCATTGCCACCCAGCGTCCTTCTGTGAATATCATTACCGGCAGTATCAAGGCGAACTTCCCAGCGCGTATCGCCTTCCGTGTGCAGTCGAGTGTGGACTCGCGCACCATTTTGGATTCTACAGGCGCCAACCAACTCATTGGCAAAGGCGATATGCTCATCTCCACCGGTAGCGATCTCGTGCGCCTGCAGTGCGCTTTTGTGGACACACCCGAGGTGGAGAAGATCGCAGAATACATCGAAAGCAAAGCTGAACTCAGTCCGCTGATGCAACCTTACGAGCTGCCTGACGTGCCCGAATCCGGTGGCGGCGATGACAGCAATCATGACGATGAACCTGACTCTGGTGAAATCGACCCATTGTTTGTGGACGCCGCCGTGTTGGTAGTGCAGTCGCAGCAAGGCTCCACATCCTACATCCAGCGCCGCATGAAACTGGGCTACAACCGCGCCGGGCGCATTATGGACCAGCTGGAGGATTTCAACATAGTGGGAGCCGCTAATGGCAGCAAACCTCGAGATGTGCTCGTGAAAAGCGATGCACAACTCCGCGAACTGCTGGCAAGCAAAGGAATGTTGTAATTAAACATTGCAGACAATTTAATATCTATCCAATCGTTTCAAAAATTTCTACAATGAACATACGCAAAATCGTCTCTTTTATCATTATAACGGGCCTCATATCCATGGCATTCGCCCAGAATACGGACGGCGGGGCCAGCGAACTGCTGAAGAAAGTGTCTGCCAAATACCAAACATACACTTCAATGCAATTCCATTATACCCTTAAAACCACGAAGGAGAACAAGACGCTGAGCACCAGCCAGGGCGATTTTGCACTGAAAGGTGACAAATACCGCACCACCTTCGGAGGTCAGACATTCTTTTGTGATGGAAAAAATATCTGGAATTACCAGAAATCCACCAACGAGGTTTCCATTTACGAATACGATGCGGAAGACGATGAAAACATGATGAACCCGCAGAAGATTTTGAAAAACTGGGACAAACAATTCAGAGCCAAATACATACGTGACGAGTTCAATAACAATGTCTCCACTGTACTTGTTGACCTTACCCCTAAAACCTCACAGTCGTATTATCGCATCCGCCTGTTTATCAACAAGGCAACAAACCAGATTATGCGCATTGCCCTGTACGATAAGGACAATACTATATATACATACTATATAGAACAGTTCAAGCCCAACGTGACGCTTGCCGACAGCTACTTTGTTTTTGACAAGAGCAAATATCCTGGCGTGGAGGTGAATGATATGCGATAACGTTGGCACATGGGGTGCATGAGGTGAAAAGAGTAAAAGAGATAAATGGCCGTTGGCCAATGGCTAAAACTCCGTGTACAGGCACGATATGTCTCCGTCTTGTCGGATGAGCAGCATGTACAATACTAAAGCGGCAATGAGGATGGCCGCCAATATCCTAACGATTCTCCTTCTCCAAAACATAGTCTTTGATTTTCAGATAAATTTGATAAGCACCGAATGATGAGTGGTGCTGATAGTCATTGAATGCGCCCAATTGGGTTGAAAGATCCGTGGCATCTATGTAGGGGATCCCTTCCTGTTGACATATTTGCTTAATATTCCGGCACACTCCCTCTATTTTCCTGATCTCGCCGGGACAGGTCTGCTCAAGCACAATCCGGTTGTACGGTCCCACAATGAACGTGATGTCCACGTGGTGCTCTTTGCATAGTGCAATCATTGTGCGTAGCTCGTCGTAGCGGTAAGTGATGGAGGTGTCCACATCTAAAGTTCCCAGGTGCTTTTCTGTCGGTAAAGCCACATTATAGATGAAATCGTATTTTGTGCTGTCAAGCCGACCGAAGTTCTGGTAATCATCAAGATTATTCGTTTCATTAAAATACTGAAGACTATTCTGGAATTTTGCGGGATTCAGGTCGAAAACAAGGTCCTGATAGTATTTTCTGCGCATTTTATCAATAAGATAATTGCCCCATTCCCCTAATTGGGATGTCCGGTGCATGTAATGCAGGTTTGCTTTGAGGACACGATTGACCTGCTCATTTTTCGGATGGTTCACCAACTTGTACTCGGCTACGGAAACATAGCGGTCAAAATACTCCTTGTTGCTGTTGGCAAGTCTGTCGCTCCAATATCGGGGATTGATAAAGAAGAGGATTTTCACGCCCTCAATATTGTCATTGCTTTGAATCAGAGGAAAATAGGTGCAAGGAGTACGACCTGCGCCCGCCACAACGGAGAACTTGCAGGGCAGAGTCGTGTCGGCGTTCAGGAAATGGTAGTAGTTGGCGCTGTTCAATGAATTGCTCTCGGAAGTGCCCAGCACCAGATAACCGTTATTCCGTTTGATGCTCTTCAGGAACAGATCGGTGTAGAGCGGATTGTTGTCGCGAAGATCCTGATGACGGATGGTATAAAGTTGCCTTTCCGCTTCCGGTGCCTTGAAAGTGGGGATAAGCCATGAAATAAGCAGGAACATCAGTACTGAAACCAGCACCACGGAACCTATCCAGGCGAGAACCTTTGTTTGATACAACTTTTTCATCAGAACAGCAGATTAATCATTGCCAACAACTCTTTTTCAGGATAGTTGAAGAATATCCATCCAATCGTAACAAAAACAAACGTGACCACTATCCCGATTATGCGGTTTGTCCGAGTGGGTTTTACAGGATGGTGGAAGGTGAAAATCTTGTAAACCGACAATCCCAGTCCATGCCACAGACCCCAAAGCACGAAGTTGAGTGTGCTGCCGTGCCAGAGACCGCACACCAGAAATGTCAACAGGTAGGCAATGACAGAGACCGTCATGCGGAACTTACGGATGGGAAAGCGGTTCAGCAGGGATATAATTGGCTTAAACACATATATTTTCAGGAAGGTGGAGAAGGTGATGTGCCACCGTTTCCAGAACTCCGCGATGTTGGCGGAGAGATATGGGTTGTTGAAGTTCTCAGGCGTGCGTATGCCCATCATGTAGGCCATGCCGATGGCCAGGTCGCAGTAGCCGGAGAAGTCGATGTAGATGTAGAACGAATAAAGCACGGCGGCGCAATTCAACGCGCCCCAGGGACTCATGTGCGGGAGCAGCGTGTGGTAGTCGGTGGCGTAGGGCAGCATGAGCGGCACGAGGAGCAGGGTTTTCACCGCGCCCATGAAGATACGGCCCACGCCGGCCAGCAGCATCCGCACATTGTAGCGCACGCGGGTGTTTTGCACCCAGTAGTGAAAATTGTTGAACGTGTCTATAGGCCCCGCCATGAAAGTGGGGAAGAAGAACAGATAATTGATGTAGGAGAGGAAGTTTTGGCTTCGAACTGTTCTCTTGTGGCACTCCACCAGCCAGTGGATGAGGCGGAAGAGGATATAGGAGAGCCCGAGTTTCTGGACGGAGAAGAAGGGCTTCTTCATGGAGTGGGTCCAAAACTCGCCGAACCAGCGCCACACGAGCGGGTACTGGCGTATGGCGAAGAGGACGATGAGCAAGATGAGCACCAGTGCCAGCAACCACCCACGGGGCTTGCGGTACAGGAGAAGGCCTGCCCCGTAGCACACCAGGGCCACCACCATCAAGATGAGTAGTGAGTTCGGGCGCACCAAACAAGTCAGAATCAGTGCGTTACCTAACAATATGACTACATTGTTCAACCATCCTTTCTGGAATATCCAGCGGCATCCCACAAACAGGAGGATGAACACAAGGATGCTGAAAAATAACTGGCCGCTATGAAAGAGCATAATGGGTTAGGTGAAATGGGTGGATGAAAAATTCAACATGCAAAAGCCGAAAAAACAATGCCGCAAATATACATTTTATTTGTCTCACTGGATGGTGAATCATGATGTTCTATTGCCAAGGGTTAATATTTTTGATGGGGAAAAGATAGGGAAAAAGGGGTGAAGGAGGGGCGTTGAACTGACAAACGGGACATCCATCCCCGAAAAACCGTTACCGCTGGTAAACCATTAGGTGGGCATGTCCTGTGCATACATTGAAACACTTGCATAAAGCAGAATTGATGCGAATAAAGCAATCTTTCTCATAATTATTGTTGTTTATATATATAGTGAATAAAAAGGGTTTTTAACATTTAGTAATGCTCGAAAATTGAAAGGACGAATGACAAAGGGCCTTTGGCTTTTGGACGGCTACCGGCGGCAGCTGAACCGGACACCGCCTCTGCAACCACCACCATTCCGCCGCAAAGCGGCGGAATCCCCAACGTTCACCGTTTCACCACCTTCACGGTCCTTACCGCGCCATCGCGCAGGGTGACGCGCAGAACGTACAGGCCGGTGGGGATGTCGGAGGTGGTGACCGTGGTTGTCGGGGACGGTAGAGACGCACGGCCGTGCGTCTCTACGGGAATCACCCGCCCGAACATGTCGGACATTTCAATCTGGGCGATTCCACCGTCCGTCATTGTGACGTGCAGGGTTTCACCCACAGGGTTGGGATAAAGCATAATCCTAGGGGACAAATGTTGTTCGCTTATGCCAGTCGGGAATCCGCCATCAGCATGAAGAAGATGAGGAAGCGGATTAAAATGGCCGTGGCACACCATCCAGAATGTCGAGTCTCCTACAGATTGCACGTCTGTAATGCTATTCCAAAAATAATTGTCCTCCAAACGGCTCCAATGCTGTCCGGAATCCCGTGTCAGCAATATGCAGTTGTATGTACACAATATATCCTGCATGTCATTCCCGCTGGCTATGCATTCCCCCAGACAGGAAGGACACTCGCATACGGTCATACGACAATGCCCAGGAGCAGGGCCTGTTTTGAATCGCCCATGGCTCCTGCCACGGGAGCACCGTGGTGTCCACCGTGGCAAAACCGTCGGTCGTGGTGTACATCCTGCGACCTATGACACGACCCGAATGCTTGTTGTCCATGGACAGACACCGTTCCGGCCCTATCCCGTAGAATGATGCACGATCTTCTCCTTTCTCATAGGGCGTTTCATGATAGATCGGGAAGGTGTTTGCCGCAATCCATGTTTCTGCCGAATCGTCCGAATAATACATGTTCATGGTTGAGGAGTCTTCGTATATCACATATATCCTGCCTTCGGCTATACAGAAATCACGCACAGTCATGGACGGGTCTGGCTTCGGAAGGTAGTCCCATGTTTCCCCTCCGTCAAGGCTTCTTAACAAACCGCCTGATGTCCGGGCAATCAAGGTGTCCAGATTAAGCCATTGTATGTCATGGAAATCATGCAGGCTATCTACCAGAATCCATGTGTTGCCGCCATCCGTGGTCTTGAACAACGCCGTCATCAGGTCGTCAGGCTGATTCAAAACCTCGGGAAATCGGTTCCCTGAAACAACAAATCCCTCATTGTCATCATAAAAACGGGTCAGAACAAGACTGTACCGGTTGGAGTCCGGGGTGTCCAACCCCACATTATACCAGCTCTGACCACCGTCGGTTGACTTGTACACTTTACCTCCTATGCCGCATGAGTAGAATATGTCCTGTGACGGGCATGAGATGCTGACCGGGGAAAAGCCGTCAATATACACGGGTGAAAACTGCCCTCTCGCCACCCCACCGCACAACAGCAGCAGGGAGAGAAGTGCTGTGGTGAAAGTTACCTTTTTCATAACGGAATATTTTTAAGGGTTAATATTTTTTGTTGGGGCAAAGATAGGGAAAAAGGGTGGGTGAATGGGGTACATGGGGTGAAAGGGGTGAAGTTGGTGCATGGGGATTAAATTAAAGACTAAAGACTGGAGACTGTACCCCATTCACCTCTTGCACCTCTTGTACCACATGTACCCCATTTTTTCTAAAAGTTATTGTACTCCGGCTTGTTGGTATAGAACAGTCCGGTGAAGATGAACTGGAGGGTGGCGGTGTCGCGCTCGACCAGCTGCGCAGGGATGTTGAGGTACGCATTGTTGCCGCTCTCACCCGTGCTCAAAGACCGCGCCGGCATGTTGAAGAAATCCTCGCTGGTCAGCCCGAACGTGTCCGTGGTCGTGGCCGTGATGGCTGTACCTACCTGCTGGAGGGTTACAGAGGCTCCTTGACTGCAGTCATGACCAATACCCTGACAAGGCACATGGGTACTTTGACCGTTAATTACGACACAACTGTTCTTACAGACACTCGCATTATGTCCGGCACTTACAAATATCGTGTACGCGCCTCCTGTCTTATCGGACGATTGTTGGGCAACTAAAATGTTTTTTTCGGATGACAGGTCGTCAACGCATGACCCAAATGCGACGGACAGACATAATGCCATCAAAATAATCCCGGTTTGATTTTTGTAGTTTTTCATCATAGCTTTTATGAGTTTAGTTTCGCCGTAAAAATACATGTGTTTTTTCTGCATTGAGAAAAATGTGACGAAATTTTTTCGTCATTTGACTATTTTTGCAAAAAAAAAGGATATGAAAAAACAGTTGCTACTTGCCGGATATATCTTCGAGACCCTTTTTTGGGTTTTCACAATCTACATGTTTCTAAACAACGCGTTTCTACGTCCCATGCAAAACCGGACGGTAGAATGCGCCATCGTTGGTATAATCGCTCTTGTCGTCTATGCGGAAAAGTATTTATTCACTCCTTATATTTTGTTGAAAAACAGGCCATTGTGGTATGTCTTGACGCTCGTGGCTGCTGTTGCCGCCGCCTCTGCCGTGGAATTTGTCCTTGTGAAGCCTAGCATCATTTCCCTATATGCCGCTTACACCTCGGATATTGTTTTAAATGACTATCTGTCAAGTGTTTTAACAAATGTTTTCCTGCGCAATTCCGCTTTCATCTGCTTTTTTGTTCTTCTGCATACCAGTTATATCCTAATGAATACGTTGAGGGGGGAGCGGAAAATGCTTTCTGAAAAGGAAAACAAAATCGTCATCATGCTAAACCACAACAGGTTGACCACTATTGACACCGACAAAATCCGTTATGCGCAGTGTGACGGAAACTCCACCACGATATATCTTAAAAACGGGCAGTCATACAAACAATACGTCTCCCTGTCAGCCGTTGAGGACAGCCTTTCGGAAGACAAATGCTTGAGAATCAACAGAAACACACTTGTCTTGTTTGACAGCATTGACTGCTACACTGTAAACGGCGTTTTCCTGCAAGGAATGGAAAATCCTCTGCCCTACTACCAAAAGGAATCCGAAAAAGTGCTGTCCAGACTCCTGATCTGGAACCACTGGAAATTCTCGAAGCAATCCGACCCCGAAATCGTGCGAAAAAATCATGATTTGGCGGGATTGGAGGATGTTCCGGGTGACGAAATTCGGAAAAATGGCGGGATTGGAGCGAAGTTTTTGGAAGAAAAATCGGATAAAAGTCCGGATTGCGAACAGTTGGAGAAAGTGGTGCAATTCATCCGTCTGAATCCGGGATGCAAGATTTCCGACATTTCGACGGGAACCGGATTGAAGTTCAGAACCGTGGAAAGACTGGTCCATGTCCTGAAAACGGACGAACGCATCTGCCACAAGGGTTCCAAGCGCTACGGCGGCTACGAGGTGGTGGAAGGGGGAATGGGGTGAAAAGGGTACACGAGGTGCATGAGGGATTAAAATAAAGACTGGAGACCAAAGCCCCGTCTCTAATCTCTCATCTTCCCTTCACCAATTGCCCGCAGGCGGCTGCAATGTCCTGACCACGGCTCTGGCGCACATTCACCACCATATTGCAACTCTTGAGATAGTCTATAAACTCCTCGCGTTGATTGGGATAGGAGCGGTGATAGATGCCGTCTTTGGTTTCGTTGTACTCTATAATGTTGATTTTGACAGGGAATGGTCGGCAATAACGAGCCAATTTTTCCGCATCCTGACGAGTGTCATTCACTTTGGAAAGCAGCAGGTATTCAAACGTGATGCGTTCGCCGGTTTTCTGGTGGTAATAGACCAGGGCAGCCTGCAAATCATGAAGAGTGTTATGTTCCGTCACGGACATGATATGGCTCCGAATCAGGGGGTCGGCACTATGGAGTGATACAGCCAGTCCGCACGGAAAATTGCGGTCAGCCAGAGCCTTGACACCCTTCACGATGCCGGCGGTGGAAAGCGTGATGCGCGTGGGCGACAGCCCCCAGCCATCCTTGGCGGTAAGCTTGTCTATTGCCGTCATCACATTGTCGAAGTTCAGAAGCGGTTCTCCCATGCCCATGAACACGATGTTGGTGATTCCGTTGCCATACAGTTCACGGGCGCGGGTGTCCATCAAAACATACTCGTCCACAATTTCACTATAGTGCAAATTGCGGATATAGCCCATGCTGCCGGTGGCACAGAACGAGCATTTGAGCGGACATCCCACCTGTGAGGATATGCAGGCCGTCACGCGGTCACCGGACGGGATGAGCACCCCCTCCACCAGCGCATTGTCATAATAGCGGAATGCAAACTTGGCCGTTTTGTCCCTGCTTTGCGCCTCTTGGGCAATCACCGCCCGTCTGAAAGAGAAGTGCGCAGCCAACTGCCCGCGCAACGCAGCGGAAATGTTGGTCATTTCGCCAAAACTGCCAACTCCTTTTTGCCAGAGCCACGACCAGATTTGCTTGGCGCGGAACTTCTTTTCCCCGATAGACACGAGAAAATCCTCTAACTGTTCGATGGAAATGTTGCGAATATCTTCCATAATTGAAAAAAAAGGCTGCCGCGGGGCAGCCTTTTTGGTTTTGTTGTTAAAATGTGTTATTTTACCAAATTATATGTATCCATTGCCATTACCAGTTCTTCATTGGTGGTAACAGACACCAGCTTCACCTTGGAATCAGGCGTAGAGATAATGCCGTCTTCACCGGCAAATTTCTGGTTGGCTTCTTTGTCGAGTTTGGTGCCGAGGAATTCAAGGCCTTCGCAGATGGCTTCGCGTTGGAACCAAGCATTCTCGCCAATACCGCCCGTGAACAGAATCACATCCACACCACCCATAGCGGCGGCGTATGCACCGATATACTTCTTCACACGGTAGGCAAACATATTGAAAGCGTAGGTGGAACGTTCGTCACCAGCATCGCGGCCGGCACGGATGTCGCGCATGTCAACACTCTTGCCGGAAATACCGAGAAGACCGCACTTCTTGTTGATGAAGGTGTTGAGCTGCTTGGTATCCTTTTTCTCTGAATCCATGATGTAGAGCAGCGCGCCGGCGTCAATGTCGCCGCAGCGGGTGCCCATCATCAAGCCCTCCACTGGTGTGAAACCCATGGAGTTGTCAACGGACTTGCCGTTTTTGATTGCCGTAATGGAGGCGCCGTTGCCCAAGTGGCAGCTCACGATTTTGCAGTTGTTATAGTCCAGACCGACCATTTCGGCAGCCTTGGGACCCACAAATTTATGGCTGGTGCCGTGGAAGCCGTAGCGACGGATTTTCTTTTCAGAATAATATTCATAAGGCAGGGCATAGAGGAATGCCTCAGGCGGCATGGTCTGATGGAAAGAGGTGTCGAAGATGCCCACATGTTTCACATTGGGGAGCAATTTCTTCATCACATCAATGCCAAGCAGGGATGCAGGATTATGCAGCGGTGCCAGCTCGCAAAGCTTGGCAATCTCCTCGCGCTC
>CAJODA010000026.1 GCA_905233745.1 uncultured Bacteroidales bacterium
CCGGAAGTTGTTTGAAGTGTGCCAAATGTCAAAACTCACAACTATGGAAAAAAATGATTATGAGAAGAGCATCTTTGAATACGAGGATGTGCAGGACGCTTTGGAGTGCATGCGCCGTCATTCGTTACAAGAGGGATATGAACTTGGCCATTGGTCCTTGGTTTCAGGTCTCCCGTCTTAAGTCTTACGTCTCCCGTCTCAATTCTTTAATCTTTAATCACCATCTCCCCTCATATACCCCATTTACCCCATTAAACTCGTGTACCCTCGTATACAGTTGTAATTCCCATTGACAAGCTACGGTAATGTACTCCGGAGAATCCCGCTGCCCGCAGGCGTTCTGCCATCTCTTCGCCCCAGATGAAATTCTTGACACTTCGGTTGAGGTAGTCGTAAGCGGTTTTGTCGTGGCTCAGCCACTTGCCGATTTTGGGCAGGATGTGTGAAAAATAGAGGTCGTAAAACCAAACGATGATTTTGTTTTTCGGGTAGGAGAATTCCAGAATCATGAGTTGGCCGCCGGGTTTTAGCACGCGTCGCATTTCGCGCAGGCCTTGGTTCAGGTCCGAGAAATTGCGGACCCCGTAGGCGCAAGTCACTGCGTCGAAATGCCCGTCGGGGTAGGGAAGCGCCAAGGCACTGCCCTCCGTGAAGGAAATCTGCTCCTGCAAATGGGCTTTTTCCACCTTCTTCGCCCCAATTTTCATCATCTCCGTTGACAAATCTATGCCCGTAACAAGCTGTGCCTTGCCTTGTTTCACCATCTCAATGGCCAAGTCGGCGGTGCCGATGGCCACATCCAGAAGATTTTGGCATGGAACAAGTTGTTTCACGGCTATCCTGCGCCATCTTTTATCAATGTTGAATGATAAAAGATGGTTCAGTTTGTCGTAAGAGTAAGCTATGCGGTCGAAAAGGGCTCCGATGTTGTTTTTTTCGTTCACAGGGATTCTTGGTGTTTATATTACTACCCCGGCCTACGGCCACCCCTTCTAAAATAGAAGGGGAATTCTTGATGTTTATATTACTACCCCGGCCTTCGGGCATCCGTTGCAGGCAAGCCTGCTTTTCCTCTTCGCTCGGCAGAGCAAAAACAAGTTTTTCCTCTGCCCTCACTCATTCGTCAAATCTAAAAAGAAGGGGAATTTATTTCTTTTTTTCGACGGAAAAACCGAATTTTCCGAACATTTTGCCCAAATCGTAATAATGGCCGTGCGAGTAGGTCACCAAATTGGCGCGTTGCAGTTCCAATGCGTCTGTTTTGCGGTTGAAGAGTTCCGAATTAGCATGTACGGCCACAATCTCCGCTACAAACATGTCGTGTGAGCCCATGGGGATTATCTGCTTCACCTTGCATTCGATATTGACGGGCGCCTCCTCAATCATGGGCGCGTCCACCTGATGCGCATGTATGGGCGTGAGACCGGTTTCCAGAAACTTGTGGTAATCTTTGCCCGATTTCACCCCGCACCAGTCGGCAATGGGTGCCAATTCTTTATTTACCAGATTGATGACAAAACATCCGTTTCGTTTGATGATGTCGTAAGAATGGCGGGTAGGGCGCACGGAGATATAACATGTTGCAGGGTCCGAACTGACAGTGCCCGTCCAGGCGATGGTGATGATGTTGTATTCCTCCAGCGTGCTGCCGCAGGAAACCATAACCACTGGTGTCGGGTTCAGCATGTTGCCGGCGCGCAGGGTCCGTTTTTTGTAGTTTGTCATATTTTAAAATTACCGACCAACAGAAAATGCGTTTTTGTTGGGGATGATAAGCAGCGGCATCGGGCAGGTGCTCAAAATCTGACGCATGTTGCGTGATGCGGTGAAATCAGTCTCTTGCTCCTCGCGCATGATGGTGATGAGATTGGCATCCAGTTCCTTGGCGCTTTTCAGAATCGTGTTGCACACATCATTGTTGCTTACATTGTGTGTTTCCACCTCGTAACGTACATTGGCCTCTTCGCACATGTCGGCGGCGTGGCGCAGCTGCACATTGACGATGTGGCGGCTCTCATTGTTGTTGGGGTAAACCACGCCGAACAGATAGACCTGTGCAGCAAAATACTTGGCCAGTTCGATGGAAATTTTCATTTTCTGCAGCGTTTCAAAGCTGATGTCGATGGGAACGAAAATTTTATGCAGGTCGCGGTTGATTTGGATGTTCTCACGCATAATCAGCACGGGGACTTGGGATCCGTTGACCAGGCGGAAGGCGTTGTTTCCGATGTATCCCTCTTCAAAGCCGGAAGCTCCGTGTGCACCCATCACGATGATGGAGTTGGGAAGGTTGTTGGCGTAACGGGGAATCTCCACATGGACTTTTCCTTCCAGAATCACGCTGTTGATATGGCTTTCCGGAGACTCTTTCTTGCAAAGGTTCACCAGTTCCTGGAGTTTGTTCTGGGCATTGGAGGTGAAATGTCCGTCTATATTTTCCTCCTCCACGCTTTTGGCACCCGGGGTTTTAACCCAAGCTATGTGCAGGGTGGCTTTTGAGCGGATGGCCAAGGCAACGGCGTGACGCATAGCGGTCATTGCGCTGTTGGAGAAGTCGGTTCCTACAATAATATTTTCCATAATATTCTAATTTTAAAAGTTAACAATTATTTGGCTTCAGAGGAATAGTTTGGTGCTTCGGAGGTTATGGTGATGTCATGCGGGTGGCTCTCGAGCACACCGGCGTTGGTGATCCGGCAGAAGCGGGCGTTGTGCAGCTCCTCAATGTTGTGGGCACCGCAGTAGCCCATGCCGGAGCGCAGACCTCCCGCCATCTGATAGATAACCTCGTACAGGTCGCCCTTATAGGGGACACGACCCACAATACCTTCGGGCACGAGTTTCTTGACATCCTCCACATCGCTCTGCATGTAGCGGTCTTTGGAGCCGTGCTGCATAGCCTCAAGGGAGCCCATGCCTCTGTATGTCTTGAATTTACGTCCGTTGAACAATATAGTGGTACCTGGGGATTCTTCCACACCGGCCAGCAGGCCGCCCAACATGACAGAACTGCCGCCGGCAGCCAGAGCCTTCACAATATCTCCGGAGTAGCGGATACCGCCGTCAGCGATAAGCGGGATGTTGTAAGACAACAATGCCTTATAGACATCATAGACGGCGCTCAATTGGGGTACGCCGACGCCGGCCACTACACGGGTGGTGCAGATAGAACCGGGTCCGATGCCCACCTTGACAGCGTCTGCGCCTCCGTCAGCCAGCATCTTGGCGGCTTCGCCCGTTGCGATGTTGCCTACCACCACGTCCACCTCAGGGAAATGCTGTTTTACAGCTTTCAGCACGTTGACCACATTTTGCGAATGTCCGTGTGCACAGTCCAGCACCAGTGCATCCACGCCGGCTTCAACCAATGCGGAGGCGCGTTCCACGGCGTCAGCTGTAATGCCCACGCCGGCTGCCACACGCAACCGGCCCTGTGCATCCTTGCAAGCAAACGGTTTGTCTTTGGCTTTCGTGATATCCTTGTAGGTGATCAAACCCAACAGCGTGCCATCCTCGGCCACTACAGGCAGCTTCTCGATCTTGTATTGCTGCAGAATGTCTGTGGCTTTGTTCAAGTCTGTATCACGTGAGGTGGTGATGAGGTTTTCTTTTGTCATCACCTCCAATATGGGCTTGTTGAAATTCTTCTCGAAACGCAGGTCGCGGTTGGTGACAATGCCGATGAGCTTGTTTTTCTCATCAATTACCGGAATGCCGCCAATCTTGTACTCTGCCATGATACGCAACGCGTCACCTACCGTCTTTTCCGGGGTGATGACCACCGGTGCGTTTATCATGCCGTTTTCCGCACGTTTCACAGAGGCCACCTGCTTGGCTTGCTCGGCAATAGTCATGTTCTTGTGAATAACCCCGATACCTCCCTCACGGGCGATGGAAATTGCCATTTTCGCTTCGGTAACTGTATCCATAGCAGCCGAAACAAAGGGCAAATTAAGCATGATGTTCCGGGTGAACCGGGTTTTCAGGCTCACCTCTTTGGGTAACACGTCGGAGTAGGCGGGAATCAAAAGAACGTCATCAAACGTCAATCCTTCAAGAGCTATTCTATCTGTAATAAAAGACATAAAATTATTGTTTTTTTATTACGCGCAAAAATATAAAAAAAAGAGATAGGAAAAAAGATAAAAGTGTTATTTTTGCCAAATCAAAGTCAAAAAAACCAATAATCTAATTATCAAAAAGTTATATTATGAAGAAAGTTATCCATACCGACAAGGCACCCGCCGCAATAGGTCCATACAGCCAGGCTATTGAAGCCAACGGAATGTTGTTTATCTCCGGTCAAATCCCGGTAGATCCTGCCACAGGGATTGTTCCGGAGGGTATCAAGGCACAAACGGAGCAGGTAATGAAGAACATCGCCGCCATTTTACTCGAGGCTGGTTATACGTTTGACGATGTGGTGAAGACAACCTGTCTGCTGAGCGACATCGCCAATTTCGGTGCCATGAACGAGGTGTATGCGCAGTATTTTCTCGTCAACCCGCCCGCAAGAGCAGCCTTCGCCGTGCGCGACCTGCCCAAGGGCGTGATGGTGGAGATCGAAACGATTGCAGTGAAGGCCAAATAAGTCTATTTGTCCGCACTTTCCATGAAGATGGTTACCGGTCCATCGTTGATGAAGTCCACCTTCATGTCAGCGCCAAACTGACCGGTTTCTACCGTCAGGCCATACTCTTCGCGCAATAATTTGTTGAAGTAGTCGTATAGCGGTTCCGCCATTTCCGGTGGAGCCGCTTTTACAAAGGCCGGGCGGTTCCCCTTATGCGCATTTCCATATAGTGTGAATTGTGAGATACTTAAAACCTTGCCTTGGACGTCCTTCAGGGCAAGATTCATTTTGCCCTCAGCATCGTTGAAAATCCGCATACCGGCCACTTTCCGGGCCAAGTATTCTGCGTCCTTCGGGGTGTCGCTGTGCGTGATTCCCACCAAAAGAAGAAAACCGGTTCCGATGCTGCCGACGGTCTGGTTGTCAATTCTGACCTCCGCCCGGCTACACCGCTGAATGATGATTCGCATGTCGTTTGTTTTTTGCGGGGCAAAAATAAGCATTTATCTTATTTTTGTACCTTTGCACCCTCTTAAAAAACCGCATAGATGAACTATCTTACTGTCAATAATGTCTCCAAGTCCGTGGGCGAGAAACAGCTCTTCCACGACATCACGTTCGGGTTGGAGAAGGGACAGAAGAGTGCGCTCATCGCCCGGAACGGCACAGGCAAGAGCACCTTGCTGAATATCATCGCCGGGCGCGATGTGCCCGACAGCGGCAATGTGGTTGTTAGAAACGACATTGTGGTCTCCTATCTTCCACAAATGGACAGCTTCAACGAGGAGGATTCTGTGCTCAATGCCCTGTTTGATGAAGATACACCCATTGTGAAGGCGGTAAAGGAGTATGAGACTTGCGTGTCGCTGCTGGAGCGGGGACATGCGGACCAGGTGCCACAAACCCGCATGGACAACGCGATTCTGGAAATCGACAGGCTGAATGCCTGGGATTATGAATCCAAGATCAAGGAAATCCTTTCCAAGTTCGGCATCCATGATATCTTTAAGAACATAGAGGAGTTGTCAGGCGGACAGCGCAAGAAGGCTGCATTGGCCAAAACGCTGATTGCCGACACGGATTTGCTGATTCTCGACGAACCGACCAACCATCTGGATGTGGAGATGATCGAGTGGTTGGAAAACTATCTCTCCTCCGCCAACATAACCTTGCTGATGGTGACGCACGATCGTGCCTTTTTGGACAAGGTTTGCAGTGACATTTTCGAGTTGAGCAACGGCAACCTTTACCATTACAGAGGCAAGTACGACTATTTTTTGGAGAAAAAGGCGGAGCGTCTGGCCAACGAGGCCGCTGAGCATGAGCGCTTGCGCAACCTCTACCGCCGCGAGTTGGAGTGGGTGCACACTTCACCGCAGGCGCGAACCACCAAAGCCCGAGCCCGTATCAACAATTTTGAGAGACTTCAGGAACAGATGGACCGCAAGGTGGAGTCGGCCCCGGAGGCCTTCAAAGTGCAATCGGAACGCATTGGACACAAGATTTTGGAGATTAGCCACCTGGATTTCTCCTACCCCGGCCAAACCATCATTCGTGATTTTTCCTACATCTTTAAAAGAGGCGAAAAATGCGGTATTGTCGGCAAAAATGGCACGGGAAAGAGCACTTTCCTGAAAATGATTATGGGGGAGGTGAAACCTGACGGAGGCAAGATCACCCCAGGACTCACCATACAGTTCGGCTACTTCTCGCAAAACGGCATGAACTATGCCGGTAACAAGATTGTACTTGAATTGGTGAAGGAGCATGCTGAAGTTATCCGCATGGAGAATGGCAATTATATTAGCGCCTCCCAGTTTCTGAACCATTTTGGATTTCCGTTCGGTCAGCAATACACCTATTACGAGGATTTGAGCGGCGGTGAGAAACGCAAACTGCATTTGCTGATCACGTTGTTGAAAAATCCAAATTTCCTGATTCTTGACGAGCCAACCAATGACTTTGACATTGACACGCTGAACTTGCTGGAGGACTTCCTCACCAATTTCGGAGGCTGTATGATCATTGTTTCCCACGACCGCTGGTTAATGAACAAGCTGGTGGATCACATATTTGTGTTTGAAGGTGATGGGGTCATCAAGGATTATTATGGCAATTATACGGAGTATCGGCAGGCCAGGGATAAAGAGCTCCGGATACAGAAACTGGTGGAGAAAGCCTCTCGTCCTGTGGAAGAGAAGCCGGTTCGGGAGCAACCGAAAAACAAACTGACCTATAAGGAGAAACGTGAACTGGAGAGTTTGGAGGGGGAGATTGAAGATTTGGAAGCCGAGAAGCTGGACATTGAGAGCAAGATGAGTGAGGGAGAGGGTACTCCCGAGGAGTTTGCCGCCTGGGGCAAGCGTTATGCCGAAATAGGTCCGTTGTTGGACGAAAAAACAAACCGTTGGTTGGAATTGTCCGAAAAAACAACATAGCATAGACGGCACGCAGTGGCGTCCCTTTACCGTGGCCTTTGCTGCCAATGATGTTGAATTAACAGAATACAATTATGATATTTAACCAATACTTTTACCATCCGGATTTATCGCAGACAGTAGTAACCTTGAGTGCGGAGGAGTCGGAGCATTGCGTGCGTGCGTTGCGTCATCGCGCGGGTGACCAGGTGCTTTTGACTGACGGCAGGGGCTCTGTGGCCACGGCCGTCATTATAGCAGACAATCCAAAAGCCTGTATGGTGGAGTTGACCGAGGTGCGGGAAGCGAATGATAAAGGAAAGTTCCGGTTGCATTTGGCCGTGGCGCCCACTAAAAATGCCGATAGAATTGAGTGGCTGGTGGAAAAGTGTGTGGAAGTTGGTGTTGAATCCGTCAGCTTTATCATTTGCGAACATTCGGAGCGCAAACGGGTTAATCTCGATCGCCTGAACCGTATTGCCATATCAGCGCTCAAGCAGTGCCAGACCTCCTGGCTTCCACCGATGGAGGAAATAGTTTTTGAGGACTTTGTCAGGAAATTTCAGGGGCAGAAAGTTGACAAATACATTGCCTGGTGCGACGATGAAAACACCCGCCAGCTGGCCGATGAGGTTTTCAAACATGAGGATATAGTCCTGCTTATTGGGCCCGAAGGCGACTTCAGCCCGGCTGAAATACAGATGGCCAGAGAATACAACTATCTGGAAATCAAGCTTGGACACCGCCGCCTGCGTACGGAGACGGCTGGATTATACGGCTGCATGGCAGTTGCATTTAAATCCCAAATCATCTAAAAATAAAAAAACGCTTTTGTATTAAAAAAATATTTGTACTTTTGCCAACTTAAAAGAAAAGTACACTGAAATATACTGCTTAATAAGGAAATTATAATATTAAAATATTCTAAATTAAATGCTTATGAAAAAATTTATGCTCTTAGTATCATTGTTGGCAGTGATTACTTTCGGCTTCTCCTCTAATGTTGTGCCCGTAAGTGATGCTGTTAAAGTGTCCAAGAACTTCCTTTCCGAAAGAATTGGCTCCTTGGAAGCCCAGAACTATTCCATTGAACTGGTTTATACGGAGTATGCTTCAGACGGCACCCCGGTTTACTACCGTTTCCAAGTAGGAGAAAAAGGTTTTATCATGATTTCAGCCACCGATCAGGTCTCCCCTGTGCTGGCTTATTCATTGGAAAGCAACTTCCAGAACACCCCTGCAGTTTCCGCTCTCTGTGAAAATTATAAAAGCCAGTTGTCAGAAATTGTTGCCCAACCCGGCAAGACTGTTAATAAAGAGTGGAACCATTATTTGGCAAACAACTTCCAATTGAGAGCTTCGAAAGACGACGAAGCTACAAACGTGGAACCGCTGGTAACGACAACATGGAACCAGAATCCTTTCTACAACTCCGAATGTCCTTACAATCCGAGAACCAAATTTGATAATGATGATAAGAGAGCTCCCGTTGGTTGTGTGGCTTTGACAATGGCCAACATCATGTTCTATTATCGTTATCCGTCACACGGTTATGGCAGTATGACTTACATTCCGAGAGAGTATGACGATGAAACAGGTGAACTTCTTTACACCTATCCTGTTCAATATGCTAACTTCGGCCAGACAACATATAATTATGATGCTATGCCGAATGAGTTGAATTCCTACAATTATGAGCTGGCACGCCTGCTTTATCAATGCGGTGTCTCTGCAAACATGTCATACGGATGGGATGGCTCTGGTACGCAGTCTGAAATAGCTCTCCCTGCATTGCAGAACTATTTCTACTATGCACAGAGTGCGCAATTCAAAAACATCACGGATGTGGTGACCGACACCAACAGCGCTTCTCAGATTTCTCAGTGGGAGGGCTTGCTGGTTGAAGAATTGAATGCCCACCGCCCAATCTTCTATTCCGGTAGAAGTGCTGCTGCTGGTGGCCACGCTTGGATTGTGGATGGCTATACTACTATCGATAGCACCAGATATTTCCACGTGAACTGGGGTTGGGGTGGAAGCGACAACGGTTTCTACAGACTCAGAAACATGAGAACTTCCGGTTATGGCAACTTCAACTATCAATTCTCAGAGAGTATGATGTATCACCTGTGCCCGGGTGACTCTGTCGCAATACAAAAACCCACTTCAGGCTCTCAGAGAGTAACATCTTCCCAAGGTACCATCAGCGATGGCGCAGGTAATGTGAAATATCAGCCTAACACCAACCGCAGCTGGGTGATGGCTGCTCCCGACGCCCGTGCTTACAAGTTCAAATTCTCCAAGCTGAAATTGAGTAATGGTGACAAAGTGATTATCTATAACGGCGGTACTGAAGCTTCCGGCATCAAACAAGAGTACACCGGTATTTATAAGATGGCTGCTTGTAATGACTATAGCCCCTATAGCGGCAGCACACATGGCGACTTCCCAGGACAAAACCTTCCTAACGAAATCACCGTTATAGCCGACAGCGTGCTCATCGTCTTTATCTCCAATGACGATGAGGCAACTGACTATGGTTTCGTATTGGACTATGATGTAACCACGTTCTACTCCAACAGCACAAAGTGTGATCAAATCACAGGTTATGCCAATGTTTACAGTGGCGTGATTACCGATAAGAAAAACAATGTTGAAAGTGACGAGACCTATAGACCTTCCACAGTTTGCCAACACAGACTGTATGGTTTGGTTTACGGAACAGGTTACGATATCGCTTTCCCGAAATTCGACCTCAAGGCTGGTGACTATGTTGAGTTCTATAACCTCAGCAGTGATCTTCCCGAGAGCCCCGATGGAAGAGACTTCATCGTGCGCTACGACATCAACAACATGCCGAGCGGCGTTATCAATATTCCTGTTAAAGACCTTTTTGTGAGATTTGTCTCTGACAACTGGAAGGAAGGTACTGGTTTCAAGATGGAGTTCTCCGGAAGACTGGGTATTGACCAGAACAGTAATTTCGAAGATGTTTCCATTTACCCGAATCCTGCAACAGACAATCTGTTTGTAGAACTGACCGCAGAAGAGCAGTATGTTGCTGCAACAGTCGTTGACTTGACTGGCAAGGTGGTTTACACCGAGCAGTTCAACCACGCTGGTGGCGAACATTTGTACACTCTTCCCGTTAGCAGTCTGGCCAACGGTATCTATTTCTTGAACCTTCAGGGCAAGAATGGCGGCAAGGTCACCTACAAATTCATTGTGAAATAACACACAATACCATCAAAAAAAAGACGTCACAATGTGGCGTCTTTTTTTTTGTCTTGATTTCACACAAATTTCTTCTTTACCATATCGATTATGAATCCGGGAAGGAGAAAACAGCAGAACAGGAAGAAGTAGTTGATGGCTCCGGGGATTTTCCTTTTCCGTCCTCTAAAGAGTGCGCGGAGACCGCGGTTGGCCACTTGGTGCGGCCTGAGCATGACACCGATGCGGCAAAGCAAGTTGCGGATTCCGGGAGACAGGTTATAGAGGTCTGTGTCCACGGCTCCAGGGCTCACGCAACACACCTTCACGCCATAATGACTGAGTTCAAAAGCCAGCGCCCGAGTGAACTTCACAATGTAGGACTTGGAACTTTCATAGGCTACAATGGTCGGAAAGCTCATATATCCTGCGATGGAGCCGGTGTTGAGTATGTATCCGTGTCGCTTGTTTTTCATTTCTTTACCGAACAGTACACACAAATTGGTGGGTGTGGTGACGTGTAGATATATCATCGTGTCGGTAATGGCCAGCGGTTTTTCGACGATTGCCCCGAAATAGAACATGCCGGCATTGTTAACCAGTACTTCTATATCCATGTCGTGGTCATGGCAATAGTCAAATAACTGCTGGGCGGCGTCCGGCTGGGCCAGGTCCATCATAAGGGTGGAAATCGTGACATCCGGATGCTTTTTCTGTAAAAGTTCCTGTGCGGTGGAGTTCAAGTCTTCCCTGTTGCTGACAATGAGCGTGTTGTAACCTTTTGCGGCCAAAGCGTCAGCATAGGCTAAGCCGATGCCGGAACTGCCGCCTGTAATGAGTGCATATGTCATAGTTTCTCTTTATTGTAACATTTGTGCGGCCTTTTCCACGGCGCGTACAAGTGTGTCGATTTCTTCTTTAGTGTTGTAGAGTGCAAATGATGCCCGAACAGTACCGGGTATGTGGAAGTGGTCCATGATAGGTTGGGTGCAATGATGTCCGGTGCGCACAGCTACACCTTGGTGGTCCAGCAACACGCCCATGTCGTATGGGTGGATTTCTCCAACCAGGAAAGAGACGACAGCCGCCTTATGCGCCGCCTCTCCAATTATGCGCAGACCTGGGATTTTGCGCAGCTCTTCTGTGGCGTACGATAACAGTTCCTGTTCGTATTCGGCAATCCGCTGAATGCCGGTCTGCTGCATATACTCAATGGCTTTGCGAAGCCCGATTACATCGCCTACGGCTGGAGTGCCGGCTTCAAACTTAAAGGGTAGGTCATTGTAAATGGTTTTTTCAAAGGTCACCGTGCTGATCATTTCGCCGCCACCTTGGTAGGGTTTCATCTCGCGGAGCCATTTCTCTTTGCCATACATGATTCCGATACCCATCGGCGCGTACATCTTATGCCCAGAGAAGCAGTAGAAGTCGCAGTCCAGCTCCTGAACGTCAACAGCGCTGTGAGCCACTGCCTGCGCACCATCCACCATCACGGGAATGTTGTGACTATGCGCAATCCGAATAATCTCCCGGACAGGGTTGATGGTCCCCAAGGTGTTGGAGACGTGCGTCAGTGCGATGATTTTGGTTTTAGAGGTGATGAGCTCTTCCAGTTGTTCGAGCCGGAGTTCCCCGTTGTCGCTGAAAGGGAGAACCCGAAGTCTGGCGCCACGGTCTTCGCATAAAAACTGCCAAGGTACTATGTTGGAATGATGTTCCATTTCGGAGATGATAATTTCATCATCCGCTTGAATGTAGGTTCTTCCAAATGAGGCTGCCACCAGATTGATGGACTCGGTAGCGCCCCGGGTGAACACAATCTCATAATCGTGCGGCGCGTTGATGAACCTTTGCACGGCTTTTCGCGCCAGTTCAAACTCTTCGGTCGCCTGCTGGCTCAAGCAGTGCACCCCGCGATGGATGTTGCTGTTTATCGTCTGATAGTATTGCGACAGGCCGTCAATCACCACATTGGGTTTTTGGGTGGTGGCTGCGTTGTCAAAGTAAATCAGCGGCTTTTTGTAAACCTGCTGGCTCAATATGGGAAAATCTTCTCTATTCATTGTCTTGAATCTGTTCTTCATTGTTCCCTTCAGCGGGAAATTTGTCCTTCATATATTTCAATTGTGTGGCATACATCACAATAACCAGCACGACCATCAGCACTGCGGAAAAGTCCATGGCCAGTTTGCCGCCAATAATGAAGTTCAATGTGCAGAACTCCAGAATCTGTCCGATGGTGTAGAGGTGAAAGCCTATACTGTTGAGTTTCCATAGCATGATAAGTGCTCCGGCAAAGGAAGCGGCCTCTGCCAAAATCAATAAAATGCACTTTTTGGCGGGAATTGACAGGAAAATATCAAACATTTCCTGATACTCTTCACCACTGAACCTGGGCATGTCTTTCATCACCTCAATGGAATGGTGGATGACGTTTGGAAAAAAAGCAAACATGGAAAAAGAAAGGACATTCATGCCGGCATTGATCATGGTGCAGATACCCAAAAACCAAAGCAGAAAAGTTCTTGTCGGCTTGTCAGGTTGTATTTTAAAAGGATCCATTATAACTGAGTTTATAATAATGTGTAGTTTTTTTAGGGTCTATTTTGTAACGATTGTCCGTTCTATGTCCGATAATCCATACTATGTCATGGTTCATTTCGAGCAGGAGTGTATGGTCTTTAGTAAACCGGTCGAACTTATGATCGGTAAAGAAATCGCTGATTTTCTGCTTGCCGTTGCTTCCAAGCGGGTAGAAGAAGTCACCATTTTCCCACGTGCGTATGACAATCGGAAAGCTTAGTTTTTTTTCATCCAGATAGAGAGTCCGGTTGTCCTTTTCGAAAACGAGGTGCCCATCATGGCGGAAGTGTTCAACGGTGAAATACTGTTGCAACACCTCCATGGAGGGTATGATGACAGGTTCTGGTTTCGGAGAATCAGAGGAACGGATGAGGTATTCATCGCGATTGACGAGCAGCGTGTGGGTGGGGGAGGCGTGTTTTGTTCCCGTGGGATTAACGTTTTTGCATAGTTCGGAGGCCGTGGCAGCATTGAATCCATATTCGGAGAGGATCTCATATAAGACAATCTCACGATGTTCCATGCCCCGGAGTTTTTGTGCGTTGATAATGATGGTCCCGTCACGTTCGGCAACCAGCAGTTTTTTGTGTTCCGCCATGCAACTTTGGTAGAAGGCAGACTGCTGGCGCAGTATTTCCCGATTACGCGCTAGTGTGTCGAGCAGGTTGGGGTTGAGTTCTTTCAGTATGGGGATGACGGCAGCACGGATGCGATTGCGCTTGATGGACTCGTCCGTGTTGGTACAGTCGATGGCGAAGGGAATACGGTTGCTTTGGGCATAATTCCGGATTTCTTGCGCAGAGAAGGGAAGCATGGGGCGGATGATGCGTCCGTTTTGGGCCGGAATGGAGAGCATGGCTTTCAAGGCTCCCCCGCGGCAGAGGTTCAACAGCAGAGTTTCCGCCGCATCATCAGCCTGGTGCGCGGTGGCGATGTAGTCGTATTCGCGACCAATCTCCTCAAACCAGGCATAACGAAGGTCACGGGCCACCATCTCGATAGATTTTCCGGAGTTTTTTTGCAGCTCCAGGGTGTCGAACTCTTTTTCCAGCAGGACTACATTCCACGTTGCGGCCAGATTCTCCACAAGTTGCATGTCGTGATTGGAGTCCTCGCCTCGAAGGTGGAAATTGCAGTGCGCCATGGCAAAGTCCAGTCCGGCTTCACGGAACAAGTGTGCCATGACACAGGAGTCCGCACCACCACTGACTGCCAGCAGATAGCGGTGTCCTTGCGGGTCAGCCACCAGTTTGGAAAGAGAATTGAGAAACCGCTCCAGCATGACTACAAGTTCGTTTCGTTGGCCGGCAAAAGGAAATAACGGCGGATGGACATCTGCATATAATCGTAACTGCCGAAGTTAATGGTTTTCGGCTCTTCACCGTTCTTCATCATCACCATGCCGCACAAGGTGTTGCCCACATAAGGTGTGATGTCCACCGTGGTGGAGAATGTCAGGTCAAAATTATGAATGACTATCTGGTTGTAGTTCTGATAAACTTCCTCAAACAGAATGTTATTCTCTTCGCAGAAGGCTTGCAGCCGCTCTACACACATGTCCCACATTTCGGGTTTTTCATTGCGGTTGTAAAAGAAGACCACCGCATTGTAGTTGGCTAGGGAATCGCTGTTTTCCACCATCTCAAAGCGTCCCATATCGTTGATGATAAAGGATTCCGTAACGTGGTTTTCGCGATGGTATCTTTCAGGATTGTCCATCACCTGTTGGCGGGTGGCATTGCTCACCGACCGTACCCATTCGTAGTTTTTGTTCACCACAAACGAGCCGTCTGACAGGCGGATTGTGCTCCATTCTTCGGTTTCGAGTATGTCGTTAGACTCATTGGCCAAGTTAAGAGCCACAGGCATCAGGTCAAGGATACGCTGAGTTCCGAAGCCTGAGGTGATGACCAGGTACATCCACTCCCGAGACTGCGATTGCAGGAGCCAGAGCTCCTTGCCTTCCGGCAGGCGTTCCACGCACTGTAATCCCCATTCTTCAGGAAATGCAATTTTGGCGGTAATCTTATATCCTTGGTAATCAAGGTGTTTTTCTAAGAAAGAAGCCATAAAATCCTCCTGAAGAGGATAGAGTTTCGTCTTATCCGAAACATCGGTTTTCAGGGTGTCGGAAATGATGGTAATCGGATAGTTGTAATCCTTGTCTTCCGTGGGTTCCTGGTGTTTTGACTTGCAGCCAAACAGGATAATCGGAAAAATGACGGCCAAAAGAATTCCGAATTTTTTCATATAGGTAATGGTTTTAGGAGAGGCAAAAATACAAAAAATCAAATAGTCTTGAACGGAATAGGGGTAATTTAGAAAGCCCAGCTAATCCTGCCCCTGCAGCCGAATCCCTGCATCGGATAATTTCGGATGATGAGGTAGTTCTTATTGGCCAGGTTCAGCAGTTCCAGTCTGAGTCCTAATTTGGTGCGTTTGATGTCAAATTCGTGTCCGAGGGTGATGCTATGGTCCACGTAGCCGGGCACTATGTTGGCGGGAATGTTCTCGCCCAACGCATAGCGTTTGTCACAGATGATAACAGCATAAGTCACCGTAAACCAAGGGGTTTCCACACCTGCGCTCATAGATCCCGACCATTCCGGTGTGTATGGAATCTGATGGTTAAACGTCTTGCCGGTGGCATCGGTGCGGTCCACCGCTTTTTGGTAGGTACAGTTGCCGTTGAACCTGAAGAAGTAGTGTTTTACAAACTGGTACTCCAGATTCGCGTTCAGCTCCGCGCCGGCAATCCATACCGTGCCATAATTGAGCATGGTCCAGGAGAACAGATTGTGGGAAGGAAACGCCACAATCTTGTCTTTCACGATATTGAAGTAGCCGTCTAATGATGCGGACATATGGATTTTGCCAGCGGCGAGATGCTGTTGCTCCAGTACCACACCCAGGTTCCATTGATGGGTTTTCTCAGGCTCCAGGTTCAGGTTTCCCACTTCACGATAGTAAAGGTCGTTGAAAGTGGGCATCCGGAAGATGTTTTTGTAGAAGGCTCGTAGGGACACGTCTCTGCTAAGGTGTAGGGAAGCGCTGATTGCCGGGGAAAGATGAACGTAGTTTTTTCCCAGCTGCTCTCCTTGGGACATGTTATTGACTGTGGTGAGCAGCAGGTTTCCGACCAAGGTGAGCCGGTTCAATTTTCCATGTACCGACAGGGATGTCATGGAGGTGAAGCGCGCGGGATTGGTATACTCCATGGAAGAGGAGTTGAGCAGATTGTAGAAGAGGTCGTTGGCCAAGGCCACCGAAAAACCTCTTTTTTGGTTCTTTGTGGGTAGGGTGTAGCTGATTACATTGGTGAGATACCCCTCATATTGATGGTAATGATTGTCCAGTTTTCCTTCCACATTCAAATACTCCGGGTCCAAATATCGTGTGTAGTCGTAGTTGAACTTGCCGCCAATCTGATACCGCCAGTTCGAGTGGAAGCGGTGGTAATACTGTGCTTGCGCGAAGGTGTTCCGGTTCCAGAGGCGCTGTGAGGAGTTGAGGTTGTAAAATACTGTTGCGGATGGAAGTCCGCGCTCTGAATCATAGTAATACCATTTTACCAGGAACTGCTGGTCAGGGTTGATGCTGTATTTCAAGTTGGCCTCCATGTTCAGCGCGTTAATGTCCGAGTTTTGCCGTCGCTCGTGCGAGACGCTGTCGGTAATGCCCCCGTAATGCAGGATATAGGGGTAGCGTCCGTCGGAGTGGGTGAAGTTTGCCGAGAAATTCCAAAGGACAAAACGGTTCTCTCTTTTTTTGCTCATGATCAGGTTTTCGCAAAACAGCTGTGGGGAAACCAATCCATACATGCCGGCGGTTAAAGCTATCCTGAGTTTGAAGGGCTTGTCGGGAAGCACGTTGGAAGTGTTGATGCTCAACAGGTTGCTATAGGAAAACAGTCTGGCGGGCTTGAAGATGTTCTGGTCCATGCCCGTGGTCAGGGCGATGGTGGCCACGTTGTCCAGCGTAAGTTTCCCGAGGTCGATTTGGCCGGTCTGGCAGTCGGTGAGGGCCATGCCGTCATAGGCCACACCTGTGTGTTGGGAGCCCAGTCCGCGCACAGAAACGGTCTTCATGCCTCCGGTGCCGCCGTAGTCCTTGACCACCACGCCCGACATGTATTTCAGTGCGTCGGAGAGTTGCAAGGTGGGAAGTTGCTCGATTTGGTGTACGGTGAGGGTCTGCACGGCAGCGGGGCTGGCTTCAATTTTGGAGTACCATCCGCCGATTTGCACCTCTGGAAGCCACTGATGCAGCGTGTCGTTTTGCGCCGGAGCAAGACCTATGGAAAAAAGGACAATCAGCCCTGCTAACACAAGTCCGACTGTCCTTTTCTTTCTCATAAATAATGATTTACAATGTTCTATACATATTTGTTGCCGAAATCGATTTGCACATTGGCCACATATTGGCGAATCTGCTGTTCTTCCGATTTCTTGCAAATCAGCAGGACATCATTGTTGTCCACCACAATGTAGTCTTCCAATCCTTGAATGACCACCACTTTGTTTTTGGGCACATTGATGACACATTTGCTGCTGTCGTAGGTTCTGACATGGTTGCCGGCAATGGCGTTGTTGTTCTGGTCTTTCTTGCGCAGTTCGTACAACGACCCCCAAGTGCCCAGATCCGACCAGCCGAACTCGGCCGCATAGACCATTACATTGTTGGCTTTTTCCATGATGCCATAGTCAATGGAGATGTTCTTGCAAATCTGATAGATTTCGTCAATGAAATCAGCCTCTTTCTCGGTGTTATAGAGGCAGATGCCCTGCTTGAAGAGGTCGTTCACTTCGGGCAGGTATTGCTCGAAAGCTTTTTCTATGGATTGTAGCGACCACATGAAGATACCGGCATTCCACAGGAAATCACCGCTTTCAAGGAAACTCTTGGCAATCTCCAATTCCGGTTTCTCCGTAAAGGTCTTCACTGCGTAGATAGTGGCATTCTTGTCGTAGCTCTTATCCTCGATAAATTGGATGTAACCGTAACCCGTATTTGGTGAGGAGGGACGGATGCCGATTGTGAGCAGCCAGTCGTTGCCAGCCACGGCGCTTAAACCATGCTCAATAACGCGGGTGAAGACATCCTCTTTCAAAATGACGTGGTCAGAGGGAGCCACCACAATAACTGCGTTGGGGTTTTGCGCCTTGATTTTGTAATTGGCATACGCGATGCAAGGGGCCGTGTTGCGTCGATAGGGTTCCAGAATCACTTGGTTTTCTGTAATGTCCGGCAATTGCTCTAAGGTGATGTCCTTGTAGTTCTTGCTGGTGACGATATAGATGTTTTCTTTCGGACAGATCTTGGTGAAACGCTGGAATGTTTTCTGAATAAGCGTCTGTCCCTCTCCGAGGATGTCCAAGAACTGCTTCGGAGTTTTGCTGTTGCTCATCGGCCAGAAACGGGCACCAACGCCCCCCGCCATAATGACGCAATAGTAGTTCGGATTTACCATGATTTAGAATGAAAATTAGTAAATAATAAAGATGGGAGACCAGGTACACCGTGTACCTTTCATCGTGCACCTATTCTCTATTCAGCGCTTTAATGCCGGGCAGTTCTTTGCCTTCGAGGTATTCGAGCATGGCGCCGCCGCCGGTGCTGATATAGGAAACGAAGTCTGCGAGGTCATACTTGTTGACAGCCGCGATGGAGTCGCCGCCGCCGATGACGGAATAGGCGCCGGCAAGGGTGGAGGCGGCCACGCTGATAGCCACAGCCTTGGTACCCTTGCTGAATTTCTCCAACTCAAACACACCCACAGGGCCGTTCCAGAGGATGGTTTTGGACTCGCGGAGCACCTGTGCAAAGCTGCGTTGCGTCTTTGGACCAATATCCAAGCCCTCCCAGTTGTCGGGAATGTTGTTGTCTTCCGTAACCAAAACGTTGGCATCATCGCCGAACTTGTCACCACAGACGGAGTCCAGACGGCAGTAGAAGTTTTTGCCGGAGGCCTTCACCTGTTCGAGAATCTCTTTGGCAATGGGCAGCATGTCGGGCTCGAACAATGATTTGCCGATGGTATAGCCCATTGCAGCCAGGAAGGTGTAGCTCAAACCGCCGCCAACGATAAGGTTGTCAACCTTCGACAGCAGGTTGGTGATGATATTGATTTTGGTGGATACTTTGGAACCGCCGATGATTGCCGTAAAGGGTTTCTCGCCACCGTTCAGCACAGTTTCCAAGCTCATGACTTCGTTGTACAGCAGGTAGCCGGCAAAGGCTTTTCCGGGGAAGAATTGTACGACGGTAGCGGTAGAGGCATGCTCGCGGTGCGCAGTGCCGAAAGCATCGTTCACGTATACGTCTCCAAGACGGGCGATTGCTTTGGAAAATTCCACGTCACCCTTCTCTTCTTCTGCATGGAAGCGCAGATTCTCAAGCAATGCGATGGAGCCGGGTTTGAGGCCACTGATGACATTGGCGGTCTCCTCGCTCAGCACGTCGCCGGCGAATATCACCTCTTGACCCAATATTTCAGAAACCTTGCTCACGATGTGACGCAGAGAGTATTTGTCATTCGCCTCTCCCTTGGGACGTCCCAGGTGTGACATCAGAATGACCGTGCCGCCGTCGTTCAGAATTTTATTGACGGTCTCCTTTGTACGAACGATGCGGGTAGCGTCTGTAACATTGAAATTATCATCCAATGGAACATTGTAATCAACACGGATGAGAGCTTTTTGATTGCTGAAATTGTATTGGTCTATGGATTTCATAATATTAAGGTTTGAAAAAACTGTTATGATAACTGAATAAAGTGTTTTTTATTGTATTGAGGGGACTTTAGACGGCCACCTCGGCCTTGATGTGCGGATGCGGGTCGTAGTTTTCCAGTTGGAAGTCTTCGTATTGGAATCCGAACAAGTCCTTCACATCGGGATTAATGCGCATTGTGGGCAGGGTTCTCGGTTCTCGGGATAGTTGCAGTTTGGCCTGCTCCACATGATTGGAATAGATATGGGCGTCGCCCAGTGTGTGTACAAATTCTTTAGGTTTGAGTCCGCATACTTGCGCCACCATCATCAGCAGGAGGGTGTAGGAGGCTATGTTGAAGGGCACGCCCAAAAACACGTCCGCGCTGCGCTGGTAGAGCTGGAGCGAAATCTCACCGTTGTTCACGTAAAACTGGAAGAGCACGTGGCAGGGTGGCAGGGCCATCTTGTCGATCTCCCCCACATTCCAGGCACATACCATAAGCCGCCGGGAGTCCGGGTTCTCCTTGATTTGCTGTACGAGCTGGCTGATTTGGTCAACATGTCCACCGTCGGGTGTGCCCCAGGAGCGCCATTGCTTGCCGTAAATGGGACCTAAGTCACCGTTGGGGTCAGCCCACTCGTCCCAAATGGTGACGCCATGGTCCTTCAGATATTTGATGTTGGTGTCACCTTGAAGAAACCAGAGCAACTCGTAGATAATGGAACGCAAATGCAGCTTCTTGGTAGTCAGCAGCGGGAAACCCTCCGACAGGTCAAAACGCATCTGATAACCGAAAATACTGTACGTGCCTGTGCCGGTGCGGTCGGCTTTGAATGAGCCTGTTTCCAATATGGTGCGGAGAAGATCCTGATACTGTTTCATAGAAGATGAGGTTTGGTGGGGAAAAGATTAGGTTAGGCCTCCAAGCTTTCCAGCATGTCAATGACCTTGTCGAGATAATCCACCTCCGCTTTCTCAATCTCTCCGCCGTCGGACAGCTCGGCCAGTTTGGGATCCACGGGCATTTGTGCCAGCAGTTTGAGGTTGAATTCCTTGGCGATTTCCTCAGCGTGGCTTTTTCCGAAGATGTTGATCTTCTCGCCGCAGTGAGGACATTTCACGTAGCTATAGTTTTCCACCAGGCCAAGTACGGGTATGTCCATCATGCCAGCCATGTTCACAGCCTTGCTGACGATAAGGGAGACCAGGTCTTGCGGAGAGGTTACCATGATGATGCCGTCCACAGCCATGCTTTGGAACACGGTGAGAGGCACGTCGCCGGTGCCTGGGGGCATATCTACCAGAAGGAAGTCTATCTTGTCCCAGATCACTTCTGTCCAGAACTGTTTCACCATGCCGGCGATGAGCGGTCCGCGCCAGATGACGGGCGTTTTCTCATCGTTGGTCAGCAAGTTGGCCGAGATGACCTGGATGCCTTTTTCGGTCTCTGCGGGCAGTACGCCCTCTTCAGTGCCACCGATGATGGTGTGCAGGTTGAACATCTTGGGGATGGAGGGCCCGGTGATGTCAGCATCAAGGATGCCAACGCGGTAGCCCTTGCGGCGCAATCCCACAGCCAGAAGCGCAGTGACGGAACTCTTGCCCACGCCACCTTTGCCGCTCACGATACCGATGACCTTTTTAATATCACTTTTGGGATTCGGTTTCTCACGCAAATCCTTTTTTTCACAATTTGCTTGACCGCAGTGCTCGCAGTCGTGGTTACATTCTGCCATAATTTAGTGTTGTTTGTCCAAATAGGATGCAAAAATTGCCCGTTCCGTTCTTATTTGTGATTCTCGTTGAAGAGTTTCAGACGTTCTTCCAGGATGGGGAATTGTCTGCGCGGAGTGAGGGAAACACAGGCGCGCAGGCCTTCGGTGCGCTCGCTGCCGCAGGTGGTCAAGGAGATGGCGCTGATACCGTAATAGAGGAACTCGTGCAGCAGCTCGTCACTGCTCATGCCCGGATAGGCTACCGTAAAGTAGAAGCCGTCGGCCAAGTCCTTGTCGCCGTCTTTGTCATAAACAATGACAAAGCCGTTGTCCATGAAGATTTTTTTCATAATGGCGGCTTTTTCGCCATATTCGCGCACATCGTCCAAATAATTGTAGGTGCCGTCGTTGCAAGCTTTCAAGATGGCGGCCATGGCATACTGTGCCGAGTGGGAGACACCGGAACTGATGGCATACACGGTGCCATAGATGATGGCACGGCCCAGCTGCGACATGCGGAAATAGGGCACCAGGTCAGGGAACTCGCGCTTGTATAGCTTGTTTGACATCACCATCAGGGCGATGCGCTCGCCGGCATAACTGAAGGCTTTGGAACCGGAGATCAGCAGTGCGTAGTTTTCGGTGTACTTGCCGACAGAGGGCTGGAACGGAGCCACACCCGGTTTGGAGATGTCATTGCGGAAATCCATACCGAAGTAGGCAAGGTCTTCGAAAACGAACACATCGTACTTGTTGGCCACCTCGCCGATGATCTGCAGTTCCTCATCGGTGAAGCAAATCCAGGACGGGTTGTTGGGGTTGGAGTACATGATGGAATGGATGTTGCCTTTCTCGAGGTAGCTTTCCAGTTTGGCGCGGAGTTTTTGGCCGCGGTGTTCATAGACATCGAAGGTCTCATATTTGAGGCCGAGCACACGATGCTGTTGTTTCTGCACCGGGAAGCCGGGATCGATGAAGAGGGTGGTGTCGCGTTCTTTGCGGCAGCGCACGAAGGTCATGAATCCGGCCATGCCGCCCATCATGGAACCCACGGTGGGGATGCAGTTTTCGGGGTTGACATCAAGGTCGATGAAATTCTTCACAAAGCGGGCAGCTTCATTCTTGAGAGCGGGGATACCTTCAATATCGGGATAGAGAGCGGCCACTCCCTGCTTGAGGGCTTCTATCTGTGCCTCTACGCCCACCCGGCAGGCAGGAAGTCCGGGAATGCCCATTTCCATGCGGACGAACTCCTCGCCGCTGGCGGTCTCAATCTGGTTTATCAGTCGTTTTACCTCGCGAATAGAGGCTTTGCCTACTTCTTTGATGCCGCTTTCGGCCACTATTTTGTCAACAATTGCTGCAGGAATGGGTGTGTTTTTCATTATAAGTATTTATTAATTTGAATAATAACGTGTTTGATATTGTGGACCGCAAATATACAAAAAAAAAGGGCAACCGAACAGGCTGCCCTTTCCATATTGGTGAGAGTGGAATTATCTTCTTTTCTTACCAGTGTTAACTACCTTGTTGGTAGCATCTTGCTCAGCTTTGTCGATGGCGGTGTTAGCCACGTTTTCAGCTGCTTGTTGAGCGTGCTCGGCAACCGTCGGTTTCGGTTTGGCAGCGGGTTTCTTGGCGGGAGCGGCTTGCTGTTCCTGGGCGGGTTGCTCGGCAACGGCAGGTTGCTCTTCAACAGCGGGAGTTTCTTCAACTGTTTCAGTTGCGGTTGTGTCAGCCACGGTTTCTTGTTGATTGTTCTTGTTACCACAGGCCACGAACAGACCGGCGCACAATAAAACTAAAAATAATTTTTTCATTTTAATAATAATTTAAAGGTTTTAAAATTATTTAGCGGGAACGTAGGTGAGGGTGAAGGAGTAGGTACCTTTGGCTTCCACGTCGTCATCATTCACAGTGCATTTGAATCTGAACTCTTCATCGTTGATTTTCAGGATTTGGCAATACTCTTGAACATCATCATAGAAGAAGGGAACTTGCATGTAAATCCATCCTTCATCAACAGCATCGAAAGCCCAAAGATATCTGACCTCTTGCTGATAGCCTTCGCCTTCCGGGTCGATGTTATTACCGGGATTGATGATTTGATAGTTGAAACCATCAGCCTGGGTGAAGGTCATAATATCATCAAGTTCATACTCATAAAGGTAGCCATCATTGATCAGGTCGGTTGCAAAAGAACCATCAAGCAGTTCATAAGCAGGGGAGGAAGTTGCGGCTTGGAGAATCCAACCCTTCTTGGGGCTCATGAGATAATCAGCGGTGGTTTTTTCTTCCGGGGTGGGACATGCGGTGAAAAACACAGCACACACAGCAGCCATAGCTGCTACTAATAATGTTTTTTTCATTTTTTTAAATTTTAATTATTAATATTAGGTTAGTAAATCCAATGCACTTGAAGTTCGCAAAAGTATATTTTTTTCAATATGGTTATTCTTAAAAAAACAAAAAAAATATTATTCAAAAAAAATAGGACAGGAGGGTTGAAACGTCTGAAAAAAAAATGTACTTTTACCGCCTTAAATTATGGGAAGAGTCGTTAGGCGTGTTTGGGGTTGGAAAAGAGAGGGCAGATATTTAGGGCATGTTAAAAGAATACGACTATAAAGACTTGACCGTTAATTTTAAACTGTTGATTTTCAAATAGATATTAAAATACTAAATCATTTATTCTAAATTTTAAACAAAAAAGTATTATGAAAAAAGTAGTCTCATTACTTGCCGTTTTAGGTTTCCTGACCTTCGGTATTGCCAATGTGTCATTTGCCGCAAATGATCAAAAAACAGACAAAGCAGCGACGACCGAGCAGGTTGCTGACTCTGTAGCTGCTCCCGCTGCCGCCCAGGCCGAACTGACAGAAGATCCCGATGATGCTGTCAACCACGGCTTGCACTACACTCTGAAAGAGAAATTCATCCAAGGTGGTGCCGTGTGGATGACCCCGGTGCTCATCTGTTTGATTTTAGGTCTTGCTTTCGTTATTGAACGTATTTTCTATCTCAACCTTTCTACTGTTAATTCCAAAAAACTGCTCACCAAGATTGAGGATGCTCTCCAAAACGGTGGTTTAGAGAAGGCAAAAGAGATCTGCCGCGACACCAAAGGACCCCTTGCAGCTGTTTTCTATCAGGGTCTCGACCGCTATGACGAAGGCCTCGAGTCTGTCGAGAAATCCGTGGTCTCCTACGGTGGCGTCCAGATGGCTAAGCTGGAAACCAACCTCACCTGGATCAGCCTTTTCATCGCCCTGTCTCCTTCCTTGGGATTCTTGGGTACTGTGATCGGTATGGTGCAGGCATTCGATGATATCGAGCGCGCAGGTGATATCTCCCCGACCATCGTCGCCGGCGGTATGAAAGTGGCTTTGTTGACCACCGTGTTCGGTTTGATCTCCGCTATGATTCTGCAAGTGTTCTACAACTACCTGCTTACCAAAGTTGACGCTATCGTCAATGATATGGAGGATGCTACCATCTCCTTCATGGATATTTTGGTGAAAAACAAATAATATTTTCCATAACAATATTATTATAAATACTATATAATAATGAAGGATAAAATCATTAAAATTATAATATTTGCAGTCGCAATCTTGGATTGTATCCTCGCTCTTGCCTTCGCTTTCAGTTTCAATGAGGACAAGAAGGATAGCTACTCCCAAGCTCAGTTGGTGCAGGCCCAGAATCCTACTTTGATGGCCGACTTGGCTACTGCAACCCCCGAAACTCTTCCCGACTTGGTGACCAAATACCAGGACGAAATGAAATCCCTCAACGATTCTCTTAAGGGTGTCCAACTGCAAAAAGATATTCTCTATACCTACCTCCAAGATCTGAAAGGCTTGGATGAGAATAACTTCGAACAATACAAAGCTGATTTCCCCGCACGGGCTGAAGCCCTCTTCGCAAAATGTGACAACAAGCAGGCCTATGTTGACGGTTTCAATGCTGTGAACTCATACAAAGACCTCGAAAGCTATGTCAGAAAAATTGAGAACGAGTACGCTGCTCTGAAACAAAGCTATTTGGAAGGCTGTAACTACATGAAAGCCGCCAACTCTTTCATCTCCAGAGCTGACAATATTAACCAAACGGCTTCCGCCAGCAAGAAAGCCTCCGACCTCCAGGATTTTCAGAATGACCTCCAGAGCTTCAAGTCAGGAGCCAGACTGCAAGCCACATTTATGTTTATCGGCTATTTCCTCGGCGGTCTCACCCTTTTCCTGATGCTCTTCTTCGCATTGGTGAAGATTGTCAAGGAGTTCAAAACCTCCTACAAGATTCTCATCGTGCTCGCTCTGTTCGCACTGGTGATTTTCATCGGCTACCTCATCGGATCCCCTGTCCTCAGCCCCTCCGCTATTAAGATGGGTCTGACTGTCAGTGAATTCAAGATGGTGAATGCAGCTTGCTTCACATTTTATGTTTGTTTGTTGGGCGCTCTTCTGGCTATCTTTGTCACGAGCATCATGAACGCTATTAAAAATAGAAAATAACATGAGTAAAAGAAAAACACCGGGATTAAACACAGGTGCTTCGGCAGATATTTCCTTTCTGCTGTTGACCTTCTTCTTGTTGACATCCTCCATCAATACCGAACAGGGTATTCCTCGTAAGTTGCCGCCCCCAAAGACGGATGACACCCCGGAAATGAAGGCTGATATCAACAAGCGTAACGTTTTGAACGTATTGGTGAACTATCTCGACCAGATCTCCGTTAATGGAGAGGTGATGCCGGTTTCGGAACTGAAAGATAAGGCCAAGGAGTTTTTCTCTAACCCCACAAACGACCCTTCTCTTCCGGAAAAGGTGAACAAACCCATTGACGGTATCGGTGATTTCGCTGTGTCCAAAGGCGTTGTGTCCCTGACCAACGACCAGGGCACCAGCTATAATATGTATGTGCAGGTGCAGAACGAGCTTCAGCGTGCCGTAAACGAGTTGCGTGACGAAACGGCTCTCCAGTATTTTGGAAAGAAGTATGATGTTCTTGACTCGGCAGCCCAAAGAGCCGTTACCGCCGCTATTCCGATGAGCATTTCCGAGGCTCCGCCTATGGACTGGAGCAAAAACGGCGCACAATAATCCTTAAAATTTGAAAGATTATGTCAAGATTTAAAAAGAACGGAAAAAAAGAGACGCCGGAACTCAATATGGGCTCCATGTCTGATATTATCTTTATGTTTTTGTTCTTCTTTATGGTGATTACCACCATGCGTGAGGCCTCTCTGAAAGTGCATTTCACACCCCCTCAAGCAACCGAGATTCAGAAGCTTGAGAAGAAATCACTGGTGGCCAACATCTATGTGGGCGCACCTATCAGCAAGAATGAGAACACCCTCCCCCCCGGCGAGGTTTCCGTGCAATTGAACGATCAGACCATCAAGGCTGAAGAGCTTGTGGCCGATGTGCGCGACTTTATCGGTACCGAAAAGGAATCCCGTGACGCACAAGACCGCGACAAACTCACCTTCTCCCTGAAAGTGGATAAGGATGTTCAGATGCGCTATGTGAATACCATTAAGCAAGAACTTCGTAAGAACAACGCGCTTAAAATCAACTACGCCGCCGGTAAAAGGGCAAATTAATCTTTGCTAACCGCTATTCTGTATATAAGGCAGGCTTTTGGCCTGCCTTTTTTTTGTATTTTTGCCGCGCAAAAAACTGATACTATGATTAAATCAATGACCGGCTTCGGTCGTGGCACCATCGAGGTTACCGGTAAATCCATCACAGTCGAGATTCGCACCCTCAATAGCAAACAACTCGACCTCAACACACGCATTGCCCCCCTGTTTCGCAACAATGAGAACGAGATTCGTGCCCTCCTCTCACGAGAACTCGAGCGCGGCAAGATTGACTTTACCCTTACGATAGACAAGAACTCCGCTTCAACGGTTTCCGTCAATCCAGAACTCGCCAGATCTTATTATGAAACCCTGACAGCCCTCTCCAAAGAGTTGCAGAATCCTGTGGAGAGCGACATTTTCATGCAGGTGCTCCGTATGCCCGACGTGATATCCACACCCCAGGAGGAGCTTTCCGATGAACTCTGGTCACAGGTGCTCAATTCCATACAGCAAACCTGCAACCAGGTTAATGCGTTCCGCATGACCGAAGGCGCCGCCCTGGCCACGGATTTTGAAAAGCGCATCCGGCTTATTCGCGATATGATCGATGAGGTGACCCCTTATGAAGAGAACCGCATCGCCACCCTTCGCGCCAAGTTCGAGAAAGGAATCGCTGACCTCGGCCCAAAAGTTCAGTTTGACCCGAACCGCATGGAGCAGGAAATATTCTTCTACCTCGAGAAACTGGATATTACAGAAGAAAAAGTCCGACTGCGCAAACACTGCGACTATTTCCTCGAAACGATGGCTGAACCTCAAGCCAATGGCAAGAAACTGGGCTTCATCGTTCAGGAGTGCGGCCGCGAAATCAACACCCTGGGCTCCAAATGCAACGACTTTAACATCCAACAAATCGTTGTCCGCATGAAGGACGAACTCGAAAAACTGAAAGAGCAACTGGCGAATATACTTTAGTTTGTAAGGTTTATAAGGTTCTTAAAGTTTTATTATAGCCCGTTCACCTTTCACCGTTCGCCGTTCACCTTTCACCCCATTTACCCATTTCACCTCATTCACCCATCATCATGTCAAACATCCTCTCTCTTATCGGCAGGCCCAATGTGGGCAAGTCAACCTTGTTTAACCGGCTTATCAAAGCCCGCGAGGCCATTGTGGACTCTGTGGCCGGCGTTACCCGCGACCGCCATTATGGCAAGTCGGACTGGAACGGATACGAATTTTCCGTC